>NZ_JACCFP010000001.1:2335791-2654936 GCF_013410655.1 Nocardioides thalensis
CGGCATCAGCTCGGGCAGCGCTGGGTCCTGGTAGCCGAGCAGCCGCAGGTTGCGCACCGCCCTCCGGAGCAGCCGGCGGAGCACGTAGCCGCGGCCCTCGTTGCCGGGCTTCACCCCGTCGCTGATGAGCATGAGTGAGCTGCGGACGTGGTCGGCCACGACCCGGAACCGCACGTCGTCGTCGCGGTCGGCGCCGTACTTCTTGCCGGTCAGCAGCTCGGCGCGCTCGATCACCGGGAACATGACGTCGATCTCGTACATGTTCTCGCGGCCCTGGAGCAGGAACGCCACGCGCTCCAGGCCCATGCCGGTGTCGATGTTCTTGGCCGGGAGCGACCCCGCGATGTCGAAGTCCTCCTTGCTGCGGACGGCGCTGAGCTCGTCCTGCATGAAGACCAGGTTCCAGATCTCCAGCAGCCGGTCCTCCAGGGGCACCGGCATGTCCGGGCCGAGGCTCGCGGCGTCGAAGTCGGGGCCGTACGCCGCACCGCGGTCGTAGAGGATCTCCGAGCACGGGCCGCCGGGGCCCGGCACGCCCATCGACCAGTAGTTCTCGCGCTTGCCGAGGCGCAGGATCCGCTCCTCGGGCAGGCCGGTGACCTTCCTCCAGAGCGCCAGCGCCTCCGCGTCGTCGGCGTAGACGCTCGGGTAGAGCCTGCTCTCCTCGAGGCCCCAGCCGCCGTCGGCGAGCGGCTTGGTGACCAGGTCCCACGCCAGCTCGATGGCGCCTTCCTTGAAGTAGTCACCGAAGCTGAAGTTGCCGCACATCTCGAAGAACGTGCCGTGGCGGGTGGTCTTGCCGACGTCCTCGATGTCCGGCGTGCGGATGCACTTCTGCACGCTCGCCGCCCGCGGGTAGGGCGGGGTCTCCTGACCGAGGAAGAACGGCTTGAACGGCACCATCCCCGCGTTGACGAACAGCAGGTTCGGGTCGTCGAGGAGCAGCGATGCCGACGGCACGGCCGTGTGCCCGCCGATGCTGGTGTTCTTCTCGAAGTGCGCCACGAACCGCCGGCGGATCTCCGCGGTGTCCACTACTCGATGCCTCGCTTCTGTTCGGATTGTCCGAGCTGCTTGTGCTGCGTTGCCTGCTGGGCCGCCACCAGGTCGTACCTCTCCCGCAGGTCGGTCTCCGCCTCTGCGGCGCCGTGCAGGAACTCCGCCCGCATCATCCGGGCGCCGACGCCGACCGCGCTGATCCGGTCGCGGATCCCGTCCGGGGTGAACGCCTCCATCGCGCGCCGCACCCTGACCGTCGCGTAGACGCCGGCCGCCGCTCCGGCGGCGAACGCCACTCCCTTGCCGATCATGCCGGGTCGATCTCCGCTCGCTGGCGCGCGTGCAGCTCGCGGCGCGCCACCCGCAGCCGCAGCCGGCGCTGCTTCCGCGACCGCTTGACCTCGCGCCTCATCTCGAACCGCACCCGGTTGCGCACCTCGGGGGCCAGCGCACGGCGTACGCCGGCCGCGAGCGAGGCGGTGCGGATCAGGCTCTCGCGCAGCATCGCGTCGACCACCGGCTGGCCGGGGACGGTGGGCAGCGGCAGCACGCCGAGCGGTCCGCGAGCGGGCTTGCGCTCGCCGAGCTGGGTGATGACGTACTCGCGGTCGTCGACCACCGTCACCGCGGGGACGCGCGCCGCCTCCTCCATCCGGGCGGCCTGCTCGCGCAGCTGCTGGTCGAGCTCGTCGAGCTGCTCGCGCAGCGCCTCGGCGTCGGCCGCGGCGTCCGCGGCGGCGCGGGCGAGCACCGCCTCCGCGTCCTCGCGGGTACGCCGCAAGGCACCCGCGAGCAGCACCACGGCCGCCGTGAGCGCGGCCAGGACGAGGAGGGTCAGCACCACCACCAGGGAGGGGACCGCAAGCGCACTCGTCATGGGAGGAGAGCCTATCGGCAGCCCCCTCGGTCACTCACCCCGGATTAACCGCCGGATCCGCTCCCACCGCTGCTTCACCGCGGCCTCCGCGCCCAGCTCGGTCGGCTGGTAGTAGGCCGCGTCGGCGACGACGTCGGGCGCGTACTGCTGCGCGGCCACGCCGTACGGGGCGTCGTGGCTGTAGACGTAGCCGGCCCCGTGTCCGAGCTTCTTCGCCCCCGGGTAGTGGGCGTCGCGCAGGTGGGCGGGCACGCTGCCGATCTTGCCGGCGCGCACGTCGCCGATCGCGGCCCCGATCGCCGTGGTCACCGCGTTGGACTTGGGTGCGACGGCAAGCGCGATCGTCGCGTGCGCGAGCGTGAGCTGCGCCTCCGGCATCCCGATGAGCTGCACCGTCTGGGCGGCCGCGACGGCGGTGGGCAGCGCGGTCGGGTCCGCGAGCCCGATGTCCTCGCTGGCGAGGATCATCAGCCGGCGTGCGATGAACCGGGGGTCCTCCCCCGCCTCGATCATCCGGGCCAGGTAGTGCAGCGCGGCGTCGGCGTCGGAGCCCCGGACCGACTTGATGAACGCGCTGATCACGTCGTAGTGCTGGTCGCCGTCGCGGTCGTAGCGCACCGCGGCCTGGTCGGCCGCGGTCTCGGCCGTCTCCAGGTCGATCACCAGGCTGGTCGAGTAGTCCGAGCCGCTAGGCGAGGACGTATCGAGACCCCGCGACGGCACTGCCCCCGCCGCCGCCTCCAGATAGGTGAGCGCCCGCCGCGCGTCTCCTCCGGCCAGCCGCACGATGTGGTCGCGGGCGTCGTCATCGAGCGTGTACGCCCCGCCCAGCCCGCGCTCGTCGACGACCGCGCGCTCCACCACCTCGCGGATGTCGTCGTCGGTGAGCGACTGGAGCCGCAGCAGCAGGCTGCGGGACAGCAGCGGCGAGATGACGCTGAACGACGGGTTCTCGGTGGTCGCGGCGACCAGCGTCACCCACCTGTTCTCGACCCCGGGGAGCAGCGCGTCCTGCTGGGCCTTGCTGAACCGGTGCACCTCGTCGACGAACAGCACCGTCTCGCGGCCCGTGGACACCAGCGTGGAGCGCGCCGCCTCGATCGCGGCCCGCACGTCCTTGACGCCGGCGGACACCGCCGAGACCTCCACGAAGCGTCGTCCGGTCTGGCCGCTGAGGATCGACGCGATCGTCGTCTTGCCCGTGCCGGGCGGCCCCCACAGCAGCAGCGACATCGCCTTGTCGCCCTCGATCAGCTGGTGCAGCGGTGATCCGGGCGCGCGCAGCTGCGGCTGCCCGACGAGCTCGTCGAGCGACCGCGGCCGCATCCGCACCGCCAGCGGCGCCGCCGCGTGCGCCGCGTCGGCCAGGCTGCCGCCGGCCCGCGGCGTCGCGGCGCCGTCGGGCGCGTCGAACAGGCCGGGCTCACTCATGGAGCGAGCCTAGTCAGGCGCGCCCGATGGTCTTCGCGTCGAGGTCGAACCAGGTGTCGGCGTACCCGGGCTGCTCGACGAGGTCGTTGACCGGGCTGGCACCGGGGTCGGGCTGACCCTGAGCGTCCACACCGAGCAGGCGCGCCGTCAGCGGCTCGCGCGGGTGCTCGCCCAGCCGGCCCGGGAAGTGGCACGCGACCTTGTGCCGCTTGCCGATCTGGAGCAGCGGCGGCTCGTGCCGGGCGCAGATCTCCTGGGCGAGCGGGCAGCGGGTGCGGAACCGGCAGCCGGACGGCGGGTCGATCGGGCTCGGCACCTCGCCGGTGAGCCGGATCCGCTCGCGGCGCCCACCCGTGGCGGCCTGCTTGATATCGGGCACCGCCGACAGCAGGGCCTGGGTGTAGGGGTGGTGCGCGTTGGCATAGATGCTCTCCCGATCGCCGATCTCGATGATCTTGCCGAGGTACATCACCGCGACCTCGGGGCAGAAGTGCCGGACCACCGCGAGGTCGTGGGCAATGAACAGGAACGCGATGTCGAATTCCTTCTGCAGGTCCTGCAGGAGGTTGACGACCTGTGCCTGGATCGACACGTCGAGCGCGGAGACCGGCTCGTCGGCGACCATCACCTTCGGCTGGAGCGCCAGCGCCCGGGCGATCCCGATGCGCTGCCGCTGGCCACCGGAGAACTCGTTGGGATAGCGGTTGTAGTGCTCCGGGTTGAGGCCGACGACCTCGAGCAGCTCCTGGACCCGCTTGAGGACCTGGTTCTTCGGCACCACGTTGTGCACCCGCATCGGCTCGCCGACGATCGCGCCGACCGTGTGGCGCGGGTTCAGCGAGCTGTAGGGGTCCTGGAAGATCATCTGGATCTCGCGCCGCAGCGGCTTGAGCTCCTTCTCCTTCAGCTGCGCGAGGTCCTTGCCCTCGAACATCATCGACCCGCCGGTCGGTTCGTAGAGCCGGGTGATGAGCTGACCGGTCGTGGACTTGCCACAGCCGGACTCGCCCACCAGACCGAGCGAGCCGCCCTTCGGGAGCTGGAAGGAGACCCCGTCGACGGCTTGGACGTGGGCAACCGTACGCCGCATCAGCGGCGTCTTGATCGGGAAGTACATCCGGAGGTTCTCGACCGTCAGCACCGGCTCGGCGTTCGGGTCAAGCTCGGCGGCCGTGTGGGTCTCCCCCACGATCTCCTCGAAGGACGGCGGGGCGTACTCCGCGAGGTCCGCCTGGCGGTCCTCCATGTCCTGCTCGGTGGTCGGCTCCGCCTCGCGCGGCACCTCGTTCATCAACGCTCCTCTACGAGGCTCGGGGCGATCTCCGGCAGCACCTCGGCCGCATAGATCGCGTCGGGGTCGGCCAGGTGGCACCGCTTGACGTGGCCGGCGCCGCGGCCACCCGGCAGCAGGTCGGGCAGCGTCGTGCTGCACAGGTCCCCGGGGACCTTGTGTCGGTGCAGGCACCGCGGGTGGAACGAGCAGCCCGACGGCGGGTTGAGGAGGCTCGGCGGGTTGCCGGGGATCGGGATCATCCGGGCGTCGGTGTCGGACGTGACGTCGGGGACGCTCGACAGCAGGCCCCACGTGTAGGGCATCTCCGGGTGGGTCAGCACCTCCTTGCAGGCGCCGTACTCGACGGCCCGGCCGCCGTACATCACCAGCACGTCGTCGGCCATCTCCGCGACCACCCCGAGGTCGTGGGTGATGATGATGATCGCCGAGTTGAACTCGCGCTGGAGGTCCTGGAGCAGGTCGAGGATCTGCGCCTGGACGGTCACGTCGAGGGCCGTCGTCGGCTCGTCGGCGATCAGCAGCGACGGGTCGTTGATGAGGCCCATCGCGATCATCGCGCGCTGCCGCATGCCGCCGGAGAACTGGTGCGGGTACTGGTCGACGCGGCGGTCCGGCTGCGGGATACCGACCCGGTCGAGCATCTCGATGGCGCGCTGCTTGGCGTCGCGCCGCGACACCTCCGGGTGGTGCACCCGGTAGGCCTCCGCGAGCTGGGCGCCGACCTTGTAGAAGGGGTGCAGCGCCGCGAGGGCGTCCTGGAAAATCATCGCGACCGAGTTGCCACGCAGCTTGCGCAGCCCGTCCTCGCTCAGGCCGACGACCTCGGTGCCGCCGACCTTGATCGAGCCGTCGATCTGGGCCGAGCGCCGGTCGTGCAGGCCGAGCACCGCCATGCTCGAGACCGACTTGCCCGATCCCGACTCACCCACGATGCCGAGGGTCTTGCCGAGCTCCACGCTGTAGCTCAGGTCGGTGACCGCCTGGACGAGACCGTCTGCGGTCGGGAACCTGACGGTCAGGTTCTCGACCTCCAGGTAGGGGCCGGAGGTCTCCGGGCCGGTCATGAAAGCCTCACTCTCGGGTCGAGCACGCTGTAGAGGATGTCGACCACCATGGTCGAGATCACGACGAAGATGGCGAGCACCAGCGACGTTGCCTGCACCACCGGTAGGTCCATGATGTTGACCGCGTCGACGCCCCACTTGCCGATGCCCTCGAGGCTGAAGATCTGCTCGGTGAACACGGTGCCGGACATGAGGAACGCGACGTCGAGGCCGAAGATCGTGACGACGGGCACGAGTGCGGAGCGCAGTGCGTGCTTGGCGACGACCGACCGGGCCTTCAGGCCCTTCGCCTTCGCGGTGCGCACGTAGTCCTCGTTGAGAGACTCGACCATCGCGCCGCGGGAGTAACGGGTGTAGGAGGTTGCTCCGTAGAGGCCCATCACGAGCCACACCAGGAGCAACCCGGTCGCCCATTTCGCGGGATTGTCGAAGAAGGGTGTGTAGCCGACGTCCGGGAACACCGAGGTGTCGAGCGTCAGGAACAGGAAGCTCATGAGCGCGACCAGGTAGTACGGGATCGAGCTGAGCACGAGTGTCGACGACACCAGCGCCTTGTCGGCGAACGTGCCCCGTCTTCGGGCCGCGAGGACGCCGACGGTGACGCCGATCGCGAGATAGAGGAACGAGGCGCCGATCGCCAGGCTGAGGGTCACGGGGAACCGCTTCTTCATCTGGTCGGTGACCAGGGAGCGGTCGCGGTAGGAGAGGCCCAGGCAGGGAGCCGGGCACTCGTAGACGGTCTGCCCCACGTGGATGTCACGGCCGGCGACGAGACCCTTCGCCCACTTGCCGTACTCCTCGTGGACAGGGTTGTTGTAGCCGAGCCGGTCCTCGTACTCGACCAGCTTCGCCGAGTCCGGGCCACACCGGTTGTTGGTGTCGCGGCGGCACAGCTCGAGGGCGGGGCTCTCAGGGCCGAAGAAGAAGAGCGTGTACACGATCATCGAGACCAGCACGATGATCAGCGATCCGGAGAGGATCCGCTTGACCAGGAACGAGAACATCTGCTTCCTCTACGACGACGCGGGACAGGTGGGAGGTCGGGTGGGGCCGTGAGACCCCACCCGACCTCGCAATCGGTGCTACCTAGCGATCAGGTCGCTCACTCAGCGATGTAGATCGTGCGGTAGTCAGGCGCGCCACCGACGGAGGTGTCGTTGGCGAGACCCTCGACGTTGCTGCCGATGCCGAAGATCACCTGGTAGTAACCGGTGTTGATCACGGGCTGGAAGTCCGTCATCACGGTCTGCTCCAGCTCGCCCCAGGCCTCCGCCTGCTCCTCGACCGGCAGACCCTGGATCCGCTCGATCTCGGCGTTGACCGAGTCCTCGCTGAACGCGCCGGTGTTGTAGGGACCGGGCTCCGGGTCCGCGCCCACGATCACGGGCAGGAACGTCGAGGCCGACGGCCAGTCCTGGCACCACGCGGTGCCGAGCAGGTTGATCTTCTTGTACAGCTTGTTGTTCGGGTCGGTCCACACGTCGTACAGCGAGCCGCCGGTGTAGGGGAACATCTCGACCTTGAAGCCGGACTCCTCGTAACCGCGCTTGCGCTGCTCGGCGCTCGCCTCGCCCTCGGGGGTCGACGCGTCGTAGACGAACTGCACCTCGTACTCACCGGGCTCGAAGCCAGCCGCCTTCAGCAGCTCCTTCGACTTCTCCGGGTCGAACGTGATGCCCTCCCCGTCCGGGCCCTCCCAGACCTGGCGACCGGCCATGCCCGGGGGCAGCAGGCCGAAGCCCAGAGACTCGTCGGTGACGCCGTTGGCCCGGGTGATACCCGGGACCTCGCCGCCGGCGGCCCAGATGTTCTCGTAGTCGTAGGCGTAGGCCAGGGCCTGCCGGACCTCGAGCTCCGGGATCTCGCTGTACTTCGGCATCACGAAGCTGGTGCACGGCTGGGGGCCGACGAGCATCTTGTCCTCGAGGCCGTCCTGGGTCGCCTTGGTGTAGTCGGTGCCCTGCAGCGCGGTGACGATGGTCGTCGCGCCGGCCTCGTCGCTGAACACGGTCTCGGCCGCGACCTTCGGGTTCACGTCGAACTCGAAGGTGTAGGAGTCGACGAGCTGACGACGAGCCGGGTCGGTCTCGGGGTCCCACTGGTCGTTCTGGACGAGGACCAGCTTCTGGTTCGGGACGAACTCCTGGACCTTGTAGGGGCCGGTGGCCAGCGGCTTGAGGCCGTAGTCCTGCTCGGAGGCGTCGAGCGGCACCGGGCCGATCGCCGGGAAGACCGAGTAGTAGTCCATCTCCGGGAACGGGGTGCTGAAGTGCATGATGATGTCGTTGCCCTGGACCTCGATGCCCGGGAACTCGTCACCGTCCTTGTAGGGACCGTTGTACTTGTCGCCACCCTCGAAGTACGGCTTGGAGTACGCCGTGCCGGGGCCGGTGGCGAACGTGTCGGCGTCGAAGCTGCGCTTGATGCCGAACGCGACCTCCTCCGCGGTGACGGGGTCACCCGTCTCCCACTTGATGCCCTCCTTCAGCGTGAACGTCCACTCCGTGAAGTCCTCGTTGGGCGTACCGAGGTCGGTCGCGAGGTCCGGGACGAGCTCGTAGCTGCCGTCCTCGGACTGGCGGAACGTGGTGAGCGAGCGGAACAGGAGGCTCTGCGCGATGCCGTTGTCGGTCACGGACCAGAGGCCGGCCGGGTCGAGCGAGTCCGCACCGTCGTCGGGGTCGGGGGCGAGAACGGTCAGGTCGCCACCCTCCTGGGCACCCTCGAGCTCCGGCGCCGGGCCCTCGGCCTCGGCGTTCTTCCCGCCCGAGCTGGTCGAGCCCTTGGCGAGGTCCTCGTCGCCGGCGGAGCCGGGACCGTCGCCGTCACTGTCCCCGCCGCCGCAGGCGGCGAGGGCGAGGGTCATCACCGACGCGCTGAGCGCGGCGGCGAATGCCTTCTTCCGATTCATGTATCCAGCCTTTCTTGTGCGTTGACCGAGGCGCTCGGCCGACGATTGGGGTGGGTCAGCGTCGGGTCTTCGGGTCGAACGCGTCGCGGATGGCGTCGCCGAGCAAGTTGAGCGCGACGCACAGGACCGCGACACCGATGACCGGCGCGAGGAGGTACTGCGGGTAGAGGTCCCACCAGTCCGTGGCAGCCACGATGGTGCGGCCCCACGACTCGCGGCCGATGATGCCGATGCCGAGGTAGGAGAGGCCGGCCTCGGCCGCCACGAACGCCGGCAGGCCGAGGGAGAACGACACGACGATCGGAGCGATCAGGTTGGGCAGCATCTCGCGCACCATGATCCGCCAGGTCGGCACGCCGATGACGCGCGCCGCCTTGACGAACTCGCGCTCCCGCAGCGACAGCACCTCGCCGCGCACCAGCCGCGCCACGCTCATCCAGCTGAAGAACACGAGGATCAGCATCAGCGCCACGAAGCTGTAGGTCTTCATCTTCTCGGGCTGGTCGCCCCACCGCTCGTTGACGATCGGCGCCACCATCAGCGCGCCGAGCAGGAACGGGAAGGTGAGGAAAAGGTTCGTCGTGAACGAGATCAGGGTGTCGAAGACGCCGCCCTTGAAGCCCGCGATCAGGCCCAGGGTCACGCCGATGATGGTCGACAGGACCGCCGCGAGCGACGCGAGCATGAGCGACGTCCGGCAACCCTCGATCCAGATCGCGAGCAGGTCGGTCCCGTCACCGGGCTTGACGCCGAACGGGTGCTCCATCGTGAACCCGTGGTTGGGCGGGCCGACGGTCGGCAGACCGGTCGTGAGGTCGACGTAGTCGCTCGCGCGCACCGTGTCGGTCGAGACGTTGAACAGGTTCAGCCACACGTCGGCGAGCACCGCGACCATCACGAAGAACAGCACGACCAGGAAGCAGATGACCGCGATCGGGTCCTTGCGGAGCCGGTCGATGGCGATCCGGGTCGGCGAGCGTCCGGCGATCTCCTTGCGCGAGGCCTCATCGGCCACCGGCTCGGTGGCCTCCTCGTGCACTGCGAGGTCGGTCGCAGGCAGCGTCATGCGATCCCTTTCAAGTTCCCGAAATGGGCGACTCAGCGCACTCGCGCCGAGCGAGACTCTAAGGGAGGTGAGCCACGTAACAGATCACCGACCGGTAACGATCTGGTCTCGGTGGCCGGTTAAACCGGGAGATCCTTCTGTGGCGACGCGTCGACACCGGCTTCCTTGCGCTGCTCCGGGGTGATCGGCGCGGGTGCCGCGGTCAGCGGGTCGAAGCCACCGCCGGACTTCGGGAAGGCGATGACCTCGCGGATCGAGTCCGTGCCTGCCAGGAGCGCGGTGATGCGGTCCCAGCCGAACGCGATGCCGCCGTGCGGCGGCGCGCCGTACTTGAACGCCTCCAGGAGGAAACCGAACTTCTCCTCGGCCTCGGCCTCGCCGATGCCCATGAGCGCGAAGACGCGCTTCTGGACGTCCTCGCGGTGGATACGGATCGAGCCACCGCCGATCTCGTTGCCGTTGCAGACGATGTCGTAGGCCCAGGCCACGGCGTTGCCGGGGTCCTGGTCGAAGCCGTCGGGGTCCTGCGGGCTGGTGAACGCGTGGTGGACCGCGGTCCAGGCACCTGAGCCCACCGCGACGTCACCGGAGGCGACCGCGTCGGAGGCCGGCTCGAGCAGCGGGGCGTCGACGATCCAGACGAACGCCCAGGCGTCCTCGTCGATCAGGCCACACCGGCGGCCGATCTCCAGGCGGGCGGCGCCGAGGAGCGCGCGGCTGGACTTGGTGGCGCCGGCCGCGAAGAAGATGCAGTCGCCGGGCTGGGCACCGACGTGGGCGGCGATCCCGGCCTTCTCCTCCTCGGAGAGGTTCTTGGCGACCGGGCCGCCGAGCTCGCCGTCCTCCTGGACGAGCACGTAGGCGAGGCCCCGGGCACCGCGCTGCTTGGCCCACTCCTGCCAGGCGTCGAGCTGCTTGCGGGGCTGGCTCGCTCCGCCGGGCATGACGACCGCGCCGACGTACTCCGCCTGGAAGACGCGGAACGGGGTGTCCTTGAAGTAGTCGGTGCACTCGACGAGCTCCTGGCCCATCCGCAGGTCGGGCTTGTCGGACCCGAACCGGGCCATCGCGTCGGCGAAGGTCATCCGCGGGATCGGCAGCGGGATCTCGTAGCCCACGAGCTTCCACAGCGCGCTGAGGATCTCCTCGGACAGCGCGATCACGTCGTCCTGGTCGACGAAGCTCATCTCGACGTCGAGCTGGGTGAACTCCGGCTGGCGGTCGGCGCGGAAGTCCTCGTCGCGGTAGCAGCGCGCGATCTGGAAGTAGCGCTCCATGCCGGCGACCATCAGCAGCTGCTTGAAGAGCTGCGGGCTCTGCGGCAGGGCGTACCAGCTGCCGGGCTGCAGGCGGGCCGGCACCAGGAAGTCACGGGCGCCCTCGGGCGTGCTCCGCGTCAGCGTGGGGGTCTCGACCTCGACGAAGCCGTGCGTGTCGAGCACGTCGCGGGCCGCCTTGTTGACCTTGCTGCGCAGCCGCAGGGCGTTGCCCGGCGCCGTACGCCGCAGGTCGAGGTAGCGGTGCTTGAGCCGGGTCTCCTCCCCCACGTCGACGTGGTCGGAGATCGGGAACGGCAGGGGCGCGGCGGCCGACAGCACCTCGACGTCGCTGGCGACGACCTCGACCGCGCCGGTCGCGAGGTTGGGGTTCTCCATGCCCTCCTTGCGGGCGACGACCTCGCCGGTCACCTTGAGGCAGTACTCCGCGCGGAGAGCGTGGGCGACCGACTCGTCGCGGATGACGACCTGGACGACACCGCTGGCCTCGCGCAGGTCGATGAAGGCGACACCACCGTGATCGCGCCGGTTGGCCACCCACCCGGCGAGGGTGACGGTCTGGCCGACGTGCTCGGCGCGCAGGGTGCCGGCGTCATGGGTGCGGATCACGGGTTGGTCTCCTTGTTCATCGGTGGTTGAGGTGCGAGCGAAGCGAGCCTCGAAACCGTGGGTCGCAGGTCGTGGGTCGGAGGCTGCCACGTCGCCGGGTCGGCGGCGACCTGGTTTCCGGTGCGGATGTCCTTGACCTCGCCGGTGCCCTCCGGCGAGGTGAACCAGACGAAGGGGATGCCGCGCCGCTCGGCGTGGCGGATCTGCTTGCCGAACTTCGCGGCGGTCGGCGCCACCTCGCAGGGCACGCCGTTGGCGCGGAGCGCCGTGGCGATCGCGTCGGCGTCGCCGCGCGACTCCTCGTCGGTCACGGCGACGAGCACCACGCTCGGCACCGAGCGGTCGGCGGTGACCAGCCCGCGCTGGAGCAGGGGCACCAGCACCCGGCTGACGCCGAGCGAGATGCCGACGCCCGGGTACGTCGTACGACCGTCGCTCGCGAGCGCGTCGTAGCGCCCGCCGGAGCAGATCGACCCGAGCGACTCGTAGCCGTCGAGGCGGGTCTCGAAGACGGTGCCGGTGTAGTAGTCGAGGCCGCGGGCGATCGACAGGTCGGCCTCGATGCGGACCGCCTCTGTGGCCAGCGGGGCACACGCGCGGACCAGCGTCGACAGCTCGTCGAGCCCCTCGTCGAGCAGCGGGTGGTCCACACCGAGCTCGCGGACGCGGGCGACGAACGAGTCGTCGACGGACCGGATCGCTGCCAGAGCGAGACAGCGCTCCGCCTGCTCGTCGGTGATGCCCGCGTCACTCACGAGCAGCTCGCGGACCTTGTCGCTGGGCAGCTTGTCGAGCTTGTCGACCAGCCGCATGACCTCGTCGATGCCCTCGTCGCTCACGCCGAGCCCGGCGTAGAAGCCCTGGATCAGCTTGCGGTTGTTGACCTGGAGGCGGAAGCCGGGGAGGAAGTCGAGCCGCGCGAGGGCGTCGAGCATCACGCGCGCGACCTCGACGTCGTGGTGGAACGGCAGGGTGTCGCGGCCGACCACGTCGATGTCGGCCTGCGTGAACTCGCGGAACCGGCCCTCCTGGGGCCGCTCGCCCCGCCAAACCTTCTGGATCTGGTAGCGCCGGAACGGGAACTCGAGCCTGCCGGCGTTCTCGAGCACGTAGCGCGCGAACGGCACCGTCAGGTCGAAGTGCAGGCCCATCCCGGCGTGACCCTCGGCCGACTCCTCGTGCAGCCGGCGCAGGAGGTAGACCTCCTTGGACGTGTCGCCCTTGCGCAGCAGCTGGTCGAGCGGCTCCACGGCACGGGTCTCGATGCTGCCGAAGCCGTGCAGCTCGAACGTCGACGCCAGGGTCGCCAGGACCTGCTGCTCGACCTGGCGCTGGGCAGGGAGCAGCTCGGGGAACCCGCTGAGCGGGGTGGGCTTCGCCATCTTCTACAGACCTCGGGTGACGCGGTCGGCGCTCCCCTGCTGGAGCAGGTCGAGCAGGAACGGGTTCGTGGCGCGCTCGCGGCCGATGGACGTCTGGTCGCCATGACCGGGCAGCACCACGATGTCGTCGGCGAGCGGCAGCACCTTCTCGGTGAGGCTGCGCAGCATCGTGGGGTGGTCGCCGCCGGGCAGGTCGGTGCGGCCGATCGAGCCCTGGAAGAGCAGGTCGCCGGAGAACATGACCTCGCTGATGTCGGCGGCGTCGTACGGGGTTCGGAACGTCACCGACCCCTCGGTGTGGCCGGGGGTGTGGTCGACGAGGAAGCGAAGGCCGGCCAGCTCCAGCTCGGCGCCGTCGCCCAGCTCCTTCACGTCGTCGGGCTCGGTGAACTCGTACTTCCCGCCCAGGAGCATCCCGGCGGACTCGGCCGAGATGCCGGCCATCGGGTCGGCGAGCAGGTGCCGGTCGCCCGGGTGGATCCAGGCGGTCGCGTCGTAGGTGCCGGAGACCGGGGTCACCGAGAACATGTGGTCGACGTGGCCGTGGGTCAGCAGGACTGCCACGGGCTTGAGCCGGTGCTCGCGCACGACCTCGGCGATGCCGTCCGCGGCGTCCATGCCGGGGTCGATGACCACGCACTCGTTGCCCGCCGCGGTGGCCGCGACGTAGCAATTGGTGCCCCACGGTCCGGCGGGGAAGGCGGCAATCAGCACCAACCCACCCTATCGGCCGGGCTTCCTTCGCCTAGCATGGCCCATTGTGACTGCGAGTGAGTGGGGACGCGTCGGCGACGACGGCACCGTCTATGTGAAGACCGCTGACGGCGAGAGGGCTGTCGGGCAGGTGCCCGACGTCTCTCCGGAGGAGGCGTTGAGCTTCTACACGAAGCGGTACGACGCGCTCGCGGTCGAGGTCGACCTGCTCCACCGACGGGTCACCTCCGGCGTCCTCTCCCCCGACGAGGCGCTCTCCACGATCAAGACCGTGCGCGGTTCGCTGCCCGAGGCCAACGCGGTCGGCGACCTGCCCGCGCTCTGCGCGAAGCTCGACGAGCTGCTGCCCGTGATCGCGGCGCAGCGGGAGAACCGACGCGCGGAGAAGGCGAAGCGGCAGGACGAGGCCCGCGCCCAGAAGGAGCAGCTCGCCGCGGAGGCGGAGAAGATCGCCGGCGGCCGCGACTGGAAGAACGGCGCCAATCGGCTCCGCGAGCTGCTCGAGCAGTGGAAGCAGCTCCCCCGCATCGACAAGGCCGCCGACGACGCGCTCTGGAAGCGCTTCTCCTCGGCGCGGTCGGCGTACACGAAGGCGCGCAAGGCCCACTTCGCCGAGCAGGACGAGAAGCGCGAGGCCGCCCGGATCATCAAGGAGCGGCTCGCCACTGAGGCCGAGGTCCTCGCCGACTCCACCGACTGGGGCCCGACCGCCAGCCGCTACCGCGACCTGATGCGTGACTGGAAGGCGGCTGGCCCGGCGCCCAAGGCGGTCGACGACGAGCTGTGGCAGCGGTTCCGCGGCGCCCAGGACAAGTTCTTCGGTGCCCGCGACGCCGCCAACGCGGCGCTCGACGCCGAGTTCGCCGCCAACGCCGAGGTGAAGGAGGCGATCCTGGTCGAGGCCGAGGCGCTGCTCCCCGTCACCGACCTGGCCGCCGCGAAGGCCGCCTTCCGCGAGCTCGCCGACCGCTGGGACGAGGCGGGCAAGGTGCCACGCGACCGCATCAAGGAGCTCGAGGGCCGGATGCGCACCGTCGAGCAGGCCATCCGCAAGCTCGAGGACGAGCAGTGGAAGAAGTCCGACCCGGAGAAGTCCGCCCGCGCCGACGACATGGTCTCCAAGCTGGAGACCGCGATCGCCGACGCCGAGGCCAAGCTCGAGAAGGCCCGCGCCGCCGGCGACCAGCGCAAGATCAAGGAGCTCGAGGAGAACCTCGAGGGCCGGCGGAGCTTCCTGGAGATGGCCAAGCGCGCTTCAGCCGACTTCAGCTGACTACTGGGTCACCCGGTAGACGTCGAAGACACCCGGGACGGTCCGCACGGATTTCAGCACCGTGTCGAGGTGCTTGGCGTCGCCCATCTCGAACGTGAAGCGGATCTTGGCGACCCGGTCGCGGGTGGTGGTCAGGTTCGCCGACAGCAGGTTGAGGTGGGCGTCGGACAGCACCATCGTGATGTCCGACAGCAGGCGGGAGCGGTCGAGCGCCTCGACCTGGATGTTGACCAGGAACGTCGACTGGCCCGACGGCGCCCACTCGACCTCGAGCACCTTCTCGGGCTGGCTCATCAGGCTCGCGGCGTTGGTGCAGTCCTTGCGGTGGACCGACACGCCACCGCCCTTGGTGACGAAGCCGAGGATGTCGTCGGGCGGCACCGGGGTGCAGCACTTGGCGAGCTTCACCCAGACGTCGGGAGCGCCCTTGACGATCACGCCGGAGTCGCTGCCGGAGCTGATCCGCGGGCGGCGGGAGCGGCCGGTGATGGTGACGGCCTCCGCCAGGTCCTCCTGTGCGCCCTCGTCGCCGCCGTGGAGCTCGATGACCTTGCGGACCACGGTCGGAGCGCCGAGGTTGCCCTCGCCCACGGCGGCGTAGAGCGCCGACACGTCGGCGAGGCGGAACTGCTCCGCCGCCCGGGTGAGCGAGTCGTGGCTGAGCAGCCGCTGGAGGGGCAGGCCCTCCTTGCGCATCAGCTTGGCGATCTCGTCCTTGCCGTGCTCGATCGCCTCCTCGCGACGCTCCTTGGTGAACCACTGGCGGATCTTCGAGCGCGCCCGTTGGGACTTCACGAAGTTGAGCCAGTCGCGCGAGGGACCCGCGGTCGCGGCCTTGGAGGTGAACACCTCGACGACGTCGCCGTTCTCGAGCGTCGACTCGAGCGGAACCAGGCGGCCGTTGACCCGGGCGCCGATCGTGTGGTGGCCCACCTCGGTGTGCACCGCATAGGCGAAGTCGACCGGCGTCGAGCCCGACGGCAGGGCGATCACGTCGCCGCGCGGCGTGAAGACGTAGGTCTCGGTCTGGTTGATCTCGAACCGCAGGGACTCGAGGAACTCCCCCGGGTCCTCGACCTCGCTCTGCCAGTCGAGCAGCTGGCGGACCCAGGACATGTCGTCCATGTCGCCGCGCTTCTCGGTGTCCTGGCCGGTGCGCCCGTCCTCCTTGTACTTCCAGTGCGCGGCGACGCCGTACTCGGCCCGACGGTGCTGGGCGAACGTGCGGATCTGCATCTCGACGGGCTTGCCCTGCGGGCCGATCACCGTCGTGTGCAGCGACTGGTACATGTTGAACTTCGGCATCGCGACGTAGTCCTTGAACCGGCCGAGGACCGGGTTCCATCGCGAGTGGAGGACACCCAGCACGCCGTAGCAGTCGCGGTCCTCCTCGACGAGGATGCGGATGCCGACCAGGTCGTAGATGTCGGAGAAGTCGCGGCCGCCGACGATCATCTTCTGGTAGATCGAGTAGTAGTGCTTCGGCCGCCCGGTGACCGTCGCCTTGATCTTCGCCTCGCGCAGATCCTTCTCGACCTGGCTGATCACCTCGGCGAGGAACGAGTCGCGCGACGGCGCACGCTCGGCGACCATCCGCACGATCTCGTCGTAGATCTTCGGGTGCAGCGTCGCGAACGCGAGGTCCTCGAGCTCCCACTTGATGGTGTTCATGCCCAGCCGGTGGGCCAGCGGCGCATAGATGTCCAGCGTCTCGCGGGCGGTGCGCTCCTGCGACTTCGGAGGAACGTAGCGCAGCGTCCGCATGTTGTGGAGACGGTCGGCGAGCTTGATGACGAGCACCCGGATGTCGCGCGACATCGCGACGATCATCTTGCGGATCGTCTCGGCCTTCGCGTTGTCGCCGTAGACGACCTTGTCGAGCTTGGTGACGCCGTCGACGAGCTGCGCGACCTCGTCGCCGAAGTCCTTGCGGCACTGCTCGAGGGTGTACGGCGTGTCCTCGACCGTGTCGTGCAGGAGCGCCGCCACCAGCGTCGGCTCGGTCATGCCGATGCC
This sequence comes from Nocardioides thalensis, assembly GCF_013410655.1. Classification (NCBI taxonomy): domain Bacteria; kingdom Bacillati; phylum Actinomycetota; class Actinomycetes; order Propionibacteriales; family Nocardioidaceae; genus Nocardioides; species Nocardioides thalensis. Next base: position 2,352,705 of record NZ_JACCFP010000001.1, read on the forward strand.
GGCCAGGATCGTGGTCACGGCGAGCGGGTGCGTGATGTAGGGGTCGCCGCTCTTGCGCATCTGGTCGCCGTGCAGGCGCTCGGCCGTGACGTAGGCGCGCTCCAGGAGAGCGAGGTCGGCCTTCGGGTGGTTGGTGCGGACCGCGCGGAAGAGCGGCTCCAGCACCGGGTTGGTCGTCTGGCCGCGGGTGCCCATCCGGGCGAGCCGGGCGCGCATGCCACGGCCGCCACTGGTCGCGTCGCTGGAGACAGCCGGGGCCGGCGACGGGCGCGCGGGAACGGGGCGGGCGGGCGCCTCTTCCCCCGCCACGGAGGCCCGTTCCTCTGTCATTCCACCAGTCTAGGGGCCGTCAGACCTGGGCGAGCGCGGTGAACGGAAGGTCCCCGATCGCGGACCGCCCGGGGAGGAACGTCAGCTCGATGAGGACCGTCATCGCAGCGACCGTCGCGCCGCAGCGCTCGACCAGCTCCCGGGTGGCGCGCGCGGTGCCGCCCGTCGCGAGCACGTCGTCGACGACGAGCACCCGGTCACCGGGAGCGACTCCGTCGCGGTGCAGCTCGAGCACGGCCTCGCCGTACTCGAGCTCGTAGGAGACGGAGTGGATCTCGCCCGGCAGCTTGCCCGCCTTCCGGACCGGCACGAAGCCGACACCGAGCGCGAGCGCCACGGGGGCGGCGAGGATGAACCCGCGCGCCTCCATGCCGACGACCTTGTCGACGACGACCTCGCCGGCCGGGCCACGGCCGGCGGCAGCGAGCCCGTCGACGACGGCGCCGAAGCCGTCGGGGTCGGCCAGCAGCGGGGTGATGTCCTTGAAGACGATCCCGGGCTGCGGGAAGTCCGGGATGTCGCGGACCAGCCGCTCGATCGCCTCCGCCGCCGGCTGGGTCACTTCTTGCCGCGCTTGGACCGCGGCTGGCGGACCGGCTGCTGGCGCCCTGCGGCGTCGCTCTTGCCGACGGGCCGGTGCTGCTCGGGCACCGTGCGCCCACGCCCCGCGGCCGCGGTCCGGCTCGTCGCCGCCTCGGTGTCCTCGTCGTCCTCGACGTCCGCGCGGAACGAGTCGTCGTCCTCGATCTCCACGGCCTCGGCGCCCTGGTCGCGCACCGGCATGTCGTCGGCGAACGCCGGGACCGCTGCGTAGCGGTCGGCGGCGATGCGCTTCTGCTTCGCGGCAGCGCGACGGGCCTGCTCCTGGACCTCGGACTCGCCGGACTTCAGGTGGACGAGCACCCGGGGAGCCAGCATGACCGAGGAGTAGACGCCGGCGGCCATGCCGACGAACTGAGCCAGTGCCAGGTCCTGCAGCGAGCTCGCACCGAGCTGGACGGCGCTGACGTAGAGGATCGCGCCGATCGGGATCAGGGCCACGATGCTGGTGTTGATCGACCGCACCAGGGTCTGGTTGACCGCGAGGTTGGCGGCGTCGGCGTACGACTCGGTGCTCTTGCGCAGCGTGGTGGTGTTCTCGCGGATCTTGTCGAACACGACGACCGTGTCGTAGAGCGAGAACCCGAGGATCGCGAGCAGGCCGGTGACCGCTGCCGGCGTCACCTGGAAGCCGGACAGGGCGTAGACGCCGACCGTCAGCGCGACGTCGTGGAGCAGGGCGACGAGCGCGGCGACCGACATCTTCCACTCGCGGAAGTAGGCCCAGATGAAGAGCACGACCAGGATCAGGAAGATGATCACGCCGATGATCGCTCGCTCGGCGACCTCCTCGCCCCAGCTCGGGCCGATGTCGGACTGCGAGACGTCGTCGTCGGTGATGTCCGGGAACTCTTCGAAGATCAGCTCGCGGACCGCGTCGCTCTGCTCCGGCGACAGGTTCTCGGTCTGCATCGTGAGTGCCTGGTCGCCCGCGGTCGTCACGGTCGGGTTCTCGGCGTTCTCGATGGCCGCGTCGCCCACCGCCTCGCGCAGCCCGTCGGCGGCCTCCTGGGTGGCCTCGCCGGCGCCGACGGTGATGTTGTACTCCGTGCCGCCGGTGAACTCGACGCCGAAGTTGAGGCCCTTGATCGCGACCACGGCGACCGCGAGGCCGATCAGCACGGCGGAGATGGCGTAGAACAGCCAGCGCTTGCCGATGAAGTCGATCGACTTGCGTCCCTGGTAGAGCTCGTTGCCGAGCCGCGACATCTTGCCCATCAGGCGTTCCCTCCCGCGGTCGCGGCCTTCCGCGCGACCGGTGCGTCGATGCCGAGCGTCTCCGGGCTGAGGCCGGAGAAGCGGTGGCCGGAGTTGAAGATCCGGAACTGGCCGAGCCACGACAGCGCGGGCTTGGTGAACCAGAACAGCACGGCGAGGTCGATCAGGGTCGACAGGCCGAGCGCGAAGCCGAAGCCCTTCACCGCGCCGGTCGCGAAGATGTAGAGCACCAGCGCCGACAGGATCGAGACCGTGTTGGCCGCGATCCGCGTGACGCGGGCGCGTGCCCAACCCGTCTCGACAGCGACCCGCATCGACTTGCCCTCGCGCATCTCGTCACGGATCCGCTCGAAGTAGATGACGAAGGAGTCGGCGGTGATGCCGACCGCGATGATCAGGCCCGCGATGCCGGGCAGCGTCAGCGTGAAGCCCGCGGTCTCCCCGAGCAGCAGCACCATGCCGTAGGTGATGCCCGCCGCCACGAACAGCGACGCGACGACGACCGTGCCGAGCATCCGGTAGTAGAGGAGGCAGTAGAGCATGACCAGCCCCAGGCCGATGCCGCCCGCGAGCAGGCCGGCGCTGAGCTGGTTGCCGGCGAGCGACGGGCCGATCTCCTCGACCAGCGGGTCGTCCTCGAAGTCGATCGGCAGGGCGCCGAACTTCAGGCTGTTGGCGAGGTTGGTCGCCTCGGTCTCGGTGAAGTCGCCGGTGATCTGGGACCGGCCGTCGTAGATCACGTCGTTCATCGTCGGCGGGGACAGGATCTTGCCGTCGAGGACGATCGCGAACTGCTTGGAGTCGTCGCCGGCGAACGCGGCGGACACGGTCTCGAAGTCGTCCTCGGCGCCCGTCGACCCCGGGGGCATCGCCTTGTCGGGGTCGTTGCCCATCTCGATGTTGACGACCCACTGGACGTCGTTCTGCGGGATGCCGGCGGAGGCGTCGGTGAGCTCGGTGCCCTCGATGACCGACGGCGACAGCAGGAACTTGGCGACCTGGCCGTCGCGCTCCCAGCACGCCACGAGCGGCTCGGACGGGACGTCGGTGACGTAGGGCTGGAGCTTCGGGTCCTTGGTCTCGACCGCGGGCTCGCCCTTCTTGGTGACGAGATCACCCTGCTGGTCGCAGGTGACCGCGTTGTAGGCGGCGATCGACTCGGGCGAGGCGGTGTTGATCCACTGGATCGTCTCCTCGGTGGTCATCCACTTGCCGTCGCCCGACTCTTCCTCGGCTCCGTCGGTCGGCTCGTCGGTCGGCGTGCCGCTCGGCTCGTCGCTGGTCTCGCCGTTGCCCGGCTTCTTCGAGGGCTTCTCGGACGGGCTCTCCGACGGGTCGGTGTTGTCGGCGGCGAACGGCGCCGGGCGCAGGGCAGGGACGCCGCCGGAGGCACACGGTCCGGTGCCATCAGCCTCGGAGCACGCGACCAGGCGGAACCGCAGCTGGGCAGTCCGCTTGACGGTCTCCTCGAGCTCGCGGCGGTTCTCGGTGTCGCCGGGGACCTCGACGACGATCCGGTTGCCGCCCTGGGTGGTGACCTCGGCCTCGGTGACACCGCCGCCGTTGACGCGCTGCTCGATGATCCGGCGCGCCTCCTCGAGGTTCTCCTCGGAGGGGTCCTCGCCTTCCTCGGCCGCCAGGGAGATCCGGGTGCCGCCCTGGAGGTCGAGGCCCAGCTGCGGCTTCCAGCTGCCGGCGAGTGCGACGAGGCCGAACAGCACCGCGACGCCCAGGAAGAAGATGACGAGGGTCCGGCCGGGCCGGAGACGTCGGGCCGCCATGCTCAGCGCTCCTCGGTGTCGGTGTCGGGAGCGTCGGTGGCCTCAGCGTCGCGCTGCTCGCCGAGCTCCGGGGCCGGCTCGTCACGCAGGATCTGCGCGACCGCGCCGCGCGCGACCTTGATCTCGACGCCCGGGGCGATCGTCACCATCAGGTGCGTGTCCTCGATCGCCGCGATGGTGCCGAAGACTCCCGAGCTCAGGAGCACCTCGTCACCCGCGGAGATCGCGGACTGCATCTGGACGAGCTCGCGCTGACGTCGCATCTGGGGGCGGATGATGAGCAGCCAGAAGACGAGCGCGATCGCGATGATCGGCAGCAGGCCGACGAGGGTATCCAAGGGAACGTTGCCTCTCACAGGTGTGCAGTACGGCGTGGGCACGCCGCAGCGTCCGAGCAGGACGAAGCAGCGGCCGCGGGCCGACTGCGAAGTGTAGCCCCGGGCTGGATGCTCGGCGGCATTCCCCCGAACTCGCCCGCTGCTACTGCTCGGGGACGTCCTCGAAGAGCGTGGCGTCGCCGGCCTCGGTCGTCGGCGGAGCGGTCAGGCCGAGGTGCCGCCAGGCCGCGGGTGTCGCGATCCGGCCGCGTGGGGTCCGCGCGAGGAACCCGTTGCGCACGAGGAACGGCTCCGCCACCTCCTCGACCGTCTCGCGCTCCTCCCCGACGGCGACCGCGAGGGTCGAGACCCCGACGGGGCCGCCGCCGAAGCGGCTGCACAGGACGTCGAGGACCGCGCGGTCGAGACGGTCGAGGCCGAGCTCGTCGACCTCGTAGAGGTCGAGCGCGGACCGGGCGACCTCGACGGTGACCACGCCGTCGGCACGCACCTGGGCGTAGTCGCGCACCCGGCGCAGCAGCCGGTTGGCGATGCGGGGCGTGCCGCGAGAGCGCGAGGCGATCTCGGCAGACCCCTCGTCGGTGAGGTCGACGCCGAGCAGCCCCGCCGAGCGGTGCAGGATCCGGTCGAGGTCGGCGGGCTCGTAGAACTCGAGGTGGGCGGTGAAGCCGAACCGGTCGCGGAGCGGGCCCGGGAGCAGCCCGGCCCGAGTGGTCGCGCCGACCAGCGTGAACGGCGGAATCTCGAGCGGGATCGCGGTCGCGCCAGGCCCCTTGCCGATGACGACGTCGACCCGGAAGTCCTCCATCGCCATGTAGAGCATCTCCTCGGCGGGCCGCGACATCCGGTGGATCTCGTCGACGAAGAGGACCTCGCCCTCGTTGAGGCCGGAGAGGATGGCGGCCAGGTCGCCGGCGTGGGTGATCGCCGGTCCGCTCGTGAGGCGCAGCGGCGACTGCATCTCGTGGGCGATGATCATCGCCAGGGTCGTCTTGCCCAGCCCGGGCGGGCCGGAGAGCAGCACGTGGTCGGGGGCCCTCCCCCGCTGCCGGGCCGCCTCGAGCACCAGGCCGAGCTGGTCGCGCACCCGCGACTGTCCGACGACCTCGTCGAGGCTGCGCGGGCGGAGCGCCGCCTCGACGGCGCGCTCGTCGCCCTCCGCCTCGGCGGCGGTCAGGGACCGCAGGTGGGTCCCCTCGGCCGCCTCGAGCTCCTCTTCGTGGAAGGGCATGTGGTCAGTGTTCCTCAGGCCTTCGACAGGGTCTGCAGGGCCGCGCGCAGCAGCGCACCGACGTCAGGAGCCGCACCGGCCTGGTCGGCCACGGCATCCACCGCCTTGTCGGCGTCCTTGGCGTTGTAGCCGAGACCCACGAGGCCCTGGGCGACCTGGTCGCGCCACGGGGCCTGCGGCGCGACTGCCGCGGCGCCCGCGGTCCCGGTCGGCGCGCCGATGCGGTCCTTGAGCTCGAGGATGATGCGTTGGGCGCCCTTCTGGCCGATGCCAGGCACCTTCGTCAACGTCTTGACGTCGTCGGCCGCGATGGCGACGCGGATGCCGTCGGGCGAGAGCACCGCCAGCATCGCCTGCGCCAGCTTCGGCCCCACGCCGGAGGCGGTCTGCACCAGCTCGAACGTGGACTTCTCGTCGTCGTCGGTGAAGCCGAACAGGGTCAGCGAGTCCTCGCGGACGACCATGCTCGTCGGCAGCGTCGCCTCGTGCCCCGGCCGCAGCCCGGCGAGGGTGGCGGGGGTGCACATGAGCTCGAGCCCGACTCCGCCGACCTCGAGCACGGCGCTCGAGAGCGTGACGGCCGAGACCCGGCCTCGGACGAACGCGATCATCGGTGACCTCTTCTTCCTGCGGCGGCGGCCAGCGCGGCGTCGATGCGGGCCTGCGCGCCGCCGCGCCAGATGTGCGTGATGGCCAGTGCCAGCGCGTCGGCGGCGTCGGCGGGCTTGGGGGTCGCCTCGAGACGCAGGATGCGCGTGACCATCGCCCCCACCTGGGTCTTGTCGGCGCGGCCGTTGCCGGAGACGGCGGCCTTCACTTCGCTCGGCGTGTGGAGCGCGATCGGCAGCCCGCGGCGCGCGGCACAGACCATCGCGACCCCTGCCGCCTGCGCCGTACCCATGATCGTGCTGACGTCGGAGCGGGCGAAGATCCGCTCGATCGCGACCGCGTCGGGGCGGTAGTCGTCGAGGCGCGCCTCGATGCCCGCCTCGATCGTGACCAGGCGGTCGGGCACCGCGAGGTCGGAGGAGGTGCGGATGACGCTGACGTCGACGAGGCTCAGCGGTCGCCCGACCGTCCCCTCGACGACTCCCGTCCCGCACCGGGTCAGGCCGGGATCGATCCCCAGCACCCGCATCGCACGCTCCTCATCCTGTCGAACAGATGTTCGCAGGCTATCCCGCCCGGCCGGATGAGATCGTCAGGACACGCGGGCGCGTCAGACCTCGACCGACTCCATGACGTCGTCGGGGACGTCGGCGTTGGAGAAGACGTTCTGGACGTCGTCGAGGTCGTCGACGGCGTCGATGAGGCGGAAGACCTTGCCGGCGGCGTCGGGGTCGGCGACCGGGATGTCCATCGAGGCGACGAACTGCACCTCGGCGGAGTCGTAGTCGATGCCGGCGGCCTGGAGCGCCGTACGGACCGCGACGACGTCGGTCGCCTCGGACTGCACCTCGAAGCTGTCGCCCAGGTCACTGACCTCCTCGGCCCCGGCGTCGAGGGTGGCCTCGAGGACGTCGTCCTCCGTGACCTCCTTGCCCTCCTGGGCCTTCGGTACGACGACGACGCCCTTGCGGTTGAACAGCCGCGACACCGAGCCGGGGTCGGCCATGCTGCCGCCGTTGCGGGTGACCGCGGTGCGGACCTCCATGGCGGCCCGGTTGCGGTTGTCGGTGAGGCACTCCACGAGCAGCGCGACGCCCTGCGGCCCGTAGACCTCGTACATGATCGTCTCGTAGTCGACGCCGCCGCCCTCGAGGCCGCCGCCGCGCTTGACCGCGGAGTCGATGTTCTTGTTGGGGACCGACTGCTTCTTCGCCTTCTGGATGGCGTCGTAGAGCGTGGGGTTGCCGGCGGGGTCGGGACCACCCATCTTCGCCGCGATCTCGATGTTCTTGATCAGCTTGGCGAAGAGCTTGCCGCGCTTGGCGTCGATCGCGGCCTTCTTGTGCTTGGTGGTCGCCCACTTGGAGTGGCCAGACATGCGTCCCTACTTCCGCTCTATGGTTTCGAGGCTCGGCGCTGGGGCGCCTCGCACCTCAACCACCGGGTCAAGGGATTCTATCGACCGACCAGTTCGAGGAAGAGACGGTGCACCCGTCCGTCCCCGTCGACCTCGGGATGGAACGACGTGGCCAGCAGGTGTCCCTGCCGTACGGCGACCGGGTGCCCTTCGGCCGAGGCGAGCACCTCGACGCCGGGCCCGACCTCCTCGACCCACGGCGCCCGGATGAAGACGGCATGCACCGGGTCGTCGAGGCCGGTGAACGGGAGGTCCGCCTCGAACGAGTCGACCTGGCGCCCGAACGCGTTGCGCCGCACGGTGACGTCGAGCCCGCCGATGGTCTCCTGGCCCTCGATCCCGTCGCGGATCCGGTCGGCGAGCAGGATCATCCCGGCGCACGTGCCGAACGTCGGCATCCCGTCCTTGACCCGCTGCCGCAGCGGGTCGAGCAGGTCGAAGGTGCGCGCCAGCTTGGCCATGGTCGTGGACTCGCCGCCCGGCAGCACCAGCCCGTCGCAGCGCTCGAGCTCGCTCGGTCGGCGGACGGTGAACGCGTCGGCACCGAGCGCGCTGAGCGTCGCGACGTGCTCGCGGACGTCGCCCTGCAAGGCGAAGACTCCGATGGCTGGCACGAACGCAGGCTAATCGGCGACGGGATCCGGGTCGGCGTCAGGCCCACCCGCATCGCATCGCGGCGCCGATGATGAGGATGCTGGCGCGGCGAATGGGAGTCGATGTCGTGGTCGCTGCGACCCACGACGTCGTGGCCGTCAATCGGGCCCTGATGATGACGGTGTAGTTGGCGTTGATGCCGACCAGACCGGTGCCGATGTCCAGGGTCACGGTCGCTCCTGTCGCGGTGCCGTTGCCCACTACGCCGCTGGCGACTGCCGCTCCCCCGGTCGTCTGCACCTCCCAGACGTATTCGTATCGACTATCGACCTGGGTCCAAGTGAGTCGTGCGATGTTTCCGAGGATGAGCACACCGTCGACGTTCTGACACTGGGGCTGGGCTTGGGAGGCGACGGTGTGCGCAGCTAGGGCGCCACCGGTCGCCGCCGAGGTGTCGGTGAACGCGGCGGCGGTGCCGGTCGTCGCCGCAACCGTCACGGCGGCCGCCGCGCCGGCAGCAGCCAGGCCCGTCGCCCTCCGCTTCCCGCCCGCGGGCCGCCGGCGGAAGATCACGACGAGCATCGCGAGGACGAAGCCGCCCATCAGGCACATCCCCAGCGGCGTGCCGATCCAGGAGACGACGTATCCCGCCACCGGCACCGACCAGAAGACCCGGTCCGTCTCGCCGACCGGGTAGGTCTCGACGTCGGGCGCGGCGTTCGCGTCGCCCTGCAGGGTGAGGACCCGGACCTCCCCCTCGCCGGCGATGCCGACGATGCGGTGCGTCACTCGCGTGCCGTCGCTCGTGACCACGCTGACGACATCGCCCACGGCGAGGTCGTCAGCGGCGACCGGGCGGGAGAGGCCCAGGGCGCCGGCCGGGATCTCGGGGCCCATCGAGCCGGACCGGAAGACCAGCGGCTTCACCCCGGCGACCAGCCCCGCGAGGGCGAGCAGGAGGCAGAGCGAGCCGACGATCGCGCCGATCGTCAGCAGCCCGCTCCGCACCCGGGTCACGACGTCACCTGGGTCGCCGAGAGGTCGAAGCGGAGCTGGCCCTGCCTGCCCTGGTTGGCGTTGTCGGCGGTCGAGACCATCGACACCAGGACGCAGAGCTGGGCGTCCGTCGCGCCGGCGTCGACGCGTCGCGCGGCGCTGGTCACGATGGTGCTCCCGGCGGTGACGGTCACCGGCGACGCCGTCAGGGCCGTGCCTCCACAGGTCTGCTGGACGGGATAGGTCGTGTCGACGGTCACCGGGCTGCCGGCATACAGCTGCACCTGGATGGGGGTGCCGACGAACGTCCAGGCGGGCGATCCGCCCTGCGTGACGGTGGCGGTGTAGGTGAAGTCGGCCTGGCCGACGTTCCTGACCGCGAGCGGGAAGGCGTAGGCCTCCGACGGCGTCAGGTTGGGCACCGTGACGTGGGAGGCGGAGAACGCCGTACCCGTGCCCACGGCGCCCCACGGACCGGCCGTGGTCTGCGCGACCTGGAGGTCCATGGCGCCGGACGTGACGGGGCCGGTGCTGACCGCCGCGGTGTCGGTCCAGTACGCCGTCGTGCCCGCGACGCCCAGCGCCAGCACGACCCCGAGGGACAAGACGGCCCGGGTCCGACCGCTGCCGAACCACACGCGCCGCCGCGGCGCGGCGTGCCTAGCCATCGGCCCGCTCCTGTCGTCTCCGGCCAGCCACGAGCGCGACGCCGCTGCCCAGCAGCGCCGCGCCGAGGAGGACGAGCCACCGGCTGACGCCGCTGCCGGCATCCGGCAGGTGTCCGCCGGGGTCGGTGCCGCGCTGGGCAAGGGTGACGACGAGGTCGAGCGGCAGCAGATCGGTCATCGACTGATTCGTCGACTCCCACAGGAAGTCGACCCGCACGTCGACCCGGGCCACCTCCCCTCGCTCGACGTCGCGCCGAACCAACGGGCTGAGGTCGGCGCCGTTGCGCAGCGGGATCCATTCCCCCCGTGACACCCGCGCCGCGATCTCGATGTCGTCGTCGGGGAGCAGGTCCGCCGGGTCGCGCGTCGTGACGGCGACCGTCATCGTCGCGTCGGTCGGTCCGTCGTCGCGAACGTAGAACTTCTCGACCTCACTGTCGCCCGGCACCCAGCGAAAGCCCCGGTCGAACAACGGTTGCCGGAGGTCGTTGCGCCAGTGTCGGCCGTCGGAGCTCAGCGCGAGATCGTCCGCGTGCGCCGACGGCACGTCCGCGGCCGCGAGGGCAAGCGCCGCCGACAGTGCGAGGGGGAGCATCCGAGCCTGCGTCCACGGGGATGTCATCAGGCCGGCTCCCCCCGGAGGCGGCGCCCGCGGAGCGCGCCGGTGAACATGTAGGCGGCGTAGCCGAGGAGACCACCGGCAGCCAGGTAGACGGTCGTTCGGCGCTGTCGACCGGTGAGCAGCTGGTTGACACGCCCCACGTGGGGAACGGCGTACCAGAGCCTGCCTCTGACCTGCACCGCTCGCACCGGATCCGGATCGACCGCGTCGTTGGCGTCACCTTGCGTCGTGAAGGTGACCTCTCCGGTGAGGCTGGTCGACACCGTCACCACGCGGTGCGTGACGACCGTCGAGCTGCCCGACTCCCGCTGGTAGGTGATCACGTCGCCGCTCCGGACGTCCTCGGGAGCGACCGGCCTCACCACCACGAGGGTGCCGGGCGGATAGTCGGGTCGCATCGAGCCGGTGAGCACGCTGTAGGGAGTCCCGCCCGCAACTCGTGGGACCAGCACTGCGACCGTCACCGCAGCGACCACCCCGAGGATCAGCGACCAGGCCACGACCTGGCCGACCCACCGCAGGGCGGGTCGCCCGCCCGCCATCGGATGGCCTAGGGGTGCGGGTCGGCCTGGACAGCGGTGACGACGAGGCCGTTGAGCGCACTCGTCGAGACGCCCTGGGACTCGTTGTCCGCGGACGCTCCGTACGGCCAGTCGACCGTGATCGTGAGGGAGACCGCTCCCGACGTCGTGACGGTACCGCCTCCGGTGAGGTCCGCGGTGATGTCGACGGCGTCGACGTTGACGGCATCAGGGGCCGCATCGTTGAAGGCCGCCTCGGCCGTGGCCACCGACGAGTCGTCGAGCGCCACCGTCGCCGCGATGTGGTCACCGGTCATGGTGATCGTCCCGGTGCACGCCTTGGTGACCGTGTCACCTGGGACGAGCAGCTGGACGTCGGTGTCCGCGCCCTCGGTCCAGGTGTCGGCGCAATCGAGGTCGGACAGCGTCAGCGTGCCGGCCGCGATCGTGCCACCGTCGACGGTCCCATCGTCGCTCCAGAACGCGACGGTGCCGGCGCCACCGAGGAGCAGCACCGCGGCGCCGCTCGCGGCCAGTGCGCCCTTGGTCGTTCTTCTCATAGCATCCTCCCCAGCGATCGCGGGGCCCGGGACCGGGTCCCGATCCATCGACGGTAGGTACGGTGTTCGCCCGGTCATAGGGCTTCGACCGAACACTGGCCGACCGGACAGGAGAGCTGGCTAACAATGACTAGGCGCGGAGCGACGATCGTCGTCGCCCTCAGCGTCACGTTGGCTGCTGGTCTGTCGGCGTGCGGTGGCGACGACCGGGTTGACCCGACGCCGCGCACCGTCCTCTCCAGTACTGCGCCGTCGCCGGCGCGCACGTCGGCTGCCGCAACAGAGGGGCCCGCGGGCGAGCCCACCACCGCCTACGCGGCGTGGCTCACCGCACTGGCCCGGCACGACGCCGCCACCGCGTGTGCGTTGCAGGCACCGGAGCTCACCATCGAGCTGCGGATGGAGGCGATCCTCGTGGACCGGGCCGAGCTCGGTGACCCGTGCGTCGGCTTCGTAGCACTGCTGTGGGAGGACCCGGCATTCGAGTCCGAGATCGTCGACGTCAGCGTCACCCAGCTGACCGAGGAGGACGCGCTCCTCGCGGTGCACCTGGGCCAGGGCGAGGACCTCACCCAGCAGACCGTGCGGATGGTCTACCACCGCGCCAAGTGGCGGGTCTTTTCCACCGAGGAGCGGACGGGCGAGGACGAGTCCGTACCCGGCGACGCAGCTCGCTGGGTCGAGGCGTGGTGCGACCTCGACCCGTCGATGACCCGCGAGGAGCTGGTCGATGCCATGGGCGCGCCGTCGGGCGAGTACACCGTCAGTGACGGCGGCGAGCCGCAGCTCTGGTGGGCGCAGGACCAGTACGACTTCCGTGCCTACCTCGACCCCAGCAGCACGGACGGCTCGGTGCTCGAGCTGGTCGGCGACTACGACGCGTTGTCCGAGAACGACCGGGCGCTGCTCCCCTGTCCCGAGCTGCGGAGCTGAGCGTCGCTCAAGCCATCTCCGGCACCCGCAGGTGCGCGATCACGAGGTCGTACTCCCCCGCGTCGACGACGTCGACACCGGCCTCGCGGGCACCGGAGTCACGGATCGCCCAGGCCTCGTCGCGGCTCTCCTCCAGCGCCCGCCAGGTGTCGTAGGAGACCGTCGAGCACGCGCGCTTCGTCTCCCGGTTGACCATCAGGCTCGCGCTGCAGAATCCGTCGACCTGCTCGAGCCGCGGCATGATCGCGGAGCGGTAGAGCTCGATCCCCCGGTCCACGTTGGCGTGATCGGTGCGGAACCAGGTGACCCGGCAGCACGCGCCCTGGGGCGTGGCGTGACCGCGGTGCATCGCCGCGATCTCCCACTCCTCCACGCGCGGGACAGAGTCGAGGATGCTGCCCAGCCGGTCGCGGGCGCTCGTCAGCCGCTCGTTGCTGTCGTGCATCGCGTCGGCGCTCTGCCACGCGGTCGTGGCGATGCAGTCGCCGGACTCGCGGTCGACCATCATCGACAGCCCGACGCAGCCCGACAGCTCGTTCAGCATGGGCATGACCTCGCCGTCGACGTACGAGATGCCGCCATCGAGGGCGGTGGGGTCACCGGAGAAGGTGGAGGAGCGCGCGAACATCACAGGGTTTCCCGTCCGTCGGGGCAGCGCCCCAGCGACGCCGCCGGTCAGGACCCACGTTCCTCGTGACCCGTCAGTAGCGCAACGGGTCGCGGCAGGCTTTACTACCAGCCGCGCTCGGCGAGCCGGTGCGGCTGCGGGATCTCCTCGACGTTGATGCCGACCATCGCCTCGCCCAGGCCGCGGGAGACCTTGGCGACCACGTCGGGGTCGTCGTAGAACGTGGTGGCCTTCACGATCGCCTCGGCGCGCTGGGCGGGGTTGCCGGACTTGAAGATGCCGGAGCCGACGAACACGCCCTCGGCGCCGAGCTGCATCATCATCGCCGCGTCGGCCGGGGTCGCGATGCCGCCGGCGGTGAACAGCACGACCGGGAGCTTGCCGGTGCGCGCGACCTCGACGACCAGGTCGTACGGCGCCTGGAGCTCCTTCGCTGCGACGTACAGTTCGTCGTCGGCGAGCGAGCCCAGTCGGCGGATCTCGCCGCGGATCGTGCGCATGTGGGTGACGGCGTTGGACACGTCGCCCGTGCCGGCCTCGCCCTTGGAGCGGATCATCGCCGCGCCCTCGGTGATGCGGCGCAGCGCCTCGCCCAGGTTGGTCGCACCGCACACGAACGGCACCGTGAACGCCCACTTGTCGATGTGGTTGGCGTAGTCGGCCGGGGTCAGTACCTCGGACTCGTCGATGTAGTCCACCCCGAGGGACTGCAGCACCTGTGCCTCGGCGAAGTGACCGATCCGGGCCTTGGCCATCACCGGGATCGAGACGGCCTCGATGATGCCGTCGATCATGTCGGGGTCGCTCATCCGGGAGACGCCGCCCTGGGCGCGGATGTCGGCGGGGACCCGCTCGAGCGCCATCACGGCGACCGCGCCGGCGTCCTCGGCGATCTTGGCCTGCTCGGGGGTGACCACGTCCATGATCACGCCGCCCTTGAGCATCTCGGCCATGCCGCGCTTGACCCGGGTAGTGCCGATCTCGTGCTGCTCGCTCATACCGGTGATTCTAGGTCGCAGCGGGCTCGTCGCCCGCATCGGGACCGGCGCTGGACGCCGGGCCTGATCCCGCGTCCAGCGCGACCGCCTGCCGGTAGACCTTCAGCACCCGGAAGCCCACCGTGTAGGTGCTCGCCGCCGCCAGCGCCCAGAGGGTGACGTACATCAGGATCGGCAGGTCGAACAGTGCTCCGAGCCCGGTCATCACCAGGATCGAGACGAGCCGGTCGGCACGCTCCGCGATCCCGCCCTTGGCGTCGAGGCCCAGCGACTCGGCCTTGGCGCGGGCGTAAGACGTCACGTTGCCCATGACCAGGCACCACACCGTCACGCACAGGTAGAGGTAGCTGTCGCCGGGGCCCGCGAAGTACAGCGCCAGCCCGCCGAAGATCGCCGCGTCACCGATCCGGTCGAGGGTGGAGTCCCAGAACGACCCGAACGTCGACGTCTTGCCCGTGAGCCGGGCCATGTAGCCGTCCATCAGGTCGCTGAAGACGAACGCCGTGATGACCAGGACACCCGTCAGCAGGTAGCCGCGCGGGAAGAACACCAGCGCCCCGGCGGACACGCCGACCGTCCCGAAGAACGTGACCATGTTGGGGGTGACCCCCATCTTGATCAGCAGGTGGGCGACGGGCGACCAGATCTTCACCCAGAAGGCGCGGAAGCGTTCGAGCACGAGGCGGGAGATTACCCGTCCCAGGCGTCGGCCAGGAGGTCGCGGGTGTCGCCGAGCAGCTGCGGCAGCGTCTTGGTGCCGGCGATCACCGTCATGAAGTTGGCGTCGCCCGACCACCGCGGCACCACGTGCTGGTGCAGGTGCCCCGACAGCGAGCCGCCAGCGACGCCCCCAAGGTTGAGGCCGACGTTGAACGCGTGCGGCCGCGCGACCCGCCGTACAGCGGAGATCGCGCGCTTGGTCAGCTCGAGGACCTCGGCGGTCTCGTCGTGGTCGAGCTCGGTCAGGTCGGCGACGTGCCGGTAGGGCAGCACCATCAGGTGACCGGGGTTGTAGGGATACAGGTTCAGCACGGCGTACGACGTGACGCCGCGGGCGACCACGAGGTCGTCGTCGTACGACGTCTCCGGGTCGCGCGTGATCCGGCAGAACGGGCACTCCGGCAGGTCGCTGGGACGCTCGGCGCCGTCGCGGTCGAGGTTCTGCGGCGTCTTGACGTACGCCATCCGGTGAGGGGTCCAGAGGCGCTCCAGACCGTCGGGATCGGTCACGCCCCGGTGGCCTGGCTCGGCTCGACTGCTCCCGGCTCGGTGCCCATCGAGTGGAGGAGGTCGACGATGCGACCGTCCGGCAGCGTGATGCCGCGGGAGAGCGCCATGCCGTTGATCTGCAGCCAGATCGACTCGGACATGATGTCGATGAACTGTTGGATGTCGGGCACACGCGGGTCGCGGCTGGCCCAGCGCCGGATGCCGGTGAACGCGGCGCCGATCAGGGCGAACACCCACGGGTCGATGCCGTCGCGGTCGTCCTGGCTGAGCTCGACGCCGACGTAGGCGACGACGGTGTCCATGATCGCCTCTATCGCCTCCGCGATCTTCTCGAACGCCTCCTGCAGCGGGGTGGGGCCCCAGCCGGAGAGGTCGCGCTCGGCGAACCAGAAGAGGCTCGGGTTGTCGACCGACCACAGCACGAAGCCCTCGATCACCCGGTGGATGATCTCCTCGGGCGTGCCGTCGTGGGCCAGCGCCGGGATGAGCACCTCGCCGAGGCGGTTGCAGATCTCGCGCTGGACCGCGCGGTCGAGGTCGGCCTTGTCGGCGAAGTGGCGGTACATCACGGTGCGCGCGACGCCGGACTCCTCGGAGATCGCCTGGATCTGTACCTCCTCGCCGGGACTCTGCCGGCCGAGGACGGTGATCGCCGCGTCGATGATCTTCTGACGTCGCGCCTGGTTGTGCTTGCGCCAGCGCAGGCTGCGTCCGTCGGGCACAGCAACTTCTTCCGCTGCGTCGTCGGGAGCCATGCCCGCAGAGTACCCGGCAGTGGAACTGGTTCTCCTCAATATTGGTGGAACCAACGGCCGAGGTCGGCGGCCACGCCGGGGCAGGTGATGTTCTGGTCCCGGGAGTCCTGGACCCACTGGCCGAGGATGCCCTTGCCGCCCTGGATCGACCAGTCGTCGCCGCACCGGTTCAGCGCCTCCTCCGACGACGTCTCCCCCGCCGCGCGCCACTCCGGCACACCGAGCGAGAGGTCGCCGACCACCTCGTCCCAGAGGTACGGCGTGGAGTAGACGCCGATCTCATAGCCCGCGTCGGTGTAGGCGCGCGCAGCGCCCACGACGACCGCCGCGTTGGCCCGCACGTCGGCGCTCCACTCGAAGTCCGGGACCGGCTCGACGTCGATCCAGACGATGGGCGTCTGGAGGCCGGCGTCGGCCATCGACCCGATGTTGTAGCGGGCCTGCTGGTAGCCGACGTTGCGCAACCGGCCGAGGTCGCTGCCCGCGTCGAAGGGGCCGTCGCCGCCGTACTCGTCGAGCGTCGGCTCGTCGGGATAGCTCGCGACGGCGTAGGCCGAGATCATCAGGCCCCGCTCCTCGACCCAGGCGACCTGGTCGGCGAGGCACGGGTTGGGGGTGAATCCGGGCCCGTTGGTGAGCCCGACGACGACGTACTCGGCCTGCGGGATCGGCATCGGCATGCCCTGGCTGCGCTTCTCGGGGATGCCCATCCCCTTGGGGCACTGCGGCCAGCTGATGTCAGCGCCGAGGACCGGCTCGTCGCGCCGCTCGATCGTGCCCGAGCCGCCCTCGTTGGAGAGGCGCTCGGCCTCCTCGGCGAGATCCTCCACCTGGTCGCCGGGAACCTTGCCGTCCTTGCCGTCCTTGCCGGCGCCGCGGGACTGCTTGCCGCTCGACGCGTCCGGCTCGCCGGGCGGCGTCGTCGTACCGCCGCACCCTCCGAGGAGGAGGAGTACGGCGACCGCGGCGACCCCCCGGCGCATGAGCTGTGTGTCTCTCTGCCTTCGACCGGCCCGCGTCAGACCTGGGTGCGGTTCTCGACCGCGTCGACCACGCGCTGGATCGCCTCCGCGATCGGCACGCCGTTGTCCTGGCGGCCGTCGCGGTAGCGGAAGCTGACCGCGCCCTTCTCGACGTCGTCGGCGCCGGCGATGAGCATGAAGGGCACCTTCTGGAGTTGGGCGTTGCGGATCTTCTTCTGCATGCGGTCGTCGGAGTCGTCGACCTCGACCCGGATCCCGCGCGCCTGCATCTGCCGCGCGACGTCGTACAGGTAGTCGGCGAAGGCGTCGGCCACCGGGATCCCCTGCACCTGCACCGGCGCCAGCCACGGAGGGAAGGCACCGGCGTAGTGCTCGACGAGCACGCCGAAGAACCGCTCGAGCGAGCCGAACTTGGCGGAGTGGATCATCACGGGCTGCTGGCGGGTGCCGTCGGCGGCCTGGAACTCCAGCCCGAAGCCCTTGGGCTGGTTGAAGTCGTACTGGATGGTCGACATCTGCCAGGTGCGGCCGATGGCGTCGCGCGCCTGGACCGAGATCTTCGGACCGTAGAAGGCGGCGCCACCCGGGTCGGGCACGAGTTCGAGCCCGGTCTCGGCAGCGACGTCCTCGAGCACCTTGGTGGCGACGGCCCAGTCCTCGTCGGTGCCGACGAACTTGTCCTTCTTCTTGTCGTCGCGAGTCGAGAGCTCGAGGTAGAAGTCGTCGAGACCGAAGTCCTTCAGCAGGCCGAGCACGAAGTCGAGCAGGTGCTTGATCTCGTCGGGCGCCTGCTCCGGGGTGACGTAGGAGTGGCTGTCGTCCTGGGTGAGGCCGCGGACGCGGGTGAGCCCGTGCACCACGCCGGACTTCTCGTAGCGGTAGACCGAGCCGAACTCGAACAGCCGCAGCGGCAGCTCGCGGTAGGACCGCCCGCGCGACCTGTAGATCAGGTTGTGCATCGGGCAGTTCATCGCCTTGAGGTAGTAGTTCTCGCCCTCGAACTCCATGGGCGGGAACATCGTGTCGGCGTAGTACGGCAGGTGCCCGGAGGTGTGGAACAGCCCCTCCTTGGTGATGTGGGGGGTGCCGACGTACTGGAACCCCTCCTCGATGTGGCGCTGCCGGACGTAGTCCTCCATCACCCGCTTGATCACGCCGCCCTTGGGGTGGAACACCGCCAGGCCGGAGCCGATCTCGTCGGGGAAGCTGAACAGGTCGAGGTCGCGGCCGAGCTTGCGGTGGTCGCGCTTCTCGGCCTCCTCGAGCCGGTGGAGGTAGTCGTCGAGCGCCTCCTTGGACGGCCACGCGGTGCCGTAGACGCGCTGGAGCTGCTGGTTGGCCTGGTCGCCGCGCCAGTACGCCGCAGCGGACCGCATCAGCTTGAACGCCGGGATCCGCTTGGTGGTGGGCAGGTGCGGACCGCGGCACAGGTCCTTCCACGCGACCTCGCCGTTGCGGTCGAGGTTGTCGTAGATGGTGAGCTCGCCGCCGCCCACCTCGACGCTGGCACCCTCCGCGTCGTCGGCCGCGCTGGACCCCTTGATGCCGATCAGCTCGAGCTTGTAGGGCTCGTCCTTCAGCTCCTCGCGCGCGTCGTCGTCGTTGGTCACCCGCCGGGAGAACCGCTGGTTCTCCTTGACGATCTTGCGCATCCGGGTCTCGATCTTGGCGAGGTCGTCGGGGGTGAACGGGACCGCGACGTCGAAGTCGTAGTAGAACCCGTCCTTGATCGGCGGCCCGATGCCGAGCTTGGCGTCCGGGAACAGGTCCTGCACCGCCTGGGCCATCACGTGCGCGGTCGAGTGCCGCAGGATGTCGAGGCCGTCGGGGCTGTCGATCGCGACGCTCTCGACCTCGTCGCCGTCGGCGAGCTCGTAGGAGAGGTCCTTGAGCTGGTCACCCACCCGGGCGGCGATCACGTCGGAGTCGTCGCGGAAGAGCTCCCAGGCCTTGGTGCCCGTCGTGGTGGTCTGCTCCAGCCGTTCACCGGCATGGATGCGGACGACCTTGATGTCGGACACTGAGACTCCCTTGGAGGTTGGGTGGAACGGCCGCTCGACCGTCCCCCGATCCTATCGAGGCACCCACCGGCCGTCCGACCGGATAACGACTGGAGGTCCCGGCCGTGACGGCCGGGACCTCCTGGTGCGGTGGGCGATACTGGGTTCGAACCAGTGACCTCTTCGGTGTGAACGAAGCGCGCTACCACTGCGCCAATCGCCCTCTGCGGTGGATGACTGTAGCCCAACCACCACGGCGATCCCACATCGGGACCGGTGGCGTCATCGACCGAGCAGCTCCGGTTCGTGCTCGCGCCAGGCGGCCATCGCCTCCTGGGTGACCGGCCCCGGCGCAGGCAGCTCGCGGTCGTCCCACCGACCCACGGCCTGCACGTCGCGGGTGGTGGAGACGAGGAAGACCTCGTCGGCCCCCTGGGCGACCTCGATCGGCTCGTCGACCTCGCGGGCGCCGTACCACTCGATCAGGAGGTCGCGGGTCACGCCGGCGAGGCACCCGCTGGCCAGCGTCGGTGTGCGGAGCTCGCCGTCCACGACGTAGAAGACGTTGGAGCCGGTGCCCTCGCAGAGGTTGCCGGCGAGGTTCGGGAAGACCGCCTCGCTCGCCCCGGCCTCACCGGCACGGGCGAGCGCCAGCACGTTCTCGGCGTACGACGTGGTCTTCAGGCCGGCGAGCGGGCTGCGCTCGTTGCGCGGCCAGGGAACCGTGATGATCGACGTGGTGGTCGGCATCGCGTTCATGGGCGCCGCGACCACGATCGTCGTCGGTCCGTCACTCCCCCGGCCCGATCCCAGCGGCGCCGGCCCGGCGGTCACCGTGATCCGAAGCCGGCCCAGCGGCATCGCCTCGCCGTCGAGCACTGCGTCGATGCCGGCACGGACCGCCCCGGTGTCGACGCCCGTGAGGCCGAGGCCGGCGGCCGACCGCTCCAGCCGGTCGAGGTGGCGCTGCAGCGCGAACGGCTCGCCGTCGACGACCTTGACCGCCTCGAAGACCGCATCCCCCACGGTCAGGCCGTGATCGGTCACCGGGATGGCCGGCGAGGTGGGGTCGGCGAGCAGCTCTCCGTCGATCCAGGCGCGCATGCGGCAACCCTAGACACGCCCCGGACACACGGAAGTAGCCCCCGGTTTTGGTGCCCGTGTGGCGATCGGTTAATGTTCTCACCGCGCCGCAGCCCAGTGCTGAAGCGCAGGCGGACGTAGCTCAGTTGGTAGAGCGCAACCTTGCCAAGGTTGAGGTCGCGAGTTCGAGCCTCGTCGTCCGCTCGGAGAGGTCAGACCCACTGGCTGACCAGGTCAGTGTGAGGGCCTCCGCGGTGGGTTGGCCGAGAGGCGAGGCAACGGACTGCAAATCCGTGTACACGGGTTCAAATCCCGTACCCACCTCGACACAACTCAAGAACCCGGGCGATTGGCGCAGCGGTAGCGCGCTTCCTTGACACGGAAGAGGTCACTGGTTCAAACCCAGTATCGCCCACCACCCAGATCGGCCGTTGATCCCGAGGATCAGCGGCCGATCTGCATTTCTGACTTCGCCCGTCGCTCACTAGGAGCGGACGAGCCGGGCGATCGCGTCGGACGCCTCCTTCAGCTTGATCTGCCCCTCCTCGCCGCCCGCGGCGACCGCATCGACCACGCAGTGCGCCATGTGCTCGTCGAGCAGGCCGAGGGCCACCACCTCGAGCGCCTTCGTCATCGCCGAGATCTGGGTGAGGATGTCGATGCAGTACTGCTCCTCCTCGACCATGCGCTGCAGCCCGCGGGCCTGGCCCTCGATGCGGCGAAGCCGCTTGAGGTAGTCGCCCTTCGTGTTGTTGGCGATGTAGCTGTGCTGGTGGCCGGCGTGCGCGTCACCCGTGGTCTTTGCCATGCGCTGTCTCTCTCGTTCGTGGTCGATGTGTCTCCAGGGTACCCCCCACCGGTATTTGGTGCTACGGTCCGTCTTCGCGGATTACCTTACCCCCCCAGGGTATTGATCACCGTTCGACGGCACCTGCAGCGGTGCCCCGTTTGAAGGAGGCTCAGATGTCAGGCACAACCTCGCCGGCGAACCGTCGCTGGCTCGGGCTCGGCGTGATCGCCGCAGCCCAGTTCATGGTCATCATGGACACCTCGATCATCGGCGTCGCGCTCCCGCGCATGCAGGCCGAGCTCGGGTTCACCCAGGAGAACCTCTCCTGGGTCTTCAACGCGTACGTCGTCGCGCTCGGTGGCTTGCTGCTTCTGGGCGGCAAGCTCTCCGACGTCCTCGGGGCGCGCCGTGTCTTCTCGGCCGGCTGGGCGGTGCTCCTGGTCGGCTCGCTCGTCGCCGGGCTGGCGGGCAACGTCGGGACCGAGCTCGTGGGCCGCGCGGTCCAGGGCGCCGGATCCGCGCTCATCGCACCGTCGGCCCTGACCCTGTTGTTCATGCTGTTCGGCGCCAGCCCGAAGGAGCTGCCGAAGGCGCTCGCCCTGTACGGCGCCGCGGCCCCCGCTGGTGGCACGGCCGGTGTGTTCCTGGGCGGCGTCATCACGGAGTACCTGACGTGGCCCTGGGTGTTCTACATCAACGTCCCGATCGCCGTGGTGATCCTCGCGCTCGTGCCGGGTGTCATGCCGGCCGGCGGCGCCGGGTCGTCCCGCCGCGTCGACCTGCTCGGCGCGCTCACGGTCACCACCGGCCTCGGCGCCGCGGTCTACGCGGTCGTGCAGGCGCCGGAGGTCGGCTGGGACGCGGCGCAGACGTGGTGGGTCCTCGGTGGCGGCGTGGCGTTGATCGCCGGCTTCGTCGCACTCCAGGCGAAGGGCCGGGAGCCGCTGGTGCGGCTCGGCATCTTCCGCTCCCCCAACCTGGCCGCAGCCAACATCGCGCAGCTGCTGCTCGGTGCGGCATGGATCCCGATGTGGTTCTTCCTGAACCTCTACCTCCAGCAGGTGCTCGGCTACAGCGCCTTCCCGAGCGGCGCGGCACTGCTGCCGATGACGCTGCTGATCATGATCGGGATGATCCTGCTCGCGCCGCGGCTCCTCGCCGCCATCGGACCGAAGGCCGCCACTGTGGCCGGCATGACCCTGTTGACCGGCGGCATGGCCTGGCTCGCGCTCATCGACCCCGACGGCAGCTACGCCGCGGACGTCCTGCCGGCGTCCCTGGTCGCCGCACTCGGCATGTCGCTGGCGTTCATCCCGACGCTCGGCACGGCGATCTCGGCGGCCCGGCCTGAGGAGGGCGGTCTGGCCTCGGGGATCGTCAACACGAGCTACCAGATCGGCTCCGCCCTGGGGCTCGCGGTCATGACGGCCGTCGCGGCTGCCAACGGTGCCGACCGGCTCGGCGACAAGGCAGCCCTGACCGAGGGCTACTCCGCGGCGTTCGTCGGCGCGGCCATCGTCGCCGGCGCTGGGGCGCTCGCCACGATCGCGCTGTTCCGGCGGCCGACCACCGTCGCCGCGGACGAGGACGCCGGACAGCTCGTCGCGTGACACCCGACCGGGGGCGCGCTCCTTGGCGCGCCCCCGGATACTCGGGAGCGATGCTCCACCGACACCCGTTCCTGAGCCTGCTGACCGGCGCGTACCTCGTGTTCCTCGGTTGGCTCACGCTCACGCCGCAGGCCGACCACTACGACGAGGCGGCCTTCGTGCAGCGGGTGCTCGACGCGCTGCACCGACGCGGCTATGCCGAGTCGATCGACTACGCACGATTCGAGTTCCTCGCCAACATCGCGCTGTTCGTGCCCGCGGGCATCTTCCTGCTGCTGCTCTTCGGGGCGGGCAACTGGTGGCTCGCCCTGGCGGCTGCCGTCGCGATGACCGTCGGCATCGAGTCGCTGCAGACCCAGATCCCCGGTCGCGTGCCCGACGACCGCGACATCTTCGCCAACGGCCTCGGCGCGGCGATCGGGATCGCCGTGGCCCTGGTGCTCACCCTTCCCGCCACCCTGCGCCGACGACGCAGGCGTTCAACGCTGGCGGCGGGCAGCTACTGACCGCCCCTCACGCGAGGAACGTGCGGAACTTGTCGGCCAACCAAGCGGCATACCTCTCGCCCGACCAGCCGTAGTCGTCGACCAAGCGGAGGTAGGTCTCGGGACCGGCGAGCACGCACCACTCGTCGACGATGTCGTCGAAAGCCTGGGAGCCCCGCACGAGGCCCCGGTCAGCGAAGTGCGTGAACACTCCAGCCCATTGCTCGCGGACGTTGGCGACCATGGCGCGCTGGTAGTCCCGCAGTGCCGGGTCGTTGGCCGCTCCCCCGACCAGGGCGCGCGTCACGCCGGCCACTGCCTCGTGCAGGGCGCGCAGGTAGGCGGCGACCGCGGCGGGCATCTCGTCCGCGCTCAGTGCCAGCAGCGCCCGTGCGGCCTCGTCTTGCTGCGGCGCGTCGTCGAGCCCCTCCGTACCGAACCCGGCCACCTCGATCGCGGCGCGCAGCAGCGCGGCCTTGGGACCGTGGGCCTGGACGGTCTCGGGCGAGACGCCGGCCTCGGCGGCAATCTTGGCGAGCGTGGTGCCGGCGTACCCGTGCTCGGAGAAGAGAGAGCCGGCAGCCTCCACGATCCGCCGACGCGTCTCGCCCGCCTGGCGCGCTCGCAGGGCGGAGCGATAGGTCCGCTTCGTGGTGGCGACCATATTGACTCCTGTCTCGCCGTGGTGAATCCTATGGTACCGGAATCAATTGATCTCGGGCGAGCACACCGGAGCTCTCCATGGCATCGATCATCATCGGCAGCGTCCCGATCCACGGGCACGTCACTCCCCTCCTCGGTGTGGCCCGGCACTTCGCCGCCCGCGGCGACGACGTCCGGTTCCTGACCGGTGCCCGGTTCGCATCGGCAGTCGAGGCGGCAGGTGCCGAGCACCTGCCGCTTCCCCCGGAGGCGGACTACGACGACCGGCAGGACTGGAGCCGGGTGTTCCCCGAGCGCGCGCGGCTCAAGGGCACGAAGGCGATCGCGTTCGATCTCGAGAACGTGTTCATCCGCCCGGGTCGGGGTCAGTACGACGCCCTCCTGGCCGCGCACGCCGCCCGGGCCGCGGACGTCGTCCTGGTCGACCCCGGATTCAGCGGCGGGGCCTACTTCGCCAGCCTGGAGCGACGGCCGCCGATCGTGGTCTGCGGGGTGGTCCCTCTTCCTGTCGGAAGCCGCGACACCGCGCCGTTCGGCATGGGACTGCCTCCGGCGCGCATCCTCAACCGCGCCCGCAACCGGATCCTCGCAGCGCTCGCCGACAGGATCATGGCTGGGCCGGAGGCCGTGGCGCAGCAGGCACACCAGGAGCTGCACGGCCGGCCGCTGCCGGGGTCGGTCATGGACTGGATGGGCCGCGCCGAGGCTATTGCCCAATTCACCGTGCCCGCCTTCGAGTACCCGCGCTCCGACGCGCCGCCGAACCTGCACTTCGTCGGGCCGCAACAGGTCTCGGCGTCGTCGATCCCCACGCCGGACTGGTGGCACGAGCTCGACGGGTCGCGCCCCGTCGTGCACCTCACCCAGGGGACCATCGCCAATCGGGATTGGACGCAGGTCGTCGAGCCGTCACTCACGGCGCTCGCCGACGAGGACGTGCTCGTCGTCGTGGCCACCGGAGGACGGCCGCTCGACACGTTGCCGCCGCTACCGGCCAACGCGCGCGCCGCGGAGATGCTGCCGTACGACGAGCTCCTCCCCCGGACCGACGTCTTCGTCACGAACGGCGGCTACGGCGGGGTGCAGGAGGCGCTCCGGCACGGGGTCCCGGTCGTGGCGACGGGCGGGAAGGAGGACAAGCCGGAGGTGGGCGCCCGGGTCGCTTGGTCCGGCATCGGGCGACGGATCCGGTCGGACCGACCGTCGCCGCGCCAGATGCGCCGGGCAATCCGCGCCGTGCTCAGCGTGGAGCGCTACCGCGCCCGCGCACGCGAGCTGGCCGAGGAGGTCGCCGCCGCACCTGGTCTGGCCGGCGTCGAGCAGATCGTCGTGGGCCTCGCCTCCGGCGGTCGGGGCGACCGCGCTACAGGAGCAGATTGAGCACCACGGTCAGCAACACCGACAGGACGATCGAGACCAGGATCATCACCAGGCAGCCGACGGCCCCGCCGAGAGGGCGGATCTGGACGTTCATGGGCGGCGCGATACCCGGGGCGGGCGATCCGACACCCGGACGTTGATCTCCTCGCGACAAGGCCTGCCGAACGTTGGTCGGGGCGGGTTCGGGTACCTGGGAACCATGACCGAAACCACCGCGCGACCGATGACGGCCACGCCTCTCCAGAAGGCGGCGACCGTGGTTGCTGCCACCTTCCTGCTCGTCGGCGTGCTCGGCTTCATCCCCGGGATCACCACCGACTACGACCGCATGGAGTTCGCCGGCCACCACTCCGGCGCTGAGCTACTCGGCCTGTTCGACGTCTCCGTGCTCCACAACATCGTGCACCTGCTCTTCGGCGTCGCCGGCCTCGCTCTCGCGCGCTCGTGGCAGGGCGCGCGGGCGTTCCTCATCGGCGGCGGCGCGATCTATCTGGTCCTGACGGTCTACGGCTGGCTGGTCGACCGCCACGACCAGGCGAACTTCGTGCCGCTCGACATGGCGGACAACTGGCTGCACCTGGTGCTCGGCATCGGCATGATCGCGCTCGGGCTCGCCCTGGGGCGCGGCCGGGACGCGACGACGGTCCGCCATCACTGACGATGTCGCGACGGGCCGGACAGGGCGCTCCGGCACCGTCGCGCTCACGCGCTTGATCATCGACGCCCTCGCCTGCTACCGCCTGGTCAAGCTCGTCCGGGACGACCGGATCACTCAGCCGGTGCGGCAGGCGGTGATCGACCGCCAGGGCCCGCCCGAGAAGTCGAAGGTGTCCTACCTGCTGGACTGCCCGTGGTGCCTGTCCGTCTACTTCGGGGCCGTCCTCACCCTGGGCCGTCGCAGGTGGCGCACCGGCGTCGACGCGCTCGCGCGCACCCTCGCGCTGTCCGCCGCCGCCGGACTCGCGACGCAGTACCTCGACCAGGACTGACGAAGGGAAGAACCTGTGAAGGCGATGGTCTATCGAGGTCCGTACCGGATCCGCGTCGAAGAGAAGGAACGTCCCCGGATCGAGCACCCCAACGACGCCATCGTGCGTGTCACGCTGGCCGCGATCTGCGGGTCCGACCTCCACCTGTACCACGGGATGATGCCCGACACCCGGGTCGGCACCACGTTCGGTCACGAGTTCATCGGCGTGGTCGACGAGGTCGGACCGTCGGTGCAGAACCTCTCCCCCGGCGACCGGGTGATGGTGCCGTTCAACGTCTTCTGCGGGACCTGCTACTTCTGCGAGCGCGGCCTCTACTCCAACTGTCACAACGTCAACCCGAACGCCACGGCGGTGGGCGGAATCTACGGCTACTCCCACACCTCCGGCGGCTACGACGGCGGACAGGCCGAGCTCGTCCGAGTCCCGTTCGCCGACGTCGGCCCGACGAAGATCCCGGACTGGATGGGCTCCGAGGACGCCCTGATGTGCACCGACGCGCTGCCGACGGGCTACTTCGGGGCGCAGCTCGGCGAGATCAGCGAAGGTGACGTCGTCGTGGTCCTCGGCGCCGGACCGGTCGGGTTGTACGCCGCGAAGTCGGCCTGGCTGATGGGTGCCGGAAGGGTGATCGTCGTCGATCATCTCGACGACAGGCTCGAGCTCGCCGCCCGGTTCGCTCACGCCGAGACGTGCAACTTCGCGCAGGTCGACGACGTCGTCGTGCACCTCAAGCGAACCACCGATCACCTCGGGGCCGACGTCGTGATCGACGCCGTCGGTGCCGAGGCCGACGGGAGCCTCCTCCAGCATGTGACCGGCACGAAGCTGAAGCTTCAGGGCGGATCACCCATCGCGCTCAACTGGGCGATCGACTCGGTCCGCAAGGGTGGCACGGTGTCGGTCATGGGGGCCTACGGACCCATGTTCAGTGCCGTGAAGTTCGGAGATGCCATGAACAAGGGCCTCACCATCCGCGCCAACCAGTGCCCGGTGAAGCGCCAGTGGCCACGCCTGTTCGAGCACATTCGCGCGGGCTACCTCAAGCCGAGTGAGATCATCACCCACCGCATCCCGCTCGACGACATCACGGAGGGCTATCACCTGTTCTCCAGGAAGCTCGACGGCTGCGTCAAGCCGATCGTCGTGCCGACGGCAGCGTGAGGAGCACACGATGACGAACATCCCGTACGCCGGAGGCCACCGGGCGGGCATCCCGTCAGCTGACGACCTCCGAGCGCGGATCCCAGGATGGGGCGCCGACCTCGACCCCGCCGACCGACCGTCGCACCCGCGCGAGGTCCCGGGCGCGATCCGGTCCGGCAGCGCAGGGGAGGTTCCGGAGAACCAGCCCGAGCGGTGGCCGCGGGAGCGGTCGATCGAGCACGCCAGGCTCACGCCGGTGTTCGGTTCCACGCTGCCCCCGCGTGGGGTCTCTGGGGCGATCCGCCGACTGGCCTACCGCCGGTACAGCGAGGCCCGTGCCGCCCATTGGCTGCTGCTCCTCGCTGCGGACCGCGTCGAGAGCAAGGGCCAGGCCCTACGGTCTCTCCTGAGCCGACGTACGCCGTGAACGAACCTGCGGAAGCTCCTGGGCCGGGCACGGACACCCTCACGTTCGTCGGCACCGCGACGACCGTCCTCCGCCTGGGCAGGTTCACCCTGCTCACCGACCCGAACTTCCTGCACCGCGGCCAACGCGCCTATCTCGGCAAGGGCCTGTGGTCACGACGCCTCACCGATCCCGCGCTCGGGCCGTCCGACCTGCCACCGCTGGACGCGATCGTCCTCTCGCACCTGCACGGTGACCACTTCGACCGCGTCGCGCGCCGCGAGCTGGTCCGGGACCAGCCCGTCCTCACCACGCCCCAGGCCGCCGACAAGCTGCGCCGCTGGGGCTTCGACGCCGAGGGGCTGCGCGACTGGGAGCGCACGAAGCTCACCAAAGGCGAGGAGACCCTGTTCGTAGAGGCGGTGCCGGGCATCCACGCCCGTGGCGTGCTCGGCCGGATGCTGCCGCCGGTCATGGGCTCCGTTCTCGAGCACCGGGTGCGGGGTGAGGTACGACGCCGCGTGTACATCAGCGGCGACACGCTGACCGGCGAGCACGTCTCCCACATCGCGGAGCGTCACCCCGACCTCGACACCGCCGTGGTGCACCTGGGCGGCACCAAGGTGCTGTTCCACACCGTCACGATGGACGCGGACCAGGGCGTCGACTTCCTCCGACGGACCCGTCCGGGGCAGGCCATCCCCGTGCACTACGACGACTACACCGTGTTCAAGTCCCAGCTCAGCACGTTCCTCGAGCGCGCCCGGACCGCCGGCCTGCGCCCTGCCATCAGCGTGGTAGAGCGCGGGGAGTCGGTCGCTCTCGGCCCTCCGGCGAGCTAGTGCTTGGGGTCAGCTCGTCGGCGCGCCCCTGAGGTCCTTGCGCAGGATCTTCCCGGAGGCTGACTTCGGCACGGCGTCGATGAAGTCGACCATCCGCACCTTCTTGTGCGGGGCGACCTTCTCGGCGACGTAGGCCATCACGTCGTCGGCGGAGAGCTCCTGGCCCGGCTGGAGCACGACGAACGCGCGCGGGATCTCGCCGCCCTCCTCGTCGGGGTGGGCCACGACGGCCGCGTCGGCGATCGCCGGATGCGTCAGCAGCACGGCCTCGAGCTCGGCCGGCGGCACCTGGTAGCCCTTGTACTTGATGAGCTCCTTGAGCCGGTCAACGACGAAGATCTCGCCCTGCTCCCCCACCTCGACGATGTCGCCGGTGTGCAGGAAGCCGTCGGCGTCGATCGTCTCGCTCGTCGCCTGCTCGTTGCCGAGGTAGCCCTTCATCACCATCGGACCGCGGAGCCAGAGCTCGCCCGGCGCGGAGCGCTCGCCCGACACAGGCACGATCTCCTCGCCGGTGCCGGGGTCGACCACCTTCGTCTCGACGTTGGGGATCGCGAAGCCGATCGACCCGACCGACAGGTCCTTGCGGTCGGGCGGGATGACGTGGGTCACCGGGCTCAGCTCCGTCATGCCGTAGCCCTGGAGCACGTCGCACTGGAGCTTGGCGTGCACGGCCTCGCCCAGCGCCTCGTCGAGGGGCGCGGCGCCGGACATGATCCGCGTGACGCTGGAGAGGTCGTAGGACTCGACGGCCGGGTGCTTGGCCAGCGCGACCGCCATCGGCGGGGCGATGTAGAGCATGTCGATCTTCTGGTCCTGGATCAGGCCCAGGAACTGCTCCAGGTCGAACTTCGGCATGGTCACGAGCTTGGCGCGGAGGTGGAGGGTGGTGTTGAGGATGACGTTCATCCCGTAGATGTGGAAGAACGGCAGTACGGCGAGCACGACCGCGTCCCGGCTGAGCTGGATCATCGGCTCGAATTGCGCGATGTTGGCGACCAGGTTGCGATGGGTGAGCATCACGCCCTTGGCCTTGCCCGTGGTGCCCGACGAGTAGGGCAGGACGGCGAGGTCCGTGGCCGGGTCGATCTCGACCTCGGGCGGAGCCTGGCCGGCCCCGAGCAGGTCGAGGAACGACTCGTGACCCTCGGTCGGGTCGAGCACGATCACCTTGTCGGCGCCGAGCCCGACCTCCGCACACCCGGCGAGCGCGCCGGGCAGCAGCAGCGAGACCGTGACGTAGAGCTGGGCGCCCGAGTCCCGCAGCTGGCTGGCGATCTCGGGCGGCGTGTAGAGCGAGTTGATCGTGGTGACGACCGCGCCTGCGCGCAGGATGCCGTGGAAGATGATCGGCCACACGGGGACGTTCGGCGCGTGGAGCGCGACGACGTCGCCCTTCCCGATGCCCTTCGCGGCCAGCGCACCCGCCACCGCGTCGATCGCGCCCTTGAGCTCGCCATAGGTGAACGTGCGGTCGCCGTCGGTGATCGCGACCCGTGCCGCGTCCTCGTCGCTCAGGCTCCCGAACAGGTAGTCGTAGAGGGACTGGTCGGGGATCTCGACGTCGGAGAAGGGACTCGGGAACGGCACGGGAGGACTCCCTCGGGTAGGTGCGACGGCGTGTGCGCGATCACACTAGCGACGCCGGGCCGCCCCCGACAGCACCGTCAGCGGCGCGGACGTCCGGCACTCTCCGGGATGTAGACCGGCACGCCGCTCTCGCCCACGTGGACGTCGAGGATCGCGTGGTGCGCCTCGGTGCCGGTGAGGTAGCTCTGGTTGGCCACCAGCACGCTCTCTCCGGCGAACGTCACGTTGGACGGTGTGTCGAACGGGACCGGGGAGCCGTTGTCGCCGCTCACCAGCGCGCCGATCTTGCGGACCGGGCGGTAGTGCTTGTCGAGCACCGCGATCTGGTTGGTGCCGGCCAGGGCGACGTAGACGTTGCCGGACTCGCCGAACGAGAACCCGTCGGGCAGGTCGAGCAGTCCGGACGTCCAGAGCCGGTCCAGCGAGGGTGGCGCGACGTCCCCGTTGGGATCCTCGCCGATGAAGAGGCGGTAGAGCTTGCCCTGCGCGACGGTCGGCTCCCCCAGGCCGAGCGACGACTGCTGCATCACGTAGAGGGCCTGCTGCTGCGGCCGGTAGACGATCCCGGTGGTGCCGAACGTCCCGCCGTCGAGCTTCTGGTCGCGGTGGAACACCCACGCTCGGTCGCCGCCGCGCGGGATCCGCCAGATGACCGGCTGGCCGTAGTCGGTGACGTAGAGGCTGCCGTCGCGACCCCACGCCGCGTAGTTGGGGATCGGGCCGGCGCCGCCGGGCACGTCGCGGACCTGTGCGTACGTCCACCAGCGGCCGGTGCGGATGTCGAGCATCAGGATCCGCCCCGAGCCCTTGTCGAGCACCATGAGCCGGCCGCGGGCGTCGGCAGTCGCGACCTGCACCCCGTGCGGCTGGGTCAGGTCCTGGCCGGGCACCGTCCACGAGCGCAGCAGCGTGCCGCCGCGGGTCCACTCGCGCACGACCGAGGGGACGGCGTCGCCGCGGGGGTTGGAGAACGTGCCGGCATAGACGCGGCCGTTGGGGTGCCGGAACACGTTGGCCGGGTAGCCCGGCGCCTCGACCAGGGCCAGCACCTTCGTGTGCCCGACCTCGCGGTCGGGCCGAGCCACCGTGGACGCCGGCGTCGCCACGAGGGCGGACGCCCCCACCACGAGGAGCACGGCGGTCGCGGCGGCCCGTCGTACCGAGAGAACCCGAGACCTCACAGCAGATCCGCCACCTCTCGGGCCGCGCGCTCGCCGGCGCGGACGGCCCCGTCCATGAACCCTGACCAGTACGTCGATGTCTCCGTGCCGGCCCAGTGGACGCGGCCGAACGGCTTGCGGATCTCCGACCCGAGCGTCGAGACGACCCCCGGCGCCGGCAGGGCGATCGGGCCGCCGGTCGTCCACGGCTCGAGCGTCCAGTCGTGCTCGGTGTACTCGACGGGGTGCAGCGCCTGCTCGCCGAACATCTCCGCGAAGCCCTCGAGGATCGCGCGGCGACGCTGGGCGAGCGGCAGGCGCCCGTACTCACGCCAGGTGGAGCCGCCGACGAACGCCAGCAGCACGCCGGGGCCGCCGTCGGCGGGCGTGTTGTCGAAGACCGCCCGGGTCGCGCCGCGGTTGGACAGGCCGGAGCCGGACAGCCCGGCCTCGCGCCAGAACGGCGTCTCGTAGACGGCGTCGCACTTCATCAGCTTGCCCATCGGCATCCGCTCGAGGAGTTGCCGGCGCCGCACCGGCAGCCCGGGCGACCAGTCGATGTCGAGCACGAGCGGCGGAGGACACGCCACGACGACCCGCTTCGCGCGCACGGTGCCGCGGTCGGTGTGGACCTCGACGTGCCGGTCGCGCTGCGCGATCCGTCGTACCGGCGCCCGCAGGGCGACCCGGTCACCCAGCTTCTTCGCCAGCCGGATCGGCACGATCTGCGACCCGAGCACGAAGCGCGAGTCCTGGGCGCCGCCGGCCGTGCTGGAGGACCGGGTGAACGTCCCGACGTTGCGCTCGTTGCCGGCGGTCGCGATGAACCAGGCCAGGAACAGCAGCGACACGTTGCCCGCGTCGGACCCGAAGCTCGGCTGGAAGTAGCACTTGAGGAGGTCGTCGACGTCGGGCACCAGCGACTGCTGGGCGACCCAGTCCTTGACGGTGGTCGCGTCCCACTCCGCCGCCCGCGGATGGCTCCACGGCGCGTCGACGGCGATCTCGGCCGCCATCTGGTCGAGCTTCATCTGCAGCAGCGCCGCGTCGAGGAGGATCGCCGGATCGGTGGGCACGGTCCCGGTGTAGGTCGAGCGCCGGCCGTTCTTCACGTAGACGTTCTGGCCCTCGACGTACTCCTTGAACGTCTCGGCACCGAGCTCGTCGGCCAGCCCGAGGATGTGGTCCTGCGTGGGCCCGACGAACGCGCCGCCGGCCTCGATCACGCCGCCGGCGCGCAGGTGGTGGTTGAGCACGCGCCCGCCGACCCGGCCCCTGGCCTCGACCACGAGCACCCGGTGACCGGCGCGGGTCAGGCGGCGGGCCGCCGTCAGCCCGGAGATGCCGGCGCCGACCACGACCACGTCGACCCGCTCGGGCAGCGGGCCGCGCGTGGTAGTGGCGAGAGCGGCCTCCTCGGCAGCGAGGCCGACCGCGGCGGCCGCGGTCACGCCACCGAGGAAACCGCGGCGGCCGAGGGCGAAGGGGTCTGCCATGAACCGACAAACGGAGCACGCCTCCATCGGTCACGGTTTTCAGGTCAACTGACCTGATGGGGGTCGTATGCTCCCGCCATGCTCCTCACCCGCACGCTCCCCCGCGCACTGGCCGTCGCGGTCGCGGCGAGCCTCGCCCTAGCCGTGCCGCCGGGCACCGACGCCGCGCCGGATGGCGCTGCCGAGGCCGGTCCGCGGCCCGTGCACGAGCCGGAACGGCGGGCCGGCGGCGCGCCGTACCTCGTCGGTCGCGGCATCGCGGACGTCACCGGGGAGCCCGCGCAGACCGGGATGATGGGGTACGCCGACACCAGCCAGGTGACCGAGGGCCTGCACATGCGGCAGCGCTCCCGCGCGTTCATCATCGTCGACCGTCGCACCGGCGAGCGCGTCGTCCACGTCGTCGCCGACATCGGGATGTTCTTCCAGGGGATCCACGACGAGATCCTGGGCGAGGTCCGGGAGCGGTTCGGCTCGCTGTACGGCGAGCGCAACGTGATGCTGACCGCCACGCACACGCATGCCGGGGTGGGCGGCTACTCGCACCACAACATGTACAACATCTTCAGCGGGTTCTTCCACGAGCGGACCTATCGCGCGATCGTCGAGGGCGTCGTCGCCTCGATCGTCCGCGCGCACGAGGACCTTGCACCCGCGCGGCTGACCGTCGCGACCAGCCGGCTGGACAACGCGAACGTCAACCGCTCGCGCACCGCCTTCGCCCTCAACCCTCGGCGGGACCGCCGCTTCTTCGACGACGCCACCGACACCCAGAGCACCACGCTGCGGGTCATCCGCGACGGGCGTGTGGTCGGGGCGATCAACTGGTTCCCCGTCCACGCGACGAGCATGTCGACGGACAACCACCTGATCAGCCCCGACAACAAGGGCTACGCCGAGTACCGGTGGGAGGAAGTGGCGGGCGTCGACCACCTCGCCGACCGCGACCCGCGCTTCGTCGCGTCGTTCGCGCAGACCAACGCCGGCGACATGTCGCCGAACCTCAACCTGCGGCCGAGCGACGGTCCGACGACCGACGAGTTCAAGAACACCCGGATCATCGGTTCCCGCCAGCTGCGGGCAGCACGGGGAGCCGACGGGGCTCGCGCCGTGACCGGCGGCGTCGACTCGCGGACGGTCTACGTCGACCTCGACGGCTACGAGATCGACGGGCGGTGGACCCCCGACGGCGAGGCCGCGACGACCTGCGCTCCCGCACTGGGCGCCGCGTTCGCCGCCGGCAGCACCGAGGACGGCGGCGGCGGGCTCCCGATCTTCCACGAGGGCGCCGGGGGCGGGAACCCGATCTTCGACCTGATCAGCAACGCGCTCTACACGGCGAGCCCCGCGCTGCGCGACTGCCAGGCGCCGAAGGAGATCCTGCTCCCCGTGGGCGACCTCGGCCTCGCGTCGTCCGTCGTGCCCGTGCAGCTCGTGCGGATCGGCGACCTGTACCTGATCGGCCTGCCGGCCGAGGTCACGATCGTCGCCGGGCTGAGGCTGCGCCGCGCGGTGGCCGACGTCGTCGGCGTGCCCGTGCGGCAGGTGCTCGTGCAGGGCTACGCCAACCACTACATCCACTACCTGACGACGCCCGAGGAGTACGACGCGCAGGAGTACGAGGGTGCGTCGACGATCTTCGGACGCAACGAGCTGCCCGCCCTGACCCAGGTGAGCGTCGGCCTCGCGCGGGCGATGCGGAGCGGGCGAGCCGTCCCGCTCGGCGCCAAGGACGACCAGCCGACGCCGTTCGCCGACAACGGGCTGGTGCCGGCGGACACGCCCCCGTCCGGCGGCGAGTTCGGCGACGTCACGCAGGCGCCGGAGTCGTCGTACGAGCCGGGCGAGGTGGTGACGGTCGCGTTCGCGGGCGCCTACCCCAACAACGACCTGCGGCACGGCTCGACGTACCTGAAGGTCGAGCGGCTCCGTGACGGGCGGTGGCGCCGGGTCGCCGACGACGGCGACTGGTCGACCAAGCTCCACTGGAAGCGGACGGGCTCCAGCGGCTCGACGATCACGATCGAGTGGCAGGTCCCGGGAGGTACGCCGGCCGGCCGCTACCGGATCCGCTACTTCGGCGACGCGCGCACGTCCGGCGACGCCCTCACCCCGATCAGCGGCACGAGCCCGGTGTTCCATGTCGACTGAGCACGAGCGGGCGACCAGCCGCCTGCCGCAGGCCGAGCGCCGCCGCCAGCTCGTCGACGCCGCCATCGCCGTGATGACCCGGGACGGCGTCCGCAAGGCGACCACCCGCGCGATCGTCAACGAGGCCGGCACCTCACTGAGCGTCTTCCACTACTGCTTCGCCTCGAAGCAGGACCTGCTCGACGCGGTCATCCGCCAGCTCGTCGGCACCACGGTCGACCTCGCGGAGGCGTCCTTCGAGCCGGGCGCCCCGCGCCGGGAGCTGATCAGGGCGGGCCTCACGGCGTACTGGGACCACGTGACGAGCCACCCGCTCGAGCACCTGCTGACCTACGAGCTCACCCAGTACTGCCTGCGCACGCCGGGCTATGCCGAGGTCGCGCGCCACCAGTACGAGCACTACGGGCTCACGTTCGTGACCATCCTCGAGGGGCTCGGCGTCCGCGGCCGGGTGCCGCTCGAGGACGTCGGCCGCTACCTCGCGGTGGTCGTCGACGGCCTCACCGCCGACTGGCTGGCGCGGCGCGACGACGCCCAGGCGCGGCGGATCCTGGACCTCCTCGGAGACCACGTCGAGGAGATGCTGGCCTGATCGGCCATTCGGCAGACACCCCAGCGGCGCGGTCCTAGGCTCGAAGGGCTCATCTCGGACAGGTCCCGCTCTGGGGGTTTCTCGACAGATGAAGATCCGCACCAAGCGCGCCGCGCTCTACGCGTGGCTGCCCGTGCTCTGCCTGGTGGCGCTGTCGTTGTCGACGGCGCCCGGCTCGTCGGAGGCCCGCCGGGCGGGCAACCTCACGATCTCCCCGGGCGAGTTCTACGGCGGCCAGGGCGTCACGTTCAAGGGCAACATCGGCACCGCCGGCAAGAGGTCGATCTGGCTCGAGTTCCACATGGGCCGCGCCGGCGACGACTGGACCCGGATCGAGGGCTCCACACGGGAGACGGAAGCCGACGGCTCTTTCGAGTTCGTGTTCCCCGCCCGCGGCATGAACAACATCAAGCTGCGCGTCGCTGCGGCCGGCGGGCTCGCCACCGAGCAGAAGAACTTCACCGCGCACGACCAGGCGGTGACCCTGGCGGTCCAGCCGGACGACCTGGACTACGGCGACAGCTACTGCGGCGGCAGCCGCCGCCACTTCATCAGCTACGACGCGGTGGCGGCGGAGGGCTACACGCTCACCGTCGACTCGACACCGGACGGAGAGCCGGTGCTCGAGGGCCGCGGAGTGCGGCTCGAGAAGCGGGTCAAGGGCACCGACTGGCAAGAGGTCGCCACCGCCACGATCGACGACAAGGGCAAGGCGACCTTCGACCTCCCTGGGTCCGCCAGTACCGGCCAGGTCGCCTACCGCGCCCGCCTCGCCGAGTGGACGGACAACGACAGCGAAATCGGCTGGTACCCATCGTTCCCGACGTACGTCGACGCGCAAGAGCGCCCCAACGCCGTGACGATCGTCGAGGCGAAGGATCCGACCGCCGACCCCTGGGCAGATCCCGAAAGTCTGATCGTCGAATGGCCCACCGTCACCGACGCATTGGTCGATGACATCATCATTGCCTGGAACCAGGGTCCCACGCCCCCGGACCGTCCGGGCTCCGCCGATGACCGGGCCTTCCGGGCGCCGAGCGCGACGCAGCTCGCTTTGAACGACCTGCAACCGAACAAGAACTATTCGTTTGCGGTGTTCACGCGCAGCGACCAGGGAATCTGCTCGAAGGCTGAATCGGATACGGAGAAAACCGACCCGATCCCTCAACCACTGCCGGTAGAGGGGTTCTCTGCTACCGCTCTCGCACCCCGCGAGGTCAAGCTCACGTGGAACCCGATCAGTGATGCGCCACCGGAAGGCCAGCAGCTCACGAGTCTATTGATCTACCGGGACGGTGCGTTCGTTACAGCGCTCCCGCCGACTGAGACGAGTTA
Organism: Nocardioides thalensis; assembly: GCF_013410655.1. Taxonomy (NCBI): domain Bacteria; kingdom Bacillati; phylum Actinomycetota; class Actinomycetes; order Propionibacteriales; family Nocardioidaceae; genus Nocardioides; species Nocardioides thalensis. The sequence goes on from NZ_JACCFP010000001.1 coordinate 2,389,435, forward strand.
TACGGACACCACGGTCTGGCCCGAAGGCAACTTCACCTACGAGATCTACACGGTCAATCACTGGGACGTGGAATCACCGCACGAGACGGCCTTCGTCCAGACCCCGCCGGAGGTGACCCCGTGAAGACGACGACCAGCCGCATCGCGCGCGGCGCGATCATGACCGCGGCCCTCCTCGTCGGGACGCTGATCCTGCCGGGCACCGCCGACGTCTCCGACCGGGCGCCGGACGCACGCAAGGCGGGCCAGGGCACCGCGTCCCAGAACTACGGGTGGGCGCCGTCGCTCTTCGACTTCGCCTGGGAGTACGGCGAGTCGCTCACCGACCGGCCCGGACGCGGGACGAAGCGCCAAGGCCGGTGGCTCGACGTCACCACCGGGTCCGGTCGCGCCGCCCGTCACAACGGCGGCCTGATGATCGAGAGCAAGTACGGCATCGTCGCCCCGGCCGACTCGGGTTCCGGCGACCACGGCACCACGACGCTGACCCTCCAGGGCAACCCGCAGACCTACGGCCGGTGGGAGCTGCGCGGCAACGTCTGGGGGCAGAACGACAGCGGCGGCCACTACACGGTGCGCTACTCGCTGGTGCCGGAGAAGGATCCCGACTGCACCGCGCGGTCGATCACGATCGCGCAGTTCTCCCGCGCCAAGGACTCCTACTCGTTCGGGGCGTACACGCCCAACAAGAAGCGCGCATGGCGCAAGTCCATGGGCGGCGTCCCCCAGGGAGTCCGCAGCGAGACGAACAGCCACGCCTACGCGGTCGAGGTCGGCAAGGACCACATCTCCTGGTTCCTCGACGGCAAGGTCGTCGGCGTCGTGAAGACCAAGGCGGCGATCCCGAAGGTGCCGCTGACACTGCGGCTCTCCCTGATCGGCAGCAACGACAAGGAGATGCAGCACACCTACGTGATCCAGGACTGGATCCGCGGGTTCCCGATCGGCAAGGGCAAGCAGGTGAGGTCCGGCCCCGGGCTCAAGGCCGGGAAGCACAACTACCCCTGCTGAGGATCAGCCCTGGTCGTCGGCGAAGTCCTCGTTGTGGGTGCCCGGCCGAGGTGCCCACGGCTTCTCCTCCGCGGGCCGCACGACGATCAGCCGGTCGCCCCGAGCGAGCAGCGCCACGACCGGGTCGAAGTAGCGGTAGACCTTCTCGTCGCGGACCACCGCGATCACCTGGTCGGGCAGTGACTGCGGCTGACGGCCGACCTCGGTGACGAGCAGGTCCCGCTCGGCGACCTCGAGCCCGTCGCCGTAGGTCAGCAGGTCCTCCATCACCGTGCCGAGGGTGGGCGACAGCGTCGACAGGCCGAGCAGGCGTCCGACTGCGTCGGCGGAGATGATCACCGAGTCGGCGCCGGACTGGCGCATGAGCGGGGCGTTCTCCTGCTCGCGCACCGCCGCGACGATGAACGCGTCGGGGTTGAGCTGGCGGACGGTGAGCGTCGCGAGCACGTTGGTGTCGTCGCGGTCGGTGGTGACGATGACCTGGTCGGCCGTGGCGACCCCCGCGCGGCGCAGCACCTCGCGGCGGGTCGCGTCGCCGGTGACGACCGCGAGCTGGTCGGCATGCGCGTCGGCCATGGCCTCGGGGCTGGGGTCGACGACGACGACGCTCTCCCGCTCCAGTCCGTTGTTGACGAGCGTGTCGACGGCGCTGCGGCCCTTGGTGCCGTAGCCGACGACCACGACGTGGTGTCCCATGTGTCTCCTCCAACGGGCGATCCGGAACAGCTCCCGGCCGCGCTGGGCCAGCACCTCGAGGGTGGTGCCGATGAGCAGCACCAGGAACGCGATGCGGGCGGGGGTGATGACGAAGGCGTTCACGAGTCGCGCCGTGTCGCTCAGGGGCGCGATGTCGCCGTACCCCGTCGTCGACAGGGTGACGGTCGTGTAGTAGATCGCGTCGATGAGCGTGATCGTGCCGTTGGGGTCGGCAGCGGTGGCGTCGCCGCCGTCCTTGTAGCCGTCCCGGTCGAAGTAGACGAGCAACACGGTGCCCACCAGGATCGCGAGAGCCGCGAGGATGCGGCGCCCGAGCTCCCACCAGGGCGACCGGGTCCGCTCCGGCAGAGCCACCCGTCCGCGGGTCTCGACGACCGCTGCGGCCTGGGGGTCCTCGCTCACGGCTGTGAATCTAGTGCAGGCCCGGTGCCGATCGTCGGAGACGCCACGAGCCGCCGCCCCGACGGGGCGGCGGCTCGCGACAAGCGACGGGCTCAGACCAGCGCTGGGGCCCTGGTCCCGGCCTCCTTCTCGTCCTCCTCGGCCGGCGGCGCGCCGTGGTCGTCGACCATGGTGGTCTCGTCGAACGGGTCGTCCCCGGCGAGCACCCGGTCGAGCTGGGAGCGATCGAGACCACCGGTCCAGGTCCCGATGAGCACGGTGGCGACCGCGTTGCCGGCGAAGTTCGTCACTGCGCGGCACTCCGACATGAAGCGGTCGATCCCGACGATCAGCCCGACGCCGTCGACCAGGTCCGGCCGGTGCGAGCTGAGCCCACCCGCCAGGGTTGCCATGCCGGCACCGGTGACGCCGGCGGCGCCCTTCGAGGCGATCATCATGAACAGCAGGAGCGAGACCTGCTCCCCGAGCGAGAGCGGGTCACCCATCGCCGAGGCGATGAACAACGACGCCATCGTCAGGTAGATGGCCGTGCCGTCGAGGTTGAACGAGTAGCCGGTCGGCACGACGACGCCGACGGTGGACTTGTCGACACCGGCGTGCTCCATCTTCGCGATGAGCCGCGGCAGGGCGGTCTCGGACGAGGACGTCGACACGATCAACAGGAACTCCCGGCCCAGGTAGCGCAGCAGCGCGAACAGGTTGATGCCGGTCGTCACCTTGAGAAGGACCCCGAGGACGACGAACACGAACAGCGCGCACGTCGCGTAGAAGCCCAGCATCAGCACGGCCAGGCTCTTGAGCGCCTCGACACCGGTCTCCCCCACGACGCCGGCGATCGCCCCGAACGCGCCGATCGGCGCGGCCCACATGACCATCCCCAGCACCCGGAAGACGAGCCGCTGGACGTGGCCCACGCCGCGCAGGACCGGCTCGCCGGTGCGGCCCATGGCCTGCAGAGCGAAGCCCACGAGCAGAGCGACGAGCAGGGTCTGCAGCACCTCGCCGGACGTCAGCGCGGACAGCATCGAGTCGGGGATGATCCCGAGCAGGACGTCGGTCGTGCTGGTGTGCTCGACCCCCGCCGCCTGCTCCGCCCCCGCCGACGCGGTCTCCTCGGTGATGCTCAGCCCCGAGCCGGGGTGCAGGACGTTGCCGACCAGCAGGCCGATCGCGAGGGCCGCGGTGGACATCGCCACGAAGTAGCCGAGCGCGAGACCGCCGACCTTGCCGACCCGGGCGGCGCTGCGCACCGACCCGACGCCGAGCACGATCGTGCAGAAGATGACCGGCTGGATCATCATCTTGATCAGCGCCACGAACGCCTCGCCGAGCGGCTTGAGCTCGACGGCGAACGCCGGAGCGAGCAGTCCGACCGCGATGCCGGCGGCGACCGCGGCGATCACGGCGATGTAGAGGAAGTGCGTGCGATCCCTGCGCGCCGCACGGCTGTGGTTGCTCATCGTTTGACCTCCTGGTGCCGGCCTTCCCGGCTCGTGACCGACTCTCGCGAGCCGCGTGACGTGCGTCACCGTTGCGTTCGTTGTGTTCGTGACCTGCGCCACAAGAACCGCCGGGTGCTGCGCGAGAATGCGGAGGTGCGCCGCCCCCGACCGATGGCCGACCTCTCGGTCGCCCGCCAGATCCTGCTGCTGCAGGTCGGCGTGGTCCTGCTGCTGGTCGGGGTCGCGATCGCCCTCGCGACGTACGACGCCCGTCGTGACGTCCGCGACCACGCCGCCGACCGAGCGGCAGCCGTCGCCGAAGCGGTCGCGGACTCCCCGACCGTTCGCGGCGCGGTCCGGACCGCGGACCCGACCCGGGTCCTGCAGCCCTACGCCGAGGACGTGCGGATCGACACCGAGACCGACTTCGTGGTGGTCATGGGCCTCGACCGGATCCGTTACACCCACCCGGACCCCGACCGGATCGGCGAGCCGTTCGTCGGTGACCTCGGCGGTGCGCCCGAGGGGGAGGTCTTCACCCAGCAGTACACCGGGACCCTCGGGCCGTCGATCCGCGCCGTCGTCCCGGTCCGCGACGGCGACGAGGTCATCGCGCTGGTCTCCGTCGGGGTGGAGGTGAGCGACGTCTACCGTCAGCTGTGGCGTGACGTGGTGGTGATCCTCGCGGTGGCCGGCGGGGTGCTGGCCGTCGGCGTCGTCGGCGCCGGCCTCGTCAGCCGCCGGCTGCGGCGGATGACCCATGGGATGGGCGAGCGCGAGATCGCCCGGATGTACGAGTACTACTCGGCGGTCCTCCACGCGGTGCGCGAAGGACTGCTGCTGCTCGACCAGGACGGCCGGGTCGAGCTCGTCAACGACGAGGCGCGCCGCCTTCTGGACCTGCCCGAGGACGTCGTCGGGCGGGAGGTCGGTGACCTCGGCCTGGCACCCGGCCTCGTCGCGGCGGCGCTCGGTCGCACACCCGAGTCCGACGACCTCTACCTCGCCGGGGACCGCATGCTCGTGGTCTCCACCGCTCCCGCTCTCTGGGAGGGTCGGGAGGTCGGCTCGGTGGTGAGCCTGCGCGACCACACCGAGCTGAGGTCGGTGACGGGCGAGCTCGACCTGGTCCGGCGGCTCACCGAGTCGCTCCGCTCGCAGAACCACGAGTCGGCCAACCGGCTCCACACCGTCGTGTCCCTCATCGAGATGGGGCGCGCCGAGGAGGCGGTCGACTTCGCCACCGAGGAGCTCCAGGTCGCCCAGCTCCTGACCGACCGGGTCGTCGGGGCGGTCGACGACCCCGTCGTCGCGGCGCTGCTGCTCGGCAAGTCCGCCGAGGCCGCGGAACGGGCGATCGAGCTCACCGTCTCGGGCAACGTCGAGGGAAGTGCCGACGTGCCCGGTCGCGACCTCGTGACCGTGCTGGGCAACCTCGTCGACAACGCGTTCGACGCCGTCGCCGACGCGGCCGAGAAGCGGGTCGCCGTCCGGCTCGAGGGAGACCGCGGCACGCTGACCATCGAGGTCGACGACAGCGGTCCCGGCCTCGGCGACGAGGACGCGGCCCGCGTGCTCGAGCGCGGCTGGACGACCAAGGCGGCGCCGGGTGCCGGTCGCGGGCTCGGGCTCGCCCTGGTCAGTCAGGTGGCCCGTCGCAACGGCGGCGAGGTGCGCATCGGCCGGTCCGACCTCGGCGGTGCGCGGTTCACCGTCGTGCTGCGGCCGGGAGCAGGCTCGTGACCGTGCGGGTGCTCGTCGTCGAGGACGAGGTGCGAGCGGCCGAGGCGCACGCGTCGTACGTCGGCCGCGTTCCCGGGTTCGAGGTCGCCGGCGTCGCCCACTCCGTCGCTGACACGATGCGCATCCTCGAGGCCGAGCGCGCGCAGGGCCGACCGGTCGACCTGTTGCTGCTCGACATGAACCTGCCGGACAGGCACGGCCTCGGGCTGGTCACGAGCGTCCGCGCCGCTGGTCACCTCGCCGATGTGATCGCGGTGACCGCGGCGCGCGACACCGATGTCGTCCGGCACGCGGTCGCGCAGGGCGTGGTCCTCTACCTGCTCAAGCCGTTCACGTTCGCGACGTTCCGGTCCAAGCTCGAGCAGTACGCCGCCTACCGGACGCACCTCGACGAGTCACCCCGCGAGTTCGTGCAGGACGAGGTGGACCGCCTGCTCGGCACCCTCCGCCCCTCCGGCACCGCGCCGCTCCCGAAGGGCATGAGCGCGGAGACGCTCCGCGAGGTCACGTCGGCGGTGCGGGCCTCGCCCGGGGGCCTGTCGGCCAGCGAGGCGGCCGCGGCCATCGGGACCTCCCGGGTCACCGCGCGCCGCTACCTCGAGCACCTCGCGTCCAGCGGCCTCGTCGAGCGGCAGCCGCGCTACAGCGGCGGCGGCGGGCGGCCCGAGGTGGCCTACCGCTGGCGGTGACGTCTCACCAGCGGTCGCGCGCCTGGACGACGCGCTCGCGCAACCGGGCCATCAGCTCCCGCCGCGCGCGCGAGGTCGCCTGCTGCGGGAAGACGGTGTCGAACGCGGCGTTGACCCCCGCGCCGATCAGCACGGCCAGGGCAGCGATGTAGAGCCACAGCAGCACCGCGATGGGCGCGGCGAGCGGGCCGTAGATCGACTTCGACTCAGCAGCGGTGACCGTCAGCACCCAGCGCAACAGGTAGGAGCCGAGGATCCACGCGATGAGCGAGAACGTGGCGCCGGGGAGGTTGAAGCTCCAGTTCGTCCGGACTGGCACCGACACGTGGTAGAGCGTCGCGAGGAAGCAGATGCAGACGATGATGACGACCGGCCAGTAGAAGCTCATGAGGAACTCGGCGCGGTTGGGCAGCCAGCTCCGCACGATCTTCGGGCCCGCCACGATCAGCGGGATCGACACCGCTCCGGTGAGAACCGCCAGGATGTAGAGGAAGAACGACAGCGCCCGGGTCTTGACGATGCCCCGGCTGCCGCCGAGCCCGTGCATGACGGTGATGGTGTCGACGAAGACGTTGAGGGCCCGCGACCCCGACCACAGTGCGAGCACGAAGCCGAGCGAGATCACGTCGAAGCGCCCGCCCTTGAGCACGTCCTCCATGGTCGGCTCGATCACCTTCTCGACCGCCCGCTCCGTCAGGAAGCTGGAGCTGAGGTCGATGACCGCGCGCCGCACGTCCTCGATCTGCGCGGCCGTGAACGTGTCGGACACATACCCGATCGCGCCGGCGAGCGCGAAGATCAGCGGCGGCACCGACAGCACGGCGAAGAACGCACCTTCGGCGGCAAGCCCGGTCACCCGGTACTTCAGGCACGACCCGACCGTGGTGACGATCAGCCGCCAGATCGTGTGCCGGACCCGCTGCAGGAGGGTGCGGTCAGCCGCCTCCGGCGTCTGCGAATCCTCGTCCTGCACGCGCGTTACCGTAGCCGCACCCGCGACCGTCAGCGCTGGCGCCGCGCGACGTCGGCGGGCGCGGCGACCTGAAACTTCCGGCGCTGGTGGCTGTCCGCTGCGATAGTCGGGACATGCACGACCGCGCCGCCCTCGGGGCCGCAGACGTGCCGGACGACGTCCTGGCCGGCATGGTCGCCGACCTGCTCGGCGTCGATGCCGTCGACCTGAGGTCGTCGGTCGCCGTCGAGTTCGCCTACGAGCTCCCGGCGATCACGACCGCCGGGCGCTACTCGGTCAGTGGTACCGCGGTCGCCGCCGGGGAGTCGCGGTCGTTCGCCTTGTTCGTCAAGCACGTGCACGAGTGGTCACGCTCGCCCTTCTTCGCATCGGTGCCGGAGGAGATGCGCGAGATGGCACGAGCGGCAGTGCCGTGGCGCACCGAGGCCGAGGTCTACGCCTCCGACCTGGCCGGGCACCTGCCCGACGGGCTGGAGATGCCGCGGACGCTCGGGGTCCACGAGATCGACGAGTCGTCGTACGCCGTCTGGCTCGAGGTCGTCCCGACGTACGACGCCGCCTGGGACCTCGCCCGCTACCGCCGCGCCGCGCACCTGATGGGACGGTTCGCGGCCTCCGGGCACGTGCGCGAGGTGGCCGCGTCCGTGAGCCACCCGTTCACGATCCGCAACTACGCCGAGGGCCGCTTCAAGAACCAGGTGCTGCCGATGCTGCAGGACGACGGGATCTGGCAGCACCCCGTCGTCGCGGGCGCGTTCGCCGACCTGCGCGACCGGATGCGGTCGGCGGCCGAGGGCGTCGATGCCGTCACCGACGAGCTGCTCGCGATGCCGCACCTGGCGGGCCACGGCGACGCCTGCCCCAACAACCTGCTCCTCACCGCGGGCCACGACGGCTTCACGCTCATCGACTTCGGGTTCTTCACCCTGCTGCCGGTCGGGTTCGACCTCGGGCAGCTGCTCGTGGGCGACGTGCAGATCGGCCGCCGCGACGCGACTGACCTCGCCGAGCGCGACGCGACGATGCTCGCTGCCTACCGGGACGGCCTGGCCGCCGAGGGCGTCGACGTCGATCCCGCGACGCTGCGGCGCGCGCACGCACTGCACGTCGCCCTGTTCACCGGGCTGTCCGCGCTGCCCTTCGAGCTCCTGGAGCTCGAGCCCACGCCGGAGGTCCACCGCGTGGCGGCCGACCGAGCGGCGATCACCCGATTCAGCCTCGACATGCTCGACAAGACGGCCCGCAGCGGCGAGCAACTGGGATAGTTCGGTCATGCCGTTCGCGCCCCCCGACTTCCTCATGAAGGCCCTCAGCCGCCAGCTGGGCGGTCCGTCCGGCTTGTTCGGCAAGCTCGTCGTCGCGCGCAAGCTCAACCAGAACAACGGCGCCGCCATCGCGGCCGCGGTCGAGGCGCTCGAGCTCGCGGGCACGGAGGTCACCGCCGACGTGGGGTTCGGCGGCGGGCTGGGTCTCGACCTGCTGCTGACCGCGCTGCCGGAGGGACAGGTGCACGGGGTCGAGCCGTCACGGGACATGCTGGCCCTGGCGCGCCGTACGCACGAGGCGGCGGTCCGCGACGGCCGCCTCACCCTGCACGAGGCCTCGATGCAGGAGCTGCCGATGGCCGACGGCGCGCTCGACGGCTGGATCAGCCTCAACACGGTCTACTTCGTGAAGGGCGACCTCGCGCCCGCGGCGCGGGAGCTCGCCCGCGTGCTCGCGCCGTCGGGTCGTGGGGTGCTCGGCATCGCCGACCCGGACTGGATGGCCGAGCAGCCCTTCACCCGCTACAACTTCAACCTGCGGCCGGTGCCGGAGGTCGTCGCGACGTTCGAGGAAGCAGGGCTCGCCGTGGAACGACGCGAGGTCGACCGCGAGGGGCCGCGGTTCCACCTGCTGGTGTGCCGCCCGACGCGGTGACAGCGCCCCCGGCGCCCGGCCCGGAGGTCAGGCCAGCTCGAGACCGGGGTAGAGCGGGTGCTTGTCGAGCAGCTCGGCCGAGGCGTCCTTGACCTTCTCGGCGACGCCGTCGGCCAGCGTGTAGGACGCCTTCGAGGGCGTGCCTGCCTTGGTCGTGCCGGGCTCGGTGTTCTGCAGGACGTGGACGATCAGCTCGGCGACCCGGTCGAACTCGTCGTGGCCGAACCCGCGCGTGGTGAGCGCGGGGGTGCCCAGGCGCACGCCGGAGGTGTACCAGGCGCCGTTGGGGTCGGCCGGGACCGAGTTGCGGTTGGTGACCACGCCGGCGTCGAGCAGCGCCGACTCGGCCTGGCGGCCGGTCAGGCCGAACGAGGTGACGTCGAGCAGTACCAGGTGGTTGTCGGTGCCCCCCGTGACCAGCTTGGCGCCGCGGGAGAGGAATCCCTCGGCGAGCGACTTGGCGTTGTCGGCGATCTGCTGCGCGTAGGTCTGGAACGCGGGCTGGCGCGCCTCGGCGAACGCGACCGCCTTCGCGGCCATCACGTGCGAGAGCGGGCCGCCCAGCACCATCGGGCAGCCGCGGTCGACGCTCGGCGCGTACTCCTCGGTGGCGAGGATGAAGCCGCCGCGCGGACCGCGGAGCGACTTGTGCGAGGTGCTGGTGACCACGTGGGCGTGCGGCACCGGGTCCTCGTCGCCGGTGAACACCTTGCCGGCGACCAGCCCCGCGAAGTGCGCCATGTCGACCATCAGCGTCGCACCGACCTCGTCGGCGATCTCGCGCATCTTCGCGAAGTTCACGCGGCGCGGGTAGGCGGAGTAGCCGGCCACCAGGATCAGCGGCCTGAACTCCTTGGCCTTGGCGCGGAGCGCGTCGTAGTCGAGCAGGCCCGTCTCCGGGTCGGTGCCGTACTGCTGCTGGTGGAACATCTTGCCGCTGATGTTGGGGCGGAAGCCGTGCGTCAGGTGGCCGCCGGCGTCGAGGCTCATGCCGAGGAGACGCTGGTTGCCGAGCTCCTTGCGGAGCTTCTCCCAGTCCTCGTCGGACAGCTCGTTCATGTTCTTCACGCCGGCGTCGGTCAGCCAGGGTCCCTCGACGCGGTGGGCGAGGATCGCCCAGTAGGCGGTCAGGTTGGCGTCGATGCCGGAGTGCGGCTGCACGTAGGCGTATTCGGCGCCGAACAGCTCGCGGGCGTGCTCCGCCGCGAGCGCCTCGACGGTGTCGACGTTCTGGCAGCCCGCGTAGAAGCGATGGCCGATGGTGCCCTCGGCGTACTTGTCGGAGAACCAGCTGCCCATCGTCAGCAGCACGGCCGGCGACGCGTAGTTCTCCGAGGCGATCAGCTTGAGCGAGGCGCGCTGGTCGGCCAGCTCCTTGCGCGTCGCCTCCGCGACGCGGGGCTCCACGCTGGCGATGACTTCCAGCGCCTGCTGGTAGGCGCTGCTGACCAGGCCGTTCGAGGGGGTGCTGTTCGACGCGTCGCTCATGGGCGACAGCCTAGGGCCGACGGCCCGGAGTCGGGCAGCACGGTTGCTGCGCGGCGTCGTCCGGCGTGTGACGTCGGTCGCAGGCGCCGCCCTCTGAGCGTGGCAGGCGGGGCCTTCCGTCCAATATCCGGGACGCTCGTCCACATCATGAGATTGCGAGTTGTGGAGCCTCGGTCCGAAAGATGAGACTCATTGACATGGTCTCTGCTGCAACCCATGCGCACCTCGTGGTACGTCGCCACGTGGACTTCGGGCGCACCCGCAGCATGATGTGTTGGCCCTTCTGAGTTCCGTCAGTTCCGACCCCGACGTCTCCGCGCGCCGCGACCGCGAGCAGCGCCTGTTCGAGAAGGACCAAGTCTTCGCATGTCTGATCAGCGTTTCCAGTCCCAGCCGCCGCAGCACACCGACGTGCCCCGCCCCCGCCGGGCCGAGGGCCAGTGGGCGTTCGGCTACCGCGAGCCGCTGAACAAGAACGAGGAGTCGAAGAAGAACGACGACCCCCTCAACGTCCGCGACCGCATCCTCTACATCTACTCCAAGCGCGGCTTCGACTCGATCGACCCGGCCGACCTGCGCGGCCGGTTCCGCTGGATGGGTCTCTACACCCAGCGCAAGCCCGGCATCGAGGGCGGCAAGACGGCGATCCTCGAGGAGGAGGAGCTCGACGACCGCTACTTCATGATGCGGGTCCGCTCCGACGGCAAGCTGCTCTCCGCCGACGCGGTGCGCGCGCTCGGCACGATCGGCCAGGACTTCGCCCGCGACACCGCCGATGTCACCGACCGCGAGAACATCCAGTACCACTGGATCGAGATCGAGAGCGTCCCGGCGATCTGGGAGCGCCTCGACGCGGTCGGGCTGCACTCCATGGAGGCGTGCGGCGACTCGCCGCGACCGTTCCTCGGCTCCCCCGTCGCCGGTGTCGCCGCCGACGAGATCATCGACGGCAGCGAGGCGCTGCGGGAGATCGAGCGGCGCTACCTGAACAACAAGGACTTCTCGAACTTCCCGCGGAAGTTCAAGACCGCGCTCACCGGCCACCCGAGCCACGACGTCGCGCCCGAGGTCAACGACGTGTCGTTCGTCGGCACCGTCCACCCCGAGCACGGTCCCGGCTTCGACGTGTGGGTCGGCGGCGGCCTCTCCACCAACCCGATGCTCGCGCAGAAGCTGGGCGTCTGGATCCCGGTCGGCGAGGTTCCCGACGTGTGGGCCGGCGTCGCGGGCATCTTCCGCGACTACGGCTACCGCCGGCTGCGCTCGCGCGCCCGCCTGAAGTTCCTGGTCGCCGACTGGGGCGTGGAGAAGTTCCGCGAGGTGCTCGAGAAGGAGTACCTCGGCAAGGAGCTCGTCACCAACCCGTCGCCTCCGTCGCCGGTCGGTCACCGCGACCACGTCGGCGTGCACGCGCAGAAGGACGGCAACTTCTACGTCGGCGTCGCCCCCACGGCGGGCCGGATCTCCGGCACCCTGCTGGTCCGGCTGGCCGACGTCATCGAGGAGTTCGACCTCGCCGGGGCCCGGCTAACGCCGTACCAGAAGATCGTGCTGATCGGCGCGAAGCCCGAGGTGGTCGAGGCGCTGGTCGAGCGCCTCGACGAGATCGGCCTCTCCGCCCGGCCGTCGCAGTGGCGCCGCAACACGATGGCCTGCACCGGCATCGAGTTCTGCAAGCTCGCGATCGTCGACACCAAGGAGCGCGCCCGCAAGCTCGTCGCCGAGCTCGAGCACCGCTTCCCCGACCTCGACACCCCGATCACGGTCAACGTCAACGGCTGCCCCAACGCCTGCGCCCGCACCCAGGTCGCCGACATCGGGCTCAAGGGCCAGCTCGTGGTCGACGGAGACGGCAACCAGGTCGAGGGCTTCCAGGTGCACCTCGGCGGCGCGACCGGGCTCAACGCCAACTTCGGCCGCAAGCTGCGGGCGCACAAGGTCACCAGCGCCGGCCTCGACGACTACGTCACCACGGTCGTGACCAACTACCTGGTCGACCGCAAGGACGACGAGATCTTCGCGGACTGGGTCGCCCGGGCCGACGAGGAGCTGCTGCGCGGCGACAAGACGCTCGAGACGGCCACGTCATGAGCGAGCGCGCCGTTCCGTTCCACTGCCCCTACTGCGGGGACGAGGACCTGCGACCCTTCGAGACGCCTCGTACCTCGGCTCCTCAGGGCAAGCCGGGCGACGCCGCGGGCGGCTGGGAGTGCCGCTCCTGCCTGCGCGCCTTCTCCCTGAAGCTGATCGGACTGCTGCGACCCGAAGGAGGCCTGCGATGAGCGCTGCGACCACCGCCCGCGCGCGCCGGGCCCGCGGCACCCAGACCGAGGGCCGCTCCCCCGAGGAGCTGCGCGAGCTGGTGTCCCACTGGGGCGCCGAGCTCGAGCTCGCCCCGGCCGAGGTGATCATCGAGTGGGCCGCCGCGACGTTCGGCGACCGCTTCTGCATCACCTCGTCGATGGGCGACGCCGTGCTCGCCCACCTCGCGTCGAAGGTCGTGCCCGGCATCGACGTCGTCTTCCTCGACACCGGCTACCACTTCGCCGAGACCGTCGGCACCGCCGACGCCGTCAAGCACACGCTGCCGGTCAACCTGCTCACGATCACGCCCGTGCAGAGCGTCGAGGAGCAGGACGCCACCTATGGCAAGGACCTCTACAAGACCGACCCCGACCTGTGCTGCAAGCTGCGCAAGGTCCAGCCGCTCACCGAGTCGCTCGCGGGCTACGACGCCTGGGCGACCGGCCTGCGCCGCGCCGAGACCCACAACCGGGTGATCGCGCCGGTGATCGGCTGGGACGCGAAGAAGCAGAAGGTCAAGGTCTCGCCGATCGCACGCTGGTCGGACGAGCAGGTCGAGAGCTACATCCAGGACAACGGCGTCCTCGTCAACCCACTGGTGTACGACGGCTATCCCTCGATCGGGTGCTGGCCGTGCACGCGCCGAGTAGCCCCGGGCGAGGACCCTCGCAGCGGGCGCTGGGCCGGCACCAACAAGACCGAGTGCGGGATCCATTCGTGACGCCGAAGGCCCCCACCCGTTACATCGCACGTACCGACACATCAGAGAGGGGATTCTGATGGCCGCTCCTGCACTGGTGGCCCTGGCTCACGGCAGCCGGGACCCACGCTCCGCCGCTACGGTGACCGCCCTCGTCAACGAGGTCAAGGCTCAGCGCCCGGACCTCCGCATCGAGAGGGCGTTCCTCGAGCTCTCGAAGCCGAGCTTCGACACGGTCGTCGACAAGCTCGTCCGCGCCGGGCACGAAGAGATCGTCGTCGTACCGCTCCTGCTCGTGGAGGCGTTCCACGCGAAGGTCGACGTGCCCGAGCTGATCGCCTCGGCGACGGCCCGTCACCCCGGGCTGAAGATCCGCGCCACCGACGTGCTCGGGCTCGAGGCGCGCTTCCTGGAGGTGCTCGACGAGCGGCTCCGCGCCGCGCTCAAGGACGCCCGGGTGCGCGAGCTCGACGCCCTGGTGCTGGCGGCCGCCGGCACGTCGGACCCGCTGGCCAACCAGGCCGTCGCCCGGCTGGCCCGGGTCTGGGGCACGCACCACAAGCTGCCGGTCACCGCGGCGTACGCCACCAGCGCTCCCCCGGCGACGGGTGAGGCGGTGCGCGCCTTCCGCGCCGAGGGTCGCCGCCACATCGCGGTCGCGTCGCTCTTCCTCGCGCCGGGCACCCTGCTCGACCGAGCCACCGAGCTCGCCCTCGAGGCCGGCGCTGTCGCGGTGTCCGACCCGCTGGGCGCCCACCCTGAGGTCGCGCGCACGGTGCTGGCGCGCTACGCCGTCGGTGCCGTCGAGCTGGTGCCCGTCTGATCGGGCGCTAACCGACGAGTCGCTCCAGCAGCCGTTCGAGCGCCCGGGCCGGGTCGGCGGTCACCCCGCCGTGGACCGGTCCGGGCTGCACGACCGTGCTGCGGGGCGCCTTGAGGAACCCGAAGCGCTGGCTCTGGGTGTGGCCGGCCACCGCTCCGCCGCGCTCGTCACCCGCGCACACCCCGTCGATGAAGGTGAGGGCGTCGCAGACACGGTCGATGTCGAGCGTCGGGTCGAGGGCGCGCAGCCGGTCGGCGTCGCAGTGCCAGAGCGCGGCGAGGTAGTCGAGCGCCTGGCAGTAGAGCACCACCCCGACGTTGACGAACTCCTCCCGATCGACCCGCGGCACGCACCGCAGGACGACGTACTGATAGGCCTGCGTGGGGGTCCTCGTCGTCTCCCTCGTCACGACGCGACCTCCGGCAGCCAGGCCCGCGAGCGCACCCGGGCAGCGAAGAACGAGACGTACGCCGCCCGCAGCTCCTCGGGCGAGTCCGCCCCGGGAACGGGCTCGAGCCACACGTCGGGGACCTCGGCGACGACCTCGGTGAGGACGTCGTCCGTCAACCGGGCGCGGAGGTCCGCGTCGACGTCGGCGACCTTGCCGAGCGCGGAGCCGAGGACGTGGTCGGAGGCGTCCCAGGGCTGGCGGGCGAACCGCTCCGGGTCACCCACCCCGCCCGGCCAGGAGTGGTGGAAGTAGAGCGACGCGCCGTGGTCGATGACCCAGAGGTCGTCCTGCCAGCGCAGCAGGTTGGGGTTGCGCCACGACCGGTCGACGTTGGCGATGAAGGCGTCGAGCCAGATCACCGTCGCCGCCTCGGTCGGGTCGACGTCGCTGGCGCCGTCGAAGCCGAAGGATCCCGGCAGGAAGTCGATGCCCAGGTTGGCGCCCGCGCTGGCGGTGAGCAGGTCCTGGACCTCCTCGTCGGCCTCGTAGCGGGCGAGGTCGGGGTCGAGGTCGAGCACCACGAGGTCCGGCGTGCGCAGCCCGAGCCGCCGGGCGATCCCGGCGGCGATGACCTCCGCGACGAGAACCCGCGGGCCCTGGCCGGCACCGCGGAACTTGCAGACGTACGTGCCGAGGTCGTCGGCCTCGACGATCCCCGGGAGGCTGCCGCCCTCGCGCAGCGGGGTGACGTAGCGGGTGACCGTGACGGAGGGAAGCGTCACGACAGCGGGTCCTCCTCGGCGAGGCGCCGCTTCTCGTGCTCGACGTCGAAGTCGGCGGCCGGCCACCCGAGCTGGAACGAGGACAGCGCGTCGAGGAGCAGGTGACCGATCGCGAGGTTGCGGTACCACTTCCGGTCGGCGGGGATGACGTACCACGGCGCCGCGTCGGTGTGGGTGCGCTCGATGGCGAGCTCGTAGGCCTCCTGGTAGGCCGGCCAGTGCTCACGCTCGTCGATGTCGCCGGGGTTGTACTTCCAGTGCTTGGTCGGGTCGTCGAGCCGGGCGAGTAGCCGTTCCTTCTGCTCCTCGGCCGAGATGTGCAGCATGCACTTCAGCACGACGGTGCCGTGCTCGACCAACTCCTCCTCGAAGGAGTTGATCGCGTCGTAGCGGCGCTCGATCTCCTCCGGCTTCGCGAGCCCGCGGACGCGCGCGATCAGCACGTCCTCGTAGTGCGAACGGTCGAAGACGCCGACGTAGCCCGGGCCCGGGAGCGCCTTGCGGATGCGCCAGAGGAAGTCGTGCTCGAGCTCCTCGGGCGTGGGCGCTTTGAACGAGGTGATCCGCACGCCCTGCGGGTCGATCAGGCCGACGGTCGAGCGCAGCGTGCCGCCCTTGCCCGAGGTGTCCATGCCTTGGAGCACCAGGAGCAGGCTGCGGTGGCCGCCGGAGCGACCGTGCGCGAAGAGCCGCTCCTGGAGGTCGGCGAGATCGGGCCCGAGCGCCTCGAGGGCGTCGATGCCCTCGTGCTTCTTGCCGGAGAAGCCCGGCGTGGCGTCGGTCGCGATCGCCGACAGGTCGACCGGACCGGACTGCGCGCGGAGCGCGGGCACGAGATCGCTCATGGCGCGATCCTTGCAGAGCGGGCCAGCCCGCTCCTACCTCCGTCAGAGCGATTCGTCGGCGGAACCGTGCGCGTCGAGGTCGAGCTCGGACCGCACCACCGCGAACGCCATCCCCGCCGGGTAGCCCTTGCGGGCCAACATCCCGGCCAGGCGGCGCGCCGCGGTCGTCTCGTCGACGCCGCGCATCGAGCGCAGCTTCTTGCGGACCAGCGCCCGGGCGGCCTCCTCCTCGGACGCCGGGTCGACCTCGTCGAGCACCTCGCGCGCGGTCTCGTCGGCGACGCCCTTGCGCCGCAGCTCCTGCGCGAGGGCGCGCCGGGCCAGGCCGCGCGTGCGCTGGCGGCTGTCGACCCAGGACCGGGCGAAGGCCTCGTCGTCGATCAGCCCGACCTCCTCGAACCGGTCGAGCAGCGGACCCGCCACGTCGTCGGGGACGTTGCGGCGGGTCAGCCGCTCGGCCAGCTCGTGCCGGCTGCGGGCCTGGCCCGTCAGCTGGTCGAGCAGGATCTTCCGCGCGACCGACTCGTGGTCGGCCTCGGGGTCGAACTCGGGGTCAGAAGCTGTCGACACCGATGGGCTCGTCGGAGAGGTCGTTCTCGGCGTCCACCTGCGGGCCGACGCCGAGCTTCTCGAGGATCTTCTTCTCGAGCTCGTTGGCGAGGTCGGGGTTGTCCTTGAGGAACTTCCGCGAGTTCTCCTTGCCCTGCCCGAGCTGGTCGCCCTCGTAGGTGTACCAGGCGCCGGCCTTGCGGACGAGGCCCGCCTCGACGCCCACGTCGATCAGCCCGCCCTCGCGGCTGATGCCCTTGCCGTACATGATGTCGAACTCGGCCTGCTTGAACGGCGGGGCCACCTTGTTCTTGACGACCTTGACCCGGGTGCGGTTGCCGACCATGTCGGTGCCGTCCTTGAGGGTCTCGATCCGGCGCACGTCGAGACGCACCGAGGAGTAGAACTTCAGTGCCCGGCCACCCGTGGTGGTCTCCGGGGACCCGAACATGACGCCGATCTTCTCGCGCAGCTGGTTGATGAAGATCGCGGTGGTGCCGGAGTTGTTGAGGGCACCGGTCATCTTGCGCAGCGCCTGGCTCATCAGCCGCGCCTGGAGGCCGACGTGGCTGTCGCCCATCTCGCCCTCGATCTCGGCGCGGGGCACGAGCGCGGCGACGGAGTCGATGACGATCAGGTCGAGCGCGCCCGAGCGGATCAGCATGTCGGCGATCTCGAGGGCCTGCTCACCGGAGTCGGGCTGCGAGACCAGCAGGGCGTCGGTGTCGACGCCGAGGGCCTTCGCGTACTCAGGGTCGAGCGCGTGCTCGGCGTCGATGAACGCCACGATGCCGCCGGCGGCCTGCGCGTTGGCGACCGCGTGGAGGGCGACGGTCGTCTTTCCGGAGGACTCCGGCCCGTAGATCTCCACGACCCGACCACGCGGCAGGCCACCGAGGCCCAGCGCCACGTCGAGTGCGATCGACCCGGTGGGGATGATCTCGAGCGGGGCGCGGCTCTCGTCACCGAGGCGCATCACCGACCCCTTGCCGTAAGCCTTCTCGATGTTGAGCAGCGCTGCGTCGAGCGCCTTGGTGCGGTCGTCTCCGGCGGCCATGTGCCTCAGTCCTTCGTCTGTCGTGATCGGGCCAGGTACATCGGCGACGCTAGGACGGGGTCCCGACACAGCCTGGTCAGCCGGGTCGTGGGTGTGGACGAGTGGTCCGCGCGTCATACCTGTGGGCGGCAGGTGGCTCGCACCTCCGCCGTACGACACAACCTAGAACAAGTGTTCGACACAACGGGGAGGCGGGTCCGGCGTGTCGCGTTGTCGGCGGCGGCTCCTACGTTGCTGGCATGAGCCAGACGAGCGACATCCAGCTGCTGAAGCCCGCAGGCCTCGTGCAGAGCCCGGCGTTCAGCCACGTGGCCGTCGTGCCTCCGGGCGCGACCACCATCCTGGTCGGCGGCCAGAACGCCGTGACCGCAGACGGGTCGCTGGTCGGCGGTGACGACCCAGCTGCCCAGACCGCGCAGGTGATGACCAACCTCCGCGTCGCGCTCGAGGCGGCAGGCGCCACGCTCGACGACCTGGTGTCGGTCACGGTGCTGCTGGCGCAGGGCACCGACATCGCCGCGGCCTACGGCGCGGCAGCCGCCGCGCTCCCCCGGACCGAGACGCCGCCGCTCGTCACCGCCGCGATCGTCTCGGCGCTCGGCGTGCCGGGCGCGCTGGTCGAGGTGAGCGCCGTCGCCGCCGTCACCCGCTGACCGCTGCGGACGGCTCGGCAAGAGCGTGCGCTCGTACGGCGGAGCCGAGCACGCCGAGCGCGAGCACCAGCGTGACCAGGGCCAGCGTGGGGTAGCCCGAGACGTCGACCACCACGCCCGCGACCAGGCCGGCGGCCGCGGCCGTCAGGCCCATCACCAGGTCGGCAGCGCCCTGCACGTCGGTGCGCGACGCGAGCGGCGCGTGCTCGGCGACCATCGTCGACGAGGACACCATCGCCAGCGACCAGCCGACGCCGAGCAGGAACAGGCCCGCCGTCACCTGCCAGGACATCCCGTCGGGCGACGAGGCGCAGAGCACGAGGGCACAGACGAGCACGAGCGCGCCAACACCGAGGACCGGTGGCCGGCCGACGCGGTCGGCGAGCACGCCGACCAGCGGGGAGAACGCGAACATGCCGAGCACGTGGACGCTGATGACCAGGCCGATCACCTCGAGCCCGGCTCCCCCGTGCTCCATGTGCAGCGGGGTCATCACCATCACCGCGATCATCGTCGCGTGGGCGAGCGCGAGCCCGGCGACGGCGTAGGCGATCACGGGGCGCTCACGCGTCGCCGCCACCGCCCGGGACCACGAGCTCCCGGACGGCTCCGCGGCCTCGGCGTTTGCCTGCGCGCGCTCCGCGGCCCGGGCGACCAGCAGCGGGTCGGGGCGGAGCAGCAGCCCGGAGACGAGCGCGGCGAGCAGGAGGCCGATGGCGCCGAACGCGAACGGGCCAGTGAGCTCCGGGATGTCGACCGCCTCGGCGAACGCGCCCGCGGGGCCGGTGAGGTTGGGCCCCAGCACCGCGCCGATGGTCGTCGCCCACACCACGACGGACAGTGAACGGGCACGGTTGTCGTCGGTGGCGAGGTCGGTCGCCGCGTAGCGGGCCGCGTTGTTGGCCGAGGTCGCCGCACCGAGCATGACGGCGCCCAGGATCAGCAGCACCATCGACCCGACGACTCCGGAAAGCACGGCGATCGCGCCGCCCCCTGCGGCCACGAGGTAGCCGGTGGTGAGCCCGATCCGGCGGCCGCGTCGGCCCATCAGCGAGGCGAGCAGGAACGAGATCACGGCGGCGCCGAGCACCTGCGCGGTCTGCGCGAGGCCCGAGAGCGCCTCGGAGCCGGAGAGGTCGCGCGCGAGCAGCGAGGCGGTCGCGATGCCGATGGTGATGCCGACGGCGCCGACCGCCTGGGTCAGCACCAGGACGCGGACGGTGCGGCGCTGGAGCCGTGCGAGGTCCTCGGGCGGTCGCGTGACCGTCGCGGGGCGATCTCCTCGACCAGCGGAGAGCGTCATCGCTCGCGCGCCGGCAGCTCCAGGGCGCTCCACACGGCGCGCCAGACCTCCTTGGGCTCGACCCCGGCGTCGAGCGCCTGCCGCGCCGTACGCCCGCCGAGCTCGGCCATCACGAACTGGTCGGCCCAGACACGCGAGTAGTCGCGCCCGAGGGTGTGGTCGAGCCGTGCCCAGAACTCCGTGTGCCTCACGTGGTCATGCTCCCCCACGGTCGGCGTCATGCACCCACCGGACGTCCCAGAGGTGGTGGACGACGTCGTGCAGATGGTAGCGACCCAAGGTGTCGACGGTGAACTCGCTGCCGTTGCTGCGCCGCCCCCGGCGCTGCCACGCCTCGCCCTCGACGTCGTCGTAGGTCGCCGCGACGCGGTCGGCCTCCTCGAGCAGCTCGGGCGCGACCTGGTCGGGCTGCTGCAGGTCGTAGCGCTCGGCGACGGCGGTCTCGTCCTGGTCCCAGTTGGCGAACTCCGGGTCGTCGCGGCCGAGCATCAGCGCGGCGCGGGCACCGAACGTGCGGTGCACGTCGCGGACGTGGGCGGCGTACTCCGCCGGGGACCACACGGTCGGCTCGGGGCGCCTCGCCGCGTCCGGGGTGGCGAGCACCTGCTGCCAGCGCTCGGCGTTGTCGCGGATGACGTCGCCGATGCCGGCGGGGTCGACCGTGGTGGCGTCGAACCCGCAGTCGGGGCAGGGGCGCTCGAGCACCCAGGTCCAGTCCTTGGTGTCGGGCTCGATCATCGAGGGCTCGCTCATGGCTCCATCCTCCCAAGCGGCGCCGACGGCCGACGAGGGATTACCGGCCACCGGTCGTCGATCGACCGCCAATCCAGGTCTCCCGCACCAGCGGGACTCCGGGCCGGTAGGCCAGGTGCACGTGGCTCGGCGCGTCGAGCAGCACCAGGTCGGCGCGGCTGCCGACCGTCAGGTGCCCGACGTCGTCGCGGTCCAGGGCCCGCGCTCCCCCGGCGGTGGCGGCGTGCACCGCCTCGGCCGGCGTCATCCCCATGTCGCGCACCGCGACGGCGATGCAGAACGGCATCGACGAGGTGTACGACGAGCCCGGGTTGCAGTCGCTCGCCAGCGCCACCGTCACGCCGGCGTCGACCAGCCGGCGCGCGTCGGGATAGGGCTGACGCGTCGAGAACTCCACGCCCGGCAGCAGCGTGGCCACCGTGCCGGCGTCGCGCAGCGCATGGACGTCGTCGTCGGTGAGGTACGTGCAGTGGTCGACGGCGACCAGCCCGAGCTCCGCGGCTAGCCGGACGCCCGGACCGGGGCCGAGCTGGTTGGCGTGCAGCCGTCCGCGGAGACCGGCATCGGCGCCGGCAGCCAGCACCGTCCGCGCCTGGTCGGCGTCGAACGCGCCCGTCTCGCAGAACGCGTCGATCCAGCGGGCGTACGGCGCCGCGGCCTCGAGCATGGGGCCGGTCACGAGGTCGACGTACGCCGCCGGGTCACCGGCGTGCTCGGGCGGCACCACGTGGGCGCCGAGGAACGTCGTCTCCTCCGTGAACTGCCGGGCGATCGCGAGCGACCGGGCCTCGTCGGTCACCGACAGGCCGTAGCCGGACTTGATCTCGACGGTGGTGGTGCCCTGGCGTCGCATCTCGTGCACCAGGCGCGCAGTGTTGGCGATGAGCTCGTCGTCGGAGGCCGCGCGGGTGGCGGCCACGGTGGTGCGGATGCCACCTGCGGCGTACGACTCCCCCGCCATCCGGGCCGCGAACTCGGGTGCACGGTCGCCGGCGAAGACGAGGTGGCTGTGGCTGTCGACGAAGCCGGGGAGCACCGCCCGTCCGCCCGCGTCGACGACCTCGTCGGCCGCCGGTGCGTCGGCGGCGCGGCCCACCCACGCGACGGCGCCCTCGTCCATCACCAGCGCTGCGTCGGTGACGATCCCGAGGAGGTCGTCGGCGGCGGGGTCGTTGGTGACCAGCTCGCCGATGTTCGTGACGACGGTGCTCATCGCGGCACCACGTCCGCGGCGGTGGCGGCGTACACCAGCGTCTCCGGGGTCGCGCCGCACCCGCGCGTGCGCGGCGTCGTCAGGTCGACGGTGACCAGGTCGGCGCGCTGCCCGGGCGCGAGCCGGCCGGCGTCGTCGAACCCGAGCGAGGCGTGGCCGTCGTACGTCGCTGCCGCCAGCAGCTCGGACGCGGACCAGTGGCCACGCTCGCCAGTGCGCAGCCGGTCGTGCATCTCCACGGCGCGCATCTCCTCGAACAGGTCGATCACGGCGTGGCTGTCGGAGCCGAGGGTCAGGCGCGCACCGGCATCCGCCAGCGCGCGCGCCCGGCCGAGCCCGTCGGCGAGGTCGCGCTCGGTGGTCGGGCACATGCACACGAACGCGCGCGCCTCGCCCAGCAGCCGCACGTCGTCGTCGGTGAGGTGGGTGGCGTGCACCGCCGTCAGGTTCGGGCCCAGGACGCCCTCCTCGGCAAGCAGCGCGGTCGGCGTGAGGCCGTGGGCGGCCAGGCACTCCTCGTTCTCCGCGGGCTGCTCGGACAGGTGCACGTGGAGCGGCCTGCCGGCGGCCCAGGCGGCGACCGCCTTCAGCTGCTCGCGCGGCACCGCGCGGACGGAGTGGATCGCCGCGCCGACCCGCGGGTCGTCGAAGGCGTCCACCCGCTCCGCCCACCGGTCGGCCGACCCGTCGCTGAACCTCCGCTGCACGCCCTCGGGCGCGCGCCCGATGCCGGCGGCGAGGTAGCAGGTGTCGAGCAGCCGGATCCGGATCCCGGCGTCGTCGGCCGCCGCCAGGAGCGCGCGACCCATCTCGTTCGGGTCGTCGTACGGCGTGCCGTCGGGCTGATGGTGCAGGTAGTGGAACTCGCCGACCGCTCCGATGCCGGCGTCCCGCATCTCCGCGTAGACCTCGCGGGCCAGCTCGAAGTAGGTGTCGGGGGTGAGCTCCGCCGCGATCCGGTACATCTCCTCGCGCCAGCTCCAGAAGCTGCCGCGACGCTGGGCGCGGGCGCGCAGCGCGCGGTGGAAGGCATGCGAGTGGCCGTTCGCGAGGGCGGGGAGCGTCAGCCCGCGCCGGGGCGCGGCCGGACGCTCGGTGTCGACCTCCACGGAGGTGATGACGCCGTCCTCGGCGTCCACCCGGACGACGTCGCGGACCTCGCCGTCGGTGTCGCCGAGCCAGGCGTGCTCGAGCAGCTGGGCGGTCATGTGAGGAGCCTCTGCAACGCGTCCGCCAGGGCGTCGACCCCGACGAGGCAGTCGGCCGTCTCGGCGTGCTCGACCGGCGAGTGCGAGACGCCGGTCGGGTTGCGCACGAACAGCATCGCGCTCGGGATGCCCGCGGCCTGGAGGATGCCGGCGTCGTGCCCGGCCTGCGTCGGAAGCTTGGGTACGCCGCCGCCGACCTGGGTGGTGAGGTCGTCGTCGAAGCGCACGTCGCCGGAGACGGACTCGGCCGTGATCGTCACCGACGTGCCGTCGCGGTCCGCCCGCTCGGCCGCGATCCGGCCGATCACGGCGACCATCTCGTCGAGCGCCGCCTCGCTCTCGGCCCGCGCGTCGAGCCACGCGGTCACGCGCGACGGGACCGCGTTGGTCCCGTTCGGCGCCACCTCGACGCGGCCGAACGTCGCGCGCTGCCCGGCCAGGCGAGCCTGCTTGTTGGCCGCGAGAGCCGTCATCGCGTAGGTCAGCATCGGGTCGGCGCGATCCTCCATCCGCGTGGTGCCGGCGTGGTCCGCCCGCCCGCGCACGTCGTACCGCCAGCGCCCGTGCGGCCAGATCCCACTTGCGACGCCGACCGGCGCGTCGAGGTCGACGAGGCCGCGGCCCTGCTCGACGTGGAGCTCCACGTAGCACCCCACCTGTGCCAGCCATCCGCCGAGTCGTCCCGTCTTCACGCCCTCAGCGTGCCGAGTCGGCCCGTGATCACCAGCCGACTCGCCACCTTCCACGAGGTCGCCGAGCCGGATGCCGTCGGCGTCCCGCAGCTCGCGGGCGTCTTCCCAGGTGGTGGCACCGGTCGCGAGCCGGGAGCCGAGGCAGGCGCGCCCGAACCGCGACCCCTCCTCCTCGGCAAACACCGCGACCCCGAGCGGGCGGGCCGGCTCGACCCCGCGCCCGCGCAGCATGTCGACCGCCGCGAGCGCGGAGACAACACCCAGCGGCCCGTCGAACGCGCCTCCGTCGGGGACGGAGTCGAGGTGGCTGCCCGTGAGAACCGAGTCGAGTCCGCCCTCATGGTTCGCCGAATCCGACCTCATGGTTCGCCCAGTTGACCCTGGTGGTCGCCACCAGGCGACGAAGTTCCCGAACGAGTCCTCCTCGACTCCAAGACCGCGAGCGGCGGCCTGGTCGCGGAACCATCCGCGCAGCTCGAGCTCCGCGGCGCCCCACCCGGGACGAAAGTAGCCACCCGACGCGGCCGACCGTCCGATGGGCGCGAGGTCGCGCCACATCCGTTCGAAGTCGTCAGGCATCGTCACACTCCGTGTCGGCCTCCCGCTGGCGAGCGCCACCGAGGCCGACTCGACCAACCATGGCGGCGGACTCGACGAACCATGAGGGCGGATTCAGCGGACCATGGAGGGGGATTCGACGCATCATCGGGGGATCTTGACACCCCGCTCGGCGGCGACCTCGGCGGCGCGCTCGTAGCCGGCGTCGACGTGGCGGACCACGCCCATGCCCGGGTCGTTGGTGAGCACCCGCTCGATCTTCTCCGCGGCGAGGTCGGAGCCGTCGGCGACGATCACCTGGCCCGCATGGATGGAGCGGCCCATGCCGACGCCGCCGCCGTGATGGATCGACACCCAGGTCGCGCCCGACGCGGTGTTGACGAGCGCGTTGAGCAGCGGCCAGTCGGCGATGGCGTCGGAGCCGTCGAGCATCGCCTCGGTCTCGCGGTACGGCGAGGCGACCGACCCGCAGTCGAGGTGGTCGCGCCCGATGACGACCGGCGCCTTCAGCTCACCGGACGCGACCATCTCGTTGAACTTCAGGCCGGCGAGATGACGCTCGCCGTAGCCCAGCCAGCAGATCCGCGCCGGGAGGCCCTGGAAGTGCACGCGCTCCTGCGCCATCGTGATCCACTTCCGCAGCCGCTCGTTGTCGGGGAAAAGCTCGAGCACGGCGCGGTCGGTGGCCGCGATGTCGGCCGGGTCGCCCGACAGAGCGGCCCAGCGGAACGGGCCCTTGCCCTCGCAGAACAGCGGCCGGATGTACGCCGGCACGAAGCCCGGGAAGTCGAAGGCGCGGTCGAAGCCGCCCTTGCGCGCCTCGTCGCGGATGGAGTTGCCGTAGTCGAAGACCTCGGCTCCCTTGTCGAGGAAGCCCACCATCGCCCGCACGTGCGCGGCCATCGAGGCCTGCGCCTCCTTGGTGAACCCGACGGGATCGGCGGTACGGCGGGCCTCCCACTCCTCGAAGGGGACACCCACCGGGAGGTAGGCCAACGGGTCGTGGGCGGAGGTCTGGTCGGTGACGATGTCGACCGGGACGTCCATCTCGAGCAGCCGCGGCAGCAGCTCTGCGGCGTTGCCGAGGAGGCCGATCGACAGCGGCTCCCGCGCAGCGCGGGCGGCGGTCGCGCGCCGTACGGCGTCGTCGAGGTCGGTGGCCTGCACGTCGAGGTAGCGGTGCTCGATGCGCCGCTTGATGCGGGAGTCGTCGCACTCGATGCAGAGCGCGACGCCGTCGTTCATGGTGACCGCGAGCGGCTGCGCGCCGCCCATGCCGCCGAGCCCGGCGGTGACGGTGAGCGTGCCGGCGAGGGTGCCACCGAAGCGCTTGTCGGCCACGGCCGCGAACGTCTCGAACGTGCCCTGGAGGATGCCCTGGGTGCCGATGTAGATCCACGAGCCGGCCGTCATCTGGCCGTACATCGTGAGCCCGAGGTCCTCGAGCCGGCGGAACTCCTCCCAGTTGGCCCAGTCGCCCACCAGGTTGGAGTTGGCGATGAGGACCCGCGGCGCCCACGGGTTGGTGCGCATCACGCCGACCGGCTTGCCGGACTGCACGAGGAGGGTCTCGTCGTCGTGCAGGTCGCGCAGCGCGCGCACGATCGCGTCGTACGCATCGCGGTTGCGGGCCGCCTTGCCGGTGCCGCCGTAGACGACCAGGTCCTCGGGCCGCTCGGCGACCTCGGGGTCGAGGTTGTTCATCAGCATCCGCAGCGGCGCCTCGGTCTGCCAGGAGCGGGCGGACAGCTCGGTGCCCCGCGGGGCTCGGATCTCGGTGGTCACTGCAGGGCTCCGATCGTCTCTTCGACGGCAGCCAGCAGGGAGCCGTCACGGATGAGGGACAGGGTGTTCTCGATCTCGGGGGCGAGGTGGCGGTCGGGGCCGGGGCCCTCGACGCCGGCGAAGCGGAGTACGTCGACGACGGCGCCCGTCGCGGGCGCGGGCGTCAGCGGCCGGCGCAGGTCGAGAGCCCGCGCACCGGTGAGGATCTCGACGGCCAGCACCCGCGCCAGCCCGTCGACCGAGCGGCGCAGCTTGCGGGCGGCGGCCCAGCCCATCGAGACGTGGTCCTCCTGCATCGCGCTGGAGGGGATCGAGTCGACGCTCGCGGGCACGGCGAGCCGCTTCATCTCCGAGACGATCCCGGCCTGGGTGTACTGCGCGATCATGTGGCCGCTGTCGACGCCCGGATCGTCGGCCAGGAACGGCGGCAGCCCGTGGCTGCGCGTCTTGTCGAGGAAGCGGTCGGTGCGCCGCTCGCTCACGCTCGCCACGTCGGCGGCCGCGATCGCCAGGAAGTCGAGCACGTAGCCGACAGGCGCGCCGTGGAAGTTGCCGTTGCTCTCCAGCCGCGCCTCGTCGGGGAGCACGACCGGGTTGTCGATCGCCGACGCCAGCTCGCGCTGCGCGACCAGCGCGGCGTGGTCGACCGTGTCGCGCGCGGCGCCGTGGACCTGCGGCGAGCAGCGCAGCGAGTAGGCGTCCTGCACCCGGTTGCAGTCGGGGCCGCGGTGCGAGGCGACCACGCTGGAGCCGTCGAGCAGCGCGGTCAGGTTGGCGGCGGAGGCGGCCTGGCCCGGGTGCGGCCGCAGCGCCGTCAGGTCGGCGGCGAACACGCGGTCGGTGGCGAGCTGGCCCTCGACCGACATCGCCGCAGCGAGGTCGGCGGTGCGCATCAGCATCCGCAGATCCGCGATCGCCAGCACCAGCATGCCGAGCATCCCGTCGGTGCCGTTGATGAGGGCCAGGCCCTCCTTCGGACCGAGCTCGACCGGCGCCAGGCCGGCGGCCGCCAGCGCGGAGGCGGCGGACCGCCGTACGCCGTCCGCGTCGTCGACGTCGCCCTCCCCCATCAGCGTCAGCGCGCAGTGCGCCAGCGGCGCGAGGTCGCCGGAGCAGCCGAGCGAGCCGTACTCGTGCACGACCGGCGTGATGCCGTGGCTGAGCAGCGCGGCCATCAGCTCCGCGGTCTCGCGGCGGATGCCGGTGTGGCCCGTCGCCAGCGTCGAGAGACGCAGCAGCATCAGCGCTCGCACCACCTCGCGCTCGACCTCCGGACCGGAGCCGGCCGCGTGCGAGCGGACCAGCGACTTCTGCAGCTGGGCGCGCTGGTCGGCCGGGATGTGCTTGGTCGCGAGCGCGCCGAACCCGGTGGACACGCCGTAGGCCGGCGTCGGCGACTCGGCAAGCTCGTCCACGACCTTCCGCGCCTTGTCGATCGCCGCCAGCGCCTCGTCGGACAGGCGCACGCCCGCGCCGTGCCGGGCCACCGCCACCACCTCGTCGAACGACAGGGGGCCGGTCCCGACGATCACCTCTTGGGTCATGCCCCCATTCCACTCCCGACGCGGGACCGGCACCATCCCCGGCACCAGGATGCTGTCTCGTATCCGAGACTCTACGATCACCGCATGAGCAACGTCCCCGCCGCGACCCGCGCGCTCCAGGTGCTGCGGTTCCTGGCTCGTCAGCCGGAGCCGGTGCCGGTGGACCGGATCGCCCGGACCCTCGGGCTGCCGCGCTCGACGACCTACCACCTCCTCGCGGCCATGGTCGACGAGGGCTTCGTGGTGCACCTCCCCGAGGAGCGGAGGTACGGCGTGGGCGTCGCGGCGTTCGAGGTCGGGTCCGGCTATGTGCGGCAGGAGCCGCTCCAGCGCATCGCGCGCCGCCCGTTGGCGAGCCTCGTCGACGAGGTCGGCCAGTCCGCGCACCTCGCCGTGCAGCACGGGCGGGAGGTGCTCTACGTGCTGGAGGAACGGGCGCCCGGTCGCCCGCCCCTGGTCACCGACGTGGGCGTCCGGCTGCCCGCGCACCTGACGGCGAGCGGGCGTGCGATCCTCGCCGCGCTGCCGGCGGCGCAGGTGCGCGCGCTCTACCCCGACCGCGCCGCGTTCGTCGACCGGCACGGCACCGGTCCGCGCTCGCTCACCGCCCTGCGGTCGCTGCTGTCGGAGACCCGCCAGCGCGGCCACGCGAGCGAGAGCGGCGAGGTCACCCCCGGCTTCGAGTCGGTCGCGGCCGCCGTACGGGACCACAACGGGCACCCGGTCGCGGCGATCGCGGTCACGTTCCCCGGCGAGGCGGACGTCGACCTCGCCCCGACGGTGCGGGCGGTACGCCGTACCGCCGACCTCGTGAGCGCCCGGCTCGGCGGCCCGCAGCCGTCCTGACCCACGATGTTCACCGCGCGGCGGGCGCGATGTCGGTGGTCGGCGCAACGATGGCCATCCCCACGGACCGACAAGCAAGGAGCACCGCAATGCCCACTCGAGACGACGCCTGGCCCGCCGGCACCCCGAACTGGGTCGACCTGGCCGCCGACGACCCGCAGGCCGCCGCAGAGTTCTACTCCCAGCTGTTCGGCTGGGACGTCGCGGACCCCGACCCCGAGACCGCCGAGCAGACCGGCGGCTACCGGATGGCGATGAAGAACGGCCGCGCCGCGGCCGGCATCGGCAGCAAGATGGGGCAGGACATCCCCAGCAACTGGGCGACCTACCTCGCCAGCGACGACATCGAGGCCTCCGCCGAGGCGGTCAAGGCGGCCGGCGGCACGTTGCAGATGGATCCGTTCGACGTGATGACGTTCGGAAAGATGTTCTTCGCGACCGCGCCCGACGGGGCGTCGTTCGGCGTCTGGCAGGCGGGCGACCACATCGGCGCCCAGATCTACAACGAGCCCGGCTCCTACAACTGGAACGAGGTGCACTCGCGCGACCTGGACGCCGCGAAGGAGTTCTACGCGTCGGCGTTCGGCTACACCTACGACGACATGTCCGGCGAACAGGGCCCCTACTTCGGCTTCAAGGTGCCCGGCGGCGACGAGCCCGTCGGCGGCATGGGCCCGGCCGACATGCTCCCCGAGGGCGCACCGTCGATCTGGCTCGCCTGGTTCTCCGTCGAGGACTGCGACGCCTCGGTCGCCAAGGTGCAGGAGCTGGGCGGCAGCGTCCTGGCCGAGCCGTTCGACACGCCGTTCGGGCGGATGTCCGTCGTGACGGGAGCCCAGGGCGAGGCGTTCGGGATGATCAGCGCTCCGGCGGCTGCCGAGGCCTGAGCGGCGGATACCCCGGCCGCGCGAGGGCACCTACGACACATGGGCGACCTCGCGACCTACCGCCGGATGCGTGACTTCCGGCGCACACCGGAGCCGTCGGGCGCAGTGGCACCTGCGTCCGGCGGCGACCGGCGTCGGTTCGTCGTGCAGCGGCACCGGGCCACCCGGCTCCACTACGACGTGCGGTTCGAGATCGACGGCGTCCTCGTGAGCTGGGCGGTGCCGAAGGGGCCGACCTTGGACCCGAAGGCACGCCGGATGGCCGTGCACGTCGAGGACCACCCGATCGAGTACATCGACTTCGAGGGCGTGATCCCGCGGGGCGAGTACGACGGCGGCGACGTGATCGTCTGGGACACCGGCACCTGGGAGCCCGTCAAGACCGACGACCCCGCGAAGGCGGTCGCCGAGGGCGAGCTGCACGCGGAGATGCACGGCGAGAAGCTGCACGGCCGGCTGGTGCTCGTCCGCCGCGACGACGCGGACGGCGCCGGCAGCGGCGACAAGGAGCAGTGGCTGCTCCTGCACAAGAAGGACGAGCACGCCGTGCCGGGCTGGGACCCGGAGGAGCACCCGCGGTCCGTCCTCACCGGCCGCACCAACGACGAGGTCAGCGAGGATCCCGACCGGCTCTGGAAGTCCGACGCGCCGGCCGACGAGGCCGAGGTCGTGCTGGTCCCCGACCCGCTGCCCGACGAGGCGATCACCGCGCTGGAGGAGCTCGGGAAGGAGGGCACCTGGGAGGTGTTCGGCCGGCGGCTGAAGGTGACCAACCTCGACAAGGTGCTCTTCCCCGGCGGTCCCGACGAGCCGCCGGTGACCAAGCGCGAGCTGCTGGCGTACGTCGCCCGCGTCGCCCCGCTGTCGCTCCCCTACCTCGAGGGCCGCGCGGTCAACCTGCACCGCTACCCCGACGGCGCCGACGCCAAGGGGTTCTGGCACAAGGAGCTGCCGAAGCACGCCCCCGCGTGGCTCCCCCGTTGGGACAACCCGGAGGCCGACCCGGGCGAGACCACGACCTACCTGGTCGTCGACGAGCCGGCCGCCCTCGTGTGGGCGGCGAACTTCGGCGCCCTCGAGTGGCACCCCTGGACGTCCCGCACCACGGCGATGCACGAGCCGACGTACGCCCTGATCGACCTCGACCCCGGTGAGCGGACCTCCTGGGACGAGCTGCTCGAGCTCGCCCGACTGCACCGGACCGCCCTGGAGCACCTCGGCGTCACCGGGCGCGCGAAGGTCACCGGCAAGCGCGGCATCCAGGTCTGGGTGCCGATCCGTCCGGGCTACACGTTCGACGAGACCCGCGCCTGGACCGAGAAGCTCTCCAAGACCGTCGGCAAGGTGCTCCCCGACCTCGTCAGCTGGAAGTGGGAGAAGAAGGCGCGGGGCGGGCTGGCGCGGCTCGACTACACGCAGAACGCGATCAACAAGACGCTGGTCGCGCCGTACGCCACCCGCCCGGCCGCCGGCGCGCCGGTCTCGGTGCCGATCGCCTGGCACGAGCTCGACGACCCCGACCTCCGGCCGGACCGCTGGACGATCCGCACCGTGCTCGACCGGATCGCCGAGCGGGGCGACCCGTTCCGGGCGCTGCTCGGGGTCGAGCAGGACCTGCCCGAGATCACCTGAGAGTGCCTCAGGTCAGCAGCAGGGTGTCCAGGCGGCGCCGTACGACGACGAGGCCGATCGCGCCCAGCACGAGCAGGTAGGCCACCGAGACGAGGGACGCCCATGTCGGTGCGCCGAGGGTGAGCTCGCGGCACAGCACGACGCCGCGGTAGAGCGGGGTCGCCTCCACCAGCCAGCGGATCGACGCGGGATAGGTGTCGACCGGGAAGAACGTCGCGGAGAACAGGAAGAGCGGCAGCTGGACCAGCGTGATCTTGTCGAAGTCCTGCCACGACTTCATGTACGTCGTCGCCGCCATGCACACCGCGCTCATCGCGAAGCCGATGAGCAGGGCGGCCGGCAGGGCGAGCAGCGCCCACCACGACTCGAGCAGTCCCATCGCGAGCATGACGACGAGGAACGCCGCGGAGTAGGTGCCGCCCCGCAGCTGTCCCCACGCGATCTCGCCGCGCGCGACGTCGGCGGTCGACATCGGAGTCGCGAGCACCTGGTCGTAGAGCTTGTCGTACTTGAGCTTGAAGAAGACCCGGTAGGTGGAGTCCATCAGCGCGCCGTTGAACGCCGACGCGGCGAGCATGCCGGGCGCGACGAACGCGGCGTAGGACACCTCCTGCCCAGCGACCTCGAACCCGTCGACGAGCACGCCGACGCCGACGCCGATCGAGAACAGGTAGAGCACCGGCTCGAGGAAGCCGGTGACGAAGAGCTTCCACTGCGTCCGGAAGACCATCAGGTTGCGCAGCACGAGGAGGTACGCCGCGGCGCCCGCCGAGAGCGGCCGGACGGTGGCCGGGGCGGTGGCTTCGGTCGGGGCCGTCACGAGACGAGCCGCTTCCGCAGGCCGGACACGGACCACGCCCAGCCGACCGCGCACAGCGCGAGCAGCACGGCGACGTTGACGCCGGCCACCCACCAGGTGACGTGGTCGAGCGCGAACATCCGGGAGAGGTTCACGCCGTGCCACAGCGGCGTCAGCCGGGCCACCGCGGCGCCGGCGTCGCCGAGGTTGGCGATCGGGAAGAACGCGCCCGAGAACAGGAACATCGGGAGCACGCCGAGCCGGAAGACGACGTTGAAGACCTCCTCGGACTTGCTCCGCGTGGAGAACCCGTAGACCACCATCGCGAACGCGGTGCCGCACAGGACCTGCGAGCCGAACGCGAGCACCGGACCCCACCAGCTCTCGTAGACCCCGAACGGGACGAGCACGACGGTGAACACGCCGCACGTCGCCGCCAGCCGCACGATGACCGCACCGAGGTGCGCCCCGACGACGTGCTGCACCTCCAGCGGGGTCGCGAGCATCGAGTCGTAGACCTTGTGCCACTTGATCATGCCCATCACCGGCCAGGTCGTCTCGCCGACCGCGGTCTGCATGGCGTGGGCCGCGATCAGTCCGGGCACGACGAACGCGAGGTAGGACGTGGCGCCCTCGAGCTCGGCCGGGTCGGCGTCGACGAACCCGCCGAGCAGCACGCCCATCGCCACCACGTAGAACAGCGGGGAGATGAACGAGGTGACGACCGACGAGCGCCAGGTGCGCTTCCAGACGGTGAGCCAGTAGTCGACCTGCCGGCCCACCCCGTCCGCGAACGTGAGGTCGGCCATCAGTCCACCAGCGTCCGACCGGTGAGGTGGAGGAAGACGTCCTCCAGCGTCGACCGCCGCACCAGCGTCGCCACGGGCTCGAGGCCGCGCTCGTGGGTCCTCGCGACGACCTCCTCGCCGTCCTCGGCGTAGACCAGCAGCCGGTCGGGCAGCACCTCGACCCGCTCGCCGAGGTCGGAGACCTTGTCGGCGTGCGCCTCGTTGTCGCCCACCCCGAAGCGCAGCTCGGCGACCTCCCGCGTCGAGTGCGCGCGGATCAGCTCCTGCGGGGCGCCCTCGGCGACGATCACTCCGTTGTCCATGACGACCAGGCGGTCGCAGAGCTGCTCGGCCTCGTCCATGTAGTGCGTCGTGATCACGAGCGTCACGCCCGACTGCTTGAGCCGGAACAGCTGGTCCCAGAGCAGGTGCCGCGCCTGCGGGTCGAGGCCGGTGGTCGGCTCGTCGAGCAGCAGGAGCTCGGGCCGGTTGATCAGCGAGCGCGCGATGGTCAGCCTCCGCTTCATGCCGCCGGAGAGCTCCTCGACCCGACTGCGTCGCTTGTCGGTGAGCTGCACGAACTCCAGCAGCTCGGCAGCCCGCTCGCGCACCTCGGCCTTCGGCAGCCCGAAGTAGCGGCCGTAGATGTAGAGGTTGTCGAAGACGTTGAGCTCGTTGTCGAGCGTGTCCTCCTGCGGGCAGACGCCCAGCCGGCCGCGGATCTCCGGGCCGTCGGACGCCGGGTCCAGGCCGAGGATCCGCAGCTCCCCGCCGCTGACCGGCGACACCGCGGCGATCATCCGCATCGTCGACGACTTGCCGGCGCCGTTGGGGCCGAGGAAGCCGAACGCCTCCCCGCGCCGCACGTCGAGGTCGATGCCGCGGACCGCCTCGAACTCGCCGAAGCGCTTCCGGAGCGCGCGGGCGCGGATCATCGACTCCGGGGCGGCGCTGCTCACCCGAAGATCCTAGGTACGGCGCGCACGGTCGAGCCACCACCGGGCGACCGCGGGATCGGCGCAGCCGTAGGCCGCGGACATCACGCCGGCGAGCTCCTCGAGCAGCGCCGCGCGGGCGAGCGCGGCACCCTCGCGCCACGCCGTCTCGTCCGCGGGCAGCGGCAGCGCCGCGATCTGCCGCGCGCTCACCTTGACCGAGCCCGGCACCAGACCGGCGCCGAGGTAGCGCGCGGCCGCGTCGGCGACGACCGGCGGCGCGAGCAGCACGGCGAGCACCCGCCACACGTCCGCGGGGTCGTGCGGCACGACGGAGACGACGGGCACCGACGGCAGCCACGCGCCGTGCTCGTCGGCGGCGGCCTCGATCACCCGCCCCTGGCCGGCCACCACCACCTTCGGCACCAGCCGCGCGTCGGCCCACGCGCCCAGGCGGGCGTCCGCGGCGCGGAGCCCGGCCACGTCGACCACCGGGGCGGCGTACGACCTGCGCGCGAAGCGGGTCGGGCGCATGCCCCACTCGCAGGCCCCCGGTTCGAGCAGCCCGGTCGTGACGAGCGGCGCGCCGTCACCGCCGTCGCGCACGTGCGGGACGAGGCCGTAGTACTGGTCGCGGAAGTCGGCCGTGCACGCGGCCAGGTCGCCGAGGACCCCGGTGCCGCGGGGCATCTCGACCTCGGGGATCCCGAAGTGGGGCGCCGCGAGCCGGCCCCACTCGGTCTGCCCGCCGGGCTCCCCCACCCGCACCACCGGCACGCAAGTGCGCACCGCGGCGCCGGCGAACTCCGCGCCCTCGGACACCCACAACTCGCCGACCCGCCCGCGCCCTGCGACCGCGGTGCGCACCTTCGCGGCGTCGCGCGCGGCGAGCACGGACAGCGGCTGGACAAGGGCGACGGTGCCGCCGTCGGCCACGAGGTCGAGCGAGCGGTGGAGGAAGACGGCGCTGGTGTCGGTGTAGGCGCCGAGCCCGTGCGCACGCGCGCCCGCGGCCGCCGTACCGCGCTTGAGCTGGCCGAGGAAGGGCGGGTTGCCGACGACCGCGTCGAACGTCTCGCCCGTCCACGCGGTGAGGCCGTCGGCCACCCGCACCTGGCGCTCGATCTGCGCGACCGGCACCGACGGGTCCTCCGCGGCGAGTCGCTGACGCGCGATCGCCACCGCCTCCGCGTCGAGATCGGAGCCGAAGACCCCGGCCACGCCGACG
This sequence comes from Nocardioides thalensis, assembly GCF_013410655.1. Taxonomy (NCBI): domain Bacteria; kingdom Bacillati; phylum Actinomycetota; class Actinomycetes; order Propionibacteriales; family Nocardioidaceae; genus Nocardioides; species Nocardioides thalensis. The sequence goes on from NZ_JACCFP010000001.1 coordinate 2,424,095, forward strand.
ATCCGAGCCGCCGCGACCAGGAAGTGCCCGGTGCCGCAGGCCGGGTCGAGGACGCGGCGCGCGCCCGGCGGGACGGCCCGGTCGAGAACCCACGACACGAGCTCCGGCGGGGTGTAGAACGCCCCCTTCGCGCGCCGGCCGTCGCGATCGGCCGCGAGGCGCGCCTCGTAGGCGGCGGCGAGCTCCTCGGCTCGCTCGCGTTCGTCCACGGACGTCAGCGTAGGGCCGCCGGAGGTTTCGAGCCCTTCGAGGCTCGCGACCTCGCGCCTCAGGACAAGGCAAGGCCGCGGGCGGCCTCGCACCTCAACCACCAGCGGCATGTATAGTCAAAGTGACTACAATCGAGGAGCCGCACATGGACCGCACCGGGCTGCTGACGGACCGCTACGAGCTCACCATGCTCGACTCCTGGGTCCGCGACGGCAGCGTCGACGAGCCGGCGGTCTTCGAGGCGTTCGCCCGGCGGCTCCCCGAGGGTCGGAGGTACGGCGTGCTCGGCGGGCTGGGCCGGCTGCTGCCGATGATCGAGCGGTTCACGTTCGACGCGGACGAGGTGGCCTGGCTCCAGGAGCAGGGCGTGGTCGGCGAGGAGACCGCCGCCTACCTGCGCGACTTCCGGTTCCGGGGTGACATCGACGCCTACCGCGAGGGCGACCTCTACTTCCCCGGCAGCCCGGTGCTGACGGTGAGCGGCACCCTCGGCGAGTGCGTGGCGCTCGAGACCCTGGTGCTCAGCGTGCTCAACCACGACGCCGCGATCGCCAGCGCCGCGCTGCGGATGGTCGACGCCGCCGGCGGCCGGCCGCTGATCGAGATGGGCACCCGGCGCACCCACGAGCAGGCCGCGATCGCGACGGCGCGGGCGGCGTACCTCGCCGGCTTCGGCTCGACCAGCAACCTGGCCGCCGGCCGCGACCACGGCATCCCGACCGTCGGCACCGCGGCGCACGCGTTCACGCTGGCGCACGCCACCGAGGAGGACGCGTTCCGCAGCCAGGTCGCGGCGCTCGGCGTCGGCACCACGCTGCTCGTCGACACCTACGACATCGCGGAGGGCATCCGCACCGCGGTGCGGGTCGCCGGCCGCGAGCTCGGTGCGATTAGGATCGACTCGGGCGACCTCGCCGAGGAGGCCGGCAAGGCGCGGGCGCTGCTCGACGAGCTCGGCGCCACCTCGACGAAGATCGTGGTCACCAGCGACCTCGACGAGTTCGTGATCGCGGCGCTCGCCGACGCTCCCATCGACGGCTACGGCGTCGGCACCCGGGTCGCCACCGGGTCGGGCCACCCGACCGCGAGCATGGTCTACAAGCTGGTCGAGATCGCCGGCCGGCCGGTGTCGAAGAAGTCGAAGGACAAGATCTCGGTGGGCGGGCGGAAGCTCGCCTGGCGGCGGTACGACGAGGCCGGCCTACTCGTGTCGGAGCACTTCACAGCCGCTCCGGTGGTTGAGGTGCGACGAGCGCAGCGAGGAGCCTCGAAACCTCCGGGCGCCGACCCGCGGCCGGTCCAGATCCCCGTGATGCGCGGGGGCGAGACTGTCCACGCCCCCACCCTCGACGAGATCCGCGAGTTCACGGCGGCCACGCTCGCCACGCTCCCGTCCGACGCCCGCTCGGTCGCCGCCGGCGCGCCGTACCTCACCGTCACCCACCTGGAGGAAGCATGAGCCACGACAAGCGCGCACTCGTCATCGTCGACGTCCAGAACGACTTCGTGGAGGGCGGATCGCTCGGCGTCGCCGGTGGCCGCGACGTGGCGACCCGCATCAGCCAGCACGTCGCGGCGCACGCCGGCGACTATGCCGTGATCGCCGCCTCGCGCGACTGGCACCACGCACCCGGGCCCGACGGCCACGAGACCAACGGCGGGCACTTCGCGGCGCCGGGCGAGGACCCCGACTTCGTGACCACGTGGCCGGTGCACTGCGTGTCGTCGGAGGGCGGCTCCGACTACGCGCCGGAGCTGGTCACCGACGCGGTGACCCACCACGTGCGCAAGGGCATGGGCGTGCCGGCCTACTCGGCGTTCGAGGGCGTCACCGACGACGGCGCCGCGCTCGCCGACGTGCTCCGTGCGGCCGGCGTCACCGAGGTCGACGTGACCGGTATCGCCACCGACTACTGCGTGCGGGCGACCGCGCTCGACGCGCGCAAGGAGGGCTTCGCCGTACGGCTGCTCGACGGGCTGCACGCCGGCGTCGCACCGGAGACGTCGACCGCGGCGGTCGCGGAGATGCGGGCCGCGGGGGTGACGGTGTGAGCTACGTCAGCGAGTACCCGCCGTTCTCGGTGACCGCCGACATCGCGGTCTTCACGATCCGCGACGGCGCGCTCTCGGTGCTGCTGGTCGAGCGGGCGAAGGACCCGTACGCCGGCTCGTGGGCGCTGCCGGGCGGGTTCATCGACCCCGACGAGGACGCCGAGACCGCGGCCTGGCGCGAGCTCCAGGAAGAGACCGGGCTCGAGCGCGCCGCGTGGCACCTCGAGCAGCTGCGCACCTACACCGCTCCCGACCGCGACCCCCGCGGGCGCACCGTGTCGGTCGCGCACGTCGCGCTCGCCCCCGACCTGCCCGACCCCTCCGCCGGTGACGACGCGGCCGACGCCCGGTGGTGGGCGGTCGACGACGTGCTCGAGCCCGAGGAGGGCGAGGCGCTCGCGCTCGCGTTCGACCACCGGGAGATCCTGCTCGACGCCCGCGAGCGGGTGCGGGCGAAGCTGGAGTACACGACCTTGGCCGCCGCGTTCGTGGCCGAGCCGTTCACGCTCGCGGAGCTGCGGCGGGTCTACACGGCCGTGTGGGGCGCTCCCCCGGACCTCGGCAACTTCCGCCGCAAGGTGCTCGGCACCGAGGGGTTCGTGGTCCCGACCAACACCCACGGCACGTCGAGCGGCGGCGGCCGCAGCGCTCTGCTCTACCGCAGGGGCTCCGCGACCACGGTGTCGCCGCCGATGGCCCGGTCGACGGCGTCGGACGCCGGCTGAGCGCGACGGCGCCGCGGCCAGCAGAGCCCGACGAGGCCGGTCAGGACCGGGATCAGCACCGCGGGTCCGGTGAGGACGACGAGCACCGCCGACGCCAGCAGCGACACCAGGGCCGCGACGCGCGGCCAGCCGCCGGGCAGCAGGCGCACCGCGGCCGCCGTACCGACGACGTAGACGAGGGCGAACGTGCCCGTGGTCGCCAGCAGGGTGGCGTCGGTGTCGTGGCCGAGCAGCGCGCCGCCGACGGTGACGACGAGACCGAGCCCCGCGACGAAGGCGAGCGCGCGGCGCGGCGTACGGGCCCCGGCGGCGATGTCGGCGCCGAGCCAGGCGGGCATCGCGCCGGCCACCGACAGGGAGGCGCCGAGCCGGGAGGCGCCGGCGAAGTAGGAGTTGATCGCGCCGACGGTCATCAGCACCGCGACGACCGCCGTCGCCGGTCGCGCCCAGCCGCCGAGCGCCCCGGCGAGCAGGTCGGCGAGCGGCGCCTCGCCGGTCGCGGCGCCGAGCACGCCGATGGTGGCGACCGCGATGCCGAGGTAGAGCACGGCGACGACCACGAGCGTGATCGCGGTCGCGCGGCCGATGTCACGCGCCGGGTGGCGGTACTCCCCTGACAGCGAGCTGACGATCTCCCAGCCCGCGAACGCCCACACCAGCAGGGCCGCGGCGGACCCGACGCCCGACCAGCCATGGGTGAGGAAGGGCGTGAACCGCTCGCCCTCGATGTCGGGCAGCGAGACGACCACCGCGACCAGGAGCAAGGTCGCGATGACGCCGGTGATGCCGAGCTGCACCGCGGCGGAGACCTGGATGCCCATCCAGTTCATCACCGCGACGATGCCGATGATCCCGGCCGTGACCGCCACCTCGGTAGTGCGTCCGCCGCCGAGCGCATCGGCGACGTACGACGCCGCGAAGCCTGCGGCGACCGGGGCCCCGATCGGGATGGCGAGGAAGAACGACCAGCCGACCATCGTCGCGGCGCGCTCGCCGAACGCGAGCCGCGCGTACGTCGCGACGCCGCCGCCGTCGGGGTGCCGCGCACCGAGCGCGGCGAACGTCGCCGCGAGCGGCACCGAGACGACGAGCAGCGCGACCCACGCGACGAGGGAGGCGGGGCCTGCGGCGCCGATGGCGAGGGCGGGCAGCGAGATGACGCCCGTGCCGAGCACCGCGGCGAGGGTCAGCGCGGTGCCCTGGAGGACGCTGAGGCCGCCGGTCGCGGCGGCCGGGCTCGTCACGCGGCTCACGCCAGCAGCTCCGCGCGCAGCCGGACGTCGATGGGCACCCGGTCGTGGGAGTCGGCGCCGCTGACCGGCGCGCCGGCGACGCGCCGCAGCGGGATGTGGCCGCCCCAGACGCCGGTCGCGACGTCCTCGGGCTCGTCGTCGGGCCCGCCGGCGCGCTCCTTGAGGGAGGCCTCGCGCAGCGCCAGCGCGAGCACGGAGGTGGCCGCGAGCTCCTTGCGGGTCGACGGGCGCAGGGTGAGCGCCCGGCCGGGCACCATGTGGTCGATGATCAGGTCGAGGGAGCGCTGCTTCTCGGCGGGGTCGTCGACCCGGCGCGCGCGGCCGAGCAGCACAGCCGAGCGGTAGTTCATCGAGTGGCCGAACGCGCACCGCGACGCGACCAGCCCGTCGAGCTCGGTGATGGTGACGCAGAGGTCGGACGTCAGCGCGGCGGCGAGCCAGCCGGCGCCGGTGGAGCCGTGCAGGTAGAGCGTGCCGCCGTCGTCGGGGCCGTCGAGGTCGACGGCGTAGGCCATCGGGAGCACGAGCGGCTGGGTGACCCCGTCGCGGGTGACCACGACGCCGACATGGGCGATGAGCGCCTCGGAGAGGAGCGCGTGGAGGCGGCCGCGGTCGCTGACCGCGCGGTGGGCGCCGCGGGTCGGCGTGGTCCGCGGCGTCGGCGAGAGGGTCTCCATGGTGACGATCCTTCCGGCGGATTGGCCCCGCGTCACGGTCCAATCCGTTACCGTTTCGGCAGGCCACTTCTGCTCGTGAGGAGCCCCCGTGCGCACGATCCCGGTCCGCCTCGACCGCGACCTCCCCGATCCGTTGGGCGTCCAGCTCTCCGACCGGATCCGCGAGCTGGTGGTCGCCGGCACCCTCACCGAGGGCGACCGGCTGCCGAGCACCCGGGCCCTCGCGGCCGACCTGGGCGTAGCGCGCTCGGTCGCGGAGCAGGCCTACGAGCAGCTCCTCGCCGAGGGGTGGCTGGCCGCTCGCCAGGGCGCCGGCACGTTCGTCGCCTCCGCCGGGACGACCGCGGCCGCCGTACCCATGCGACAGCGGCGACCCGCCAGCCCCGACCTGCACCTCCTCGACACCGGCTCGCCGTGGATCGACCCGCGGCACCGGGCGGGATGGCGGCGGGCGTGGCGCGAGGTGTCGGCGAGCGCGCCGCCGATGGGCTATCCCGACCCGCGCGGGATGCCCGAGCTGCGCGCCGCCCTCGCCGACCGGCTTGCTCGCACCCGCGGCCTCACCGTGGACCCGGACGATGTGCTGCTCACCGCGGGCACCGCCGACGGGCTCCGCCAGCTGCTCCCCCACGTCGCGCCCGGGCCGGTCGGCATCGAGGACCCCGGCTACGGCGCCGCCGTCGCGTGCGCGCGCGCCGCCGGCCGGGAGGTCGTCGACCTGCCCGCGACCGCGCCGCTGCGGGTCGCCGGGCTCGCGGCGGCGTACGTCACGCCCGCGCACCAGCACCCCCTCGGTCACGTGCTCGCCGCGGCCGACCGGGTCGCGCTCCTCGACGCCGCGCGGACCCACGACGTGCTGGTGGTCGAGGACGACTATGACTCCGAGTTCCGCTACGACGTGGCGCCGATCCCGGCGCTCGCGTCGCTCGACCGCGAGCGGGTGGCCTATCTGGGCACCGCGTCGAAGTCGGTCGGGCCGGGGCTGCGACTGGGCTGGGTCGTGCCGCCTCCGGACCTCCTCGACGCCATGGTCGTCCACCGCGAGCGCACCTACGACATGCCGTCGTGGCCGACGCAGCGGGCGCTCCTGGCGCTGCTGCGCGAGGGCTGGGTCGACAAGGTCGTGCGCAGCGCGCGGCGGGTGTACGCCGACCGCGCGCCCCGCGTCGCCGAGGCGCTGGCGCCGTACGGCGAGGCCGCCGGCCCGTCCGCCGGGATGTACTCGTCGTGGCTGATGCCGCCGGACGTGGTCGAGCGCGCACGGGCCGGGGCGCGGGCCGCCGGATTCGAGATCGCTCCCCTCGCGGACTACTGCCGGACCGCCCGCCTCTCGGGCATCGTGCTGGGGTTCGGGGGCGTCACCGACGCCGAGCTCGACCGGGCTCTCGCCGCCGTCGTGCACGGTATTCAATCAAACGGTTGACAAAGGCCGGAACGAGGGCATTTAATCAACCGCATGGTTGAACAAGACCGTCTCTCCCGGGTCTTCGCGGCACTCGCCGACCCGACGCGGCGCGACATGGTCGCCCGGCTGGCCGCGGGTGACGCGACCGTCGGCGAGCTGGCGGCGCCGTACGACGTGTCCCTGCAAGCGGTGTCCAAGCACCTGAAGGTGCTCGAGGACGCCGGGCTGGTGCGGCGCAGCCGCGACGCGCAGCGCCGGCCGGTCCACCTGGAGGCGGAGGTCTTCGACCTGATGACGAAGTGGATCGAGCGCTACCGACGACAGGCGGAGGAGCGCTACCAGCGGCTCGACGCCCTCCTCGCCCGGATGGGCGATGAGGAGGACGGCGTCGAGCAGTCAACACCAACCGACCCCGAGCGAGGAGCAGCATCATGACCAGCACGACCACCAGCACCAGCACCGCCCCCGAGACCGTCATCGAGGCCGACCCCGACCTGCCCACCGTCCGGATCACGCGCTCCTTCGACGCGCCGCTCGAGCGGGTGTGGCGCGCGTGGACCGACCCCGAGCTGGTGAGCCAGTGGATGGGCCCGCGGTCGATCGACATGGAGATCGAGACGTGGGACATGCGCACCGGCGGGTCCTATCGCTACACCGCACGCCGCGACGGCGAGGAGATCGCGCACTTCTACGGCTCAGTCCACCGCGTCGAGGAGCACGCCTACATCACGCAGACGTTCGGGTTCGAGGAGATGCCGGAGGCGGTCGACCTCGAGACCGCGACGTTCCGCGACCTCGGCGACGGCCGCACGGAGGTCGACATCCTGTCGGTCGTGTTCTCCATGGAGGCGCGCGCCGGCATGCTCGCCAGCGGCATGGAGGTCGGCATCAACGAGGGCTACGCCGTCCTCGACGAGATGTTCGCGGACGGCCGGGCATGACCCTGCCGACCGCTCCTGCCGACGAGCACCGCGCGATCGCCGGGGCGTTCACCGAGCGGGTCCGCGGCGTGGCCGACGGGGGCTGGGACGCCCCCTCGCCCGTCGCGGACTGGGTGGCCCGCGACGTCGTGCGCCACCTCGTCGAGTGGTTCCCGGCGTTCCTCGCCGGCGGGTCCGACGTACGGATCGCGCCGGGGCCCTCGGTCGACGACGACCCGGTCGGCGCGTGGACCCACCACGCGGACGCCGTACAGGCGGTGCTCGACGACCCGGCCTCCGCGGGCATGGTCTTCGCGCACCCGCGGCTCCCGGAGCAGCCCCTGCCCGACGCGATCTCGCGGTTCTACACCGCCGACGTCTTCATGCACACCTGGGACCTCGCCCGCGCGACCGGCCAGGACGACCGGCTCGACCGGGACAAGTGCCGGGAGCTCTACGAGGGCATGGCGGCGATGGAGGACGTGCTGCGCTCGAGCGGTCAGTACGGCGCCGCGGTGCCCGTGCCGGACGACGCCGACTGGCAGACGCGGATGATCGGCTTCATCGGCCGCGACCCGCGGTGGGCGCCGCCGGCCTGATGTCGGCGGCGCGCCGTACGGTCGGGTCATGGCGTACGACGAAGCCCTCGCGGAGCGGATCCGCGCGCTGATCGACGACCCGACCCTGGTCGAGAAGAAGATGTTCGGCGGCCTCGGGTTCATGGTCGGCGGCAACATGGCGATCGCCGCCAGCGGCCAGGGCGGCATCATGGTGCGGGTCGACCCGGCCGAAGGCGAGGAGCTGATCGCGACCACTCCCGCCGAGCCGATGGAGATGCGCGGCCGCGCGATGACCGGTTGGCTGCGGGTGGCCACCGACCAGGTCGCGACCGACGACGACCTGCGCGAGTGGGTCGACCGCGGGGTGGCCTACGCCGGGTCGCTGCCGTCGAAGTAGCGGCTACGCGACCGCGCGGGCGAACCAGATCGTGCGGTGGCTCCACTCCCCCGGGCCGGTGCGCTCCCCCGAGCACACGATGATCGCGACCCGGTGCGGGCCGTCGTCCTCGTAGTAGGCGGGGAGCTTCGCGCTCGCCTCGACCTCCATCCGCTGGTCGACGTCGTAGCACTGCCGCTGGCCGCTGCCCGTCAGGATGATCCTGTCGCCCACGTCGAGGCCGTCGAGCAGCCGGTTGCCGGCCGCGCTGCCGTCGGCCCAGGTGTGGGTGTTGAGCAGCACGTTGCCCCGGCGCTCCCCCGGCTGGACGCTCGGCGGCATGTCCCACGCGAACCTCTCCTTGTCGCTGAGCGGGAGCACGCCGGTGACGCCCCGGTCGTCCCGCGGGACGGGCACGACCTCGGCCTCGAGGACGCCGGGGACGACGATGCGCTCGGGCGGGAACGGGCCGATGGCCCGGCAGCGGTCGTCGGGGCCGTCGGTGGGCGTCGGGGGCTGTGGCGAGGAGGTCGCCGACGCGGGCGCCGCGCTCGGCGCCTCGCCGGCGTCGGGGCCTGTGTCCGGCGCGGACTCGTCGCCGGCGGACAGCCACAGGGCGAGCGCGACCGCGGCACAGGCGAGCGCGCCCACCACCGCGGCAGCGATCCGGACGCGGCCGCTCATGCCGGCCCGGTCCCCCGTCGATCCATGCCGCGATCGTACGGCGGGTGTGCCGTCGCTACGCTCCGCTGGTGAGGCTGCGACCCGTCATTGCCCGGACCGTCCTTCGAGCGACCCGCTGGAGGCTCGTGGGCGAGGTGCCGGAGCGAGGGATCCTGGTCGGCGCGCCGCACACCTCCAACTGGGACTGGGTCGCGATGATCCTGATCGCGTGGAGCAACGGCGTGCAGCCGCAGGTGCTGATCAAGCAGTCGTTCTTCAAGGGGCCCGTCGGCACGCTGCTCCGCGCGACGGGCGGCATCCCGCTGGACCGGGCGAACCCGGGTGCGACCATCCGGGCCCTGCTCAAGGAGGCGGAGAGCCACGACTCCTTCCTGCTCGTCATCGCGGCCGAGGGCACGCGCAGCAAGGGCGAGTACTGGAAGCCCGGGTTCTACCGGATCTCCCAGCAGACCGGCCTGCCCGTGACCCTCGGCTTCGTCGACGGCCCGACCCGCACGCTCGGCATGGGCCCGACCTTCCAGCCGTCGGGAGACCTGGTGGCCGACATGAACCGGGTGCGGGAGTTCTACAGCGACAAGCAGGGCATCCGGCCGGAGAACCGGACGGAGCCGCGGCTGCGCGAGGAGGACGACTCGCGCTGACGTTCGGCGCGCCCACCCCCACGCCTCCGCCGCCCCGACGGCGCAAGAACGGTCAGGCGCCGCCCCGGCTGCACATCTAGCGTGCGAGCCATGACGACGCTCTCGCCCCGCCTCGCGGCCATCGTCGAAGCGCTGCCGGTGCGACCGGGCATGCGGGTGATCGAGATCGGAGGCGCGCCCGGCGCCGCGGCCCGCGCGCTGGTGCGGCGCGTGGAGGGGATTCACGTCCTGCTCATCGACCGGTCGGCTCGCGGCATCGCGCTGACCCAGCGCAAGCTCGCCTCGGAGATCGAGGCAGGCATGGTGCGCCTTCGCCACGTCGCGGCCGAGGACTTCGTACTCGACGCGAACGAGCAGCCCTACGACCTCGCGTTCGCCGTCCGGGTCGGGGCCTTCGACGGTCGACATCCTCGCGCCGGCGAACGCGCCCGCGCCCGGATCGCTGCGGCGCTGCGACCGGGAGCACGGTTGCTGGTCGACGGGGGCTCGCCACTGCGCGAGATCTACCCCGCGGACGCTCCCGGTTCGGCAAGCTGAGCCAGCTGCGCCAGATGCGCCCTGATTTCGGCGTACCGCAACAGGAACGCCCGCTCGTCGAGTCTCTTGCGGCGCATCCAGCTGGTGACCTCGTCGTTGCACTTGCTCGCGTTGCAGGAGCGACAGGCCGGCACCACGTTGTCGAGGGTGTAGCGACCGCCGCGCGAGATCGGAAGGACGCAGTCGCGCTGGAGGGCCGGCTCCTCGGCGCCGCAGTAGGCACACGCCGCCCACGCGGTCTGGAGCGCGATCCACTGCTCGTCGGTCAGGTCGTTGACCACCCGGGCGATGCGCACCTTGCGCCGCCGAGCGGCCCGCGCCTTCCGGGTGGTTGCCACGACGGCAGCGTACGGCGTACGGGACCCTGACTGATGGCGGCGCGCTCTTCCCCCGCACGGCCGCGCTCCGGAGGTCGTAGGACTCAGCGTGGTGTATAGGTCACTCTCAGTCCTACGACCGCGACCGGAGGCGTCCTGACGACAACAGCGCGGTTGATCACGGGCATCGGGTGACAGGGATCAACCGCGGAAACACCGAGACGTCGCCCCGCCAGTTAGGCCGCCGCGCTCACGGCCGTCCCGCGACCTCAGCCGACCTCGGGCACCGCCCCGAACTTCCGCACCTCCTGCGGCCAGCCGCACCCTGCGGCGACCTTGCCGGCCCAGTACTTGGCCGTCTCGTCGTCGGGGACGTCGACGACGCAGAAGCCTCCGAGCTGCTCCTTGGTCTCGACGTACGGGCCGTCGGTGACCAGCACCTCGCCGCTGGTCGCGTCCGCGGCGTAGACCGGGCCGTCCTCCTCGAGGCCGCCGCCGAACACCCAGACGCCGGCGGCCTTCATCTCGTTCACGACCGCCATCGAGGGCTCGACCCTCCCTTGGAACCACTCGGCCGGGTGGTCGCCGACCCACTGCTGGTTGAAGTAGATGAGGTACTCGGCCATGACTGCTCCTTTGCTTCCGGGCAGGCCTGATGGCCCACCTTCACCTACGCCACGAACGGTCGCACGCGGATCCGACAGCCTCGCGCGAAAAACTTCACGCCGGATCGACCGCGCGCCACATCCGCACGTGCGGCCCGATCTCCGGGTCCTCCCACTCCTCGCCGATCACCTGGAAGCCGGCCCGCTCGTAGAGCGTCCGCGCCGGCGTCCGCGCGTTGCACCACACCAGTCCGCCGCCGGCGCGCCGTACGTGGTCCAGGGCAGCGGCGAGTACGGCGGAGCCGACCCCGCGGCCGCGCAGCTCGGGAAGCGTCGCCATCCCGCGGATCCGCCACCCGCGCCGAGAGTCGTCGGGCAGGTCGGGGCACGGCTCGGGGAACAGCCCGACGCAGCCGACCACCGCCCCGGCGGCGTCGCGGGCGGCGTACGTCGCGACCTCGGGGTGGTCGTCGCCGGGGACCCGCGCGCTCTCCGGCGGCCCTCCGTTGCGAAGCACCAGGGCGCGCAGCGGATAGGTGTCGGTCACCGGCACCCGCTCGACGACGTACGACAGGGCGTCGCTCACGACGTCACGTCCAGTCCGGGCCGGACCCGCCGACCCGCTCGACCAGGCGCTCCCCGACGTACGCCGCGTTGGCGCGGTGCACCTCCTGCGGGACCAGGGGCAGGTTCTCCTCCCAGTCCAGCAGCGGTGACCCGCGGAACTGGAGGATGCGACGGGGACGCCCGAAGAACATCAGGTGGAGGTGCGCGCCGCCGTCGCCGATGCGGTACTGGTGCGCCCGGCCGACGCTCGGCAGCTCCTCGATGGCCGCCGCGAGCGCAACGAGCAGCCGGCCCATCTCCCCCGCCAGCTCGTCGGTCAGGTCGCCGTAGTCGTGGTGCGCGAGCGGCTCGAGGATCAGGAACACCGGCACCCGCGTCTCGCTCGAGAGCACCACCCGCCACCGCTCGTTGTGCCACGCGACCCCGCCGTGTGATCCGCGGGAGCCGGGGTCGGCGCACCAGCAGTCCTCGGCGCGCTCGCCCCTGCGGTCCGGCTCCTCCTCGCCCAGCGGCTGCAGCGGCTTGATGCGCAGCGAGTCGACCTCGTAGGGATAGATGTCCCAGCCGGGCATCTCCTCGACGGCGACCGGCAGGCGCCCGTCCTCGTCGGTCGCGGCGGCGATGCGGGCGTAGTACTCCTCCGGCGTCTCCAGCACGCGGCGAACCTACGCCACGAAGATGCAGAAGGGGTGGCCCGACGGGTCGGCCAGCACGTAGAGCGGCTCGTCGGCGTCGTCGGTCCGGTCGAGCCGCACAGTCGCGCCCAGCTCCTCGGCCCGGCGACGGTGCCGCTCGAGCTCGTCGCGGTCGGTCACCGTGAAGTCGAGGTGCAGCTGCATCGGTACGTCGTGCTCGGGCCACGTCGTGGGCGTGAGCCGGTCGACGTGCTGGAACGCGAGCTTCCGCGCGCCGCCAGCGTCCACCAGCACCAGCCAGTCCGCGTCGTCGACCTCGCCCTCGCCGGGCGGCACGTCGCCGGGGCGGTAGGACAACCCGAGCAGCTCGCGGTAGAACTCCGCGAGCCCGCGGCAGTCGGTCGTGTCGAGCACGGTGTGCAAGAGCTGGGGGAACTCCGCCATGCCTCGGACCCTACGCCGGTGGGGCGAGGGATCAGACGGCCGTGACCCCCGGTGCGTCCTCCGCATCGAGGTCCTGAGCGACGAGCGCGGCGATCGCGTCGACGTCCGCCTCGACCTCGCCGGACACCTCCACGGTCGCTCCGTTGCCCGCGCCGAGCGTCATGATCATCAGCGACGAGCTCGCGTCGACCGGGACTCCCCCAGGCAGCCCGATCAGCACCTCGGAGCCCAGGTCGAGCGCGGCCTGCGAGATCAGCGCGGCGGGGCGGGCGTGCAGGCCGACGGCGGACCCGACGACGACGGACTTGGTGGGCATGGGTTCCTCCAGGGGTTCAGACGGGATCGAGCTGGCGAACGAGGACGTCGGCGACCCGGACGTCGTCCGGGGTGGGCACGGTCGTGCCGGGCAGTCCGGCTGCGGCGCTGCCGTAGGCCACGGCCGAGGCGAGGCGCTCGGGGGCGGGCAGCCCGAGCAGGTCGGCGTGCAGGTAGCCGAACATGCTGGCGTCGCCGGCGCCGACCGTGCTGACCACGCGGGTGGCGGGCGGCTGCGCGTGCCACGCCCCCGAACCGTCCACCAGTACGGCGCCGCCGGGCCCCAGCGTCGCGAGCACGGCGCCGGCGCCGCGGTCGACCAGGGACTGCGCGGCGACGGCGGTCAGGCGGGGGTCTGCCTCGAGCTTCGCGGGGTCCTCGCCGGTCACGGAGGCGAGCTCCTCCGCGTTGGGCTTGATCAGGGACGGGGCGGCAGCAGGCGTGAGCGCGGCGACGACCGCGTCGAGCGCGGCGCCGCTGGTGTCGACCGCCACGGCCCAACCGGCCGAGCGGAGCCGGGAGGCGAGCCCGGCGTACCAGTCGTCCGGCGCTCCCGGCGGCAGAGACCCCGCGAGCACTGCCCACCCGCCGGCGGGGCGTGCGAGCACGGCGTCCGCGAGCGCCTCGAGCTCGTCGGGCGAGGTGTCGGCGCCGAAGGCGTTGAGCTTCGTCGTGGTGCCGTCGGGCTCGCTGATCGTCAGGTTCACCCGCATCGACCCGGCGTGCGGAACGACCAGGCAGGGGACGCCGAGCCGCTCCAGGTCACGGACGAAGCCGTCGCCGGACACCGCGGGCAGCACCGCGAGGGTCGGCACCCCGGCCGCGAGGCACGCACGGGAGATGTTCACGCCCTTGCCGCCGGGCTCGTCGACGTGCGAGGCCACCCGGTGCACGGCACCCCGCGTCAGTGGGCCGGGCAGGGCGACGGTGCGGTCGATGCTCGGGTTGGGCGTGACGGTGACGATCACTTCCGACCTCCTGGAGCACGCGATCTGTGTTTGTGTTGTTCTATGCCCGTTTCTGTTGCTTGTCAAGGCTTTCTCGGCCTACGGTGTGACCATGGTCACCAGCATCCAGGGCACGCCCGTCGTCGCAGGCATCGCCGTCGGCCCCGCGCTCGTCGCGGTCACGGCCGTCTCCCCCGAGGCCGTCGAGAGGTACGGCGACGGGGGCTTCGCCGATGCCCACGCGGCGCTCGCGGCGTACGACGAAGCGGCGGCCGCCGTGGCGGCCGGCTTCACCCGCAAGGCCGGCCTGGCCAGCGGCGCGACCGCCGAGGTGCTCACGGCGAGCGCCGCCCTCGCCACCGATCGCGGGCTCCGCGCCACGGTCCAGAAGCAGCTCGACGGCGGCGACATCCTCCCCGTCGCACTCGCCCACGCGGTCGACCACTTCGTCGACCTCTTCACCAGCATGGGCGGCCTGATGGCCGAGCGGGCGACCGACCTCCGCGACGTCCAGAGCAGGCTCCTTGCGCACCTCGTCGGGGAGCCGGAGCCGGGGGTGCCCGTCCCCGACCGGCCGAGCGTGCTGGTCGCCCCCGACCTCGCCCCCGCCGACACGGCGACGCTCGACCCCACGCTGATCCTCGCTCTCGTGACCGAGCGGGGCGGACCCACCAGCCACACCGCGATCATCGCCCGCCAGCTCGGCATCCCCTGCGTCGTGGGAGCCGCCGGCGCCGCTGGCGTCGCGGCGGGCACGCTCCTGCTCGTCGACGGCGCGACCGGCGTGATCGAGGTCGATCCCGACCCGGTCGCCGCAGGCGAGCGCGCGGAGACGGACCGCTCGGCGCGTGCCGCGGTCGCGACCTGGGCGGGCCCCGGCCGCACCGCCGACGGCACCGACGTGAAGCTCCTCGCCAACATCGCCGACGGCGCGTCGGCCGCCGCTGCCGCGAAGGAGCCCGTCGACGGCGTGGGCCTGTTCCGCACCGAGCTCTGCTTCCTCAACCGCGACCGCGAGCCCAGCGTCGACGAGCAGGCCGACATCTATGCCGAGGCGCTGGCGCCGTACGCCGACGGGCGCCACGTCGTCGTGCGCACCCTCGATGCCGGCTCGGACAAGCCGATCAGCTTCGCGACCCATCCCGACGAGGAGAACCCGGCGCTCGGCGTGCGGGGCCTGCGTCTCTCCTTCGCCGACCCCGGCCTGCTGCACCGGCAGCTCGACGCGATCACGATCGCGGCCGAGCGCACCGGGGCGGAGACCTGGGTGATGGCGCCGATGGTGGCCACCACCGCCGAGGCGCGGGACTTCGCCACCGCGGTGCGCGGACGAGGCCTGCGGGCCGGCGTGATGGTCGAGGTTCCGAGCGCCGCCCTGCTCGCCGAGCAGATGCTGGCCGAGGTGGACTTCCTGTCGATCGGCACCAACGACCTCACGCAGTACACGATGGCCGCTGACCGGATGGCCACCGACCTCGCTCACCTCACCGACCCGTGGCAGCCGGCCGTCCTGCACCTGGTCGCGATGACCGCGCGCGCGGGTGCCGAGGCGGGCAAGCCGGTCGGCGTGTGCGGCGAGGCGGCAGCAGACCCGCTGCTGGCGGCCGTCCTCGTCGGGCTGGGCGTCACCTCGCTCTCCATGGCCGCCGCCGCGGTGCGTCCGGTCGGCGCGGCGCTCGGTGCCGTCACGGTCACCCAGTGCGAGGAGATGGCGGCAGCGGCGCTCGCGGCCACCGATCCCGTCGGAGCGCGTGCCGCCGCACGCGCCGCACGCGATCGCGACTAGGCGACCACGACCTCGATCCCTGCGCGCTCGAGCGCGGCGCGCACCTCGGCGTCGATGCCGCTGTCGGTGACGAGCACGTCGAGCTGCTCGATGGTCGCGAACCGCACCGGACTCTCCACACCGACCTTGGACGAGTCGGCCAGCACGACCACGCGGCGCGCACCGGCGACCATCGCGCGCTTGACCGCGGCCTCCTCGGCGTCGGGCGTCGACAGGCCGTGGTCGAGCGTCAGCCCGTTGGTGCCGAGGAAGGCGACGTCGGCGCGCAGGTCGCCCAGCGCGGCGACGGTCTCGGCGCCGACGGCCGCGTGGGTGGTGGCGCGCACCCGCCCGGGGAGCAGGTGCAGGTCGAGGTGCCCCCGGGGCGCCAGACGGGCTGCGATCGGCACGGCGTGCGTCGTGACCACCAGGTGCAGGTCGGTCGGCAGCGCGGCCGCGAACCGCGACGTCGTCGTGCCGGCGTCGATCAGCACGAGGGCGCCCGTGGTCGGGAGCTGGGCGAGCGCTGCCTGCGCGATCCGCTCCTTCTCCTCGGCGTGCGCGACGTCGCGGTCGCCCAGTGCCGTGTCGATCACGGCGAGGCGTTCGGCGGCGACCGCGCCGCCGTGGACCCGGCGGACCAGGCCGATCTGCTCGAGCGCCGACAGGTCCCGGCGCACCGTCTCGGTGGTGACCGTGAACCGGGCCGCGAGGTCGTTGACGGACCACCGCCCGGTCTCGGTCACCAGCTGCGCTATCGCCTGCTGGCGCTCCTCGGCGTACATGGTGGCTGTCCTATCACGGTCGTCACGGCTCCACGGTCACCTTGATGGCCGCGCCCTTCTCGACGATGGCGAACGCGTCGAGCACCCGCTCCAGCGGGACGTGCTCGGTGATCAGGTCGGCGACCGGCACCTGCCCGGTCGCGATGTAGTCGAGGGCGCGCTTGTTGTGCTCGGGCGCCGAACCGTTGGCACCGTGGATGTGCAGCTGGCGGTAGTGGACGACGTTGGAGTCGCAGGTGATCGTGGGGTTGGTCTTCGGCAGCCCGCCGAAGAACGAGATCCGGCCGTTCCGCGCGGCCATCGCGATCGCCTGCTCCTGGGTCACGTTGGCCGCGGTCGCGGTGATCACGACGTCGGCCCCGCGCCCGTCGGTCAGCTCCATCACCCGGTCGACGACGTCGACCTTCGAGCCGTCGATCAGCTCGTCGGGGTGCACGGCCTCGGCGGACATCGCGAGGCGGTCGGCGTTGACGTCGACGAGGAAGACCCGCCCCGCCCCGTGCACGCCGCGCGCGAGCCGGATGTGCATGCACCCGATCGGGCCGGCGCCGAACACGACGACGGTGTCGCCCTCCTCGATGCCGAGCAGCTCCTGTGCGTTGATCGCGCACGCGAGCGGCTCGGCGGCCGAGGCGGCATCGAAGCCGACGGCGTCGGGGATCCGGTTGAGGCCGTCGACCTTGAGGACCTGGCGGGGCACGATCATGTACTCGGCGAAGCCGCCGTCGTACTGGTAGCCCACCGACGTCTGGTTCTGGCAGACCGCCATCCAGCCCTTGCGGCACTCGTGGCACTCGCCGCACGGGACCGCCGCGATCACCTGGGCCCGGTCGCCGACGGACCAGGAGGAGCCGTACGTCGCGTTGACCTCCGCGCCGACCTCGACCACCTCGCCCGCGATCTCGTGGCCGGTGATCCGGGGCGGGGTGAGGTTCTGGTGGCCGTTGTGGAGGATCTTCACGTCGGTGCCGCACGTGGAGCAGTTGCGCACCTTGAGCTTGATCTCGTCGGGCCCGCAGACCGGCTCGGGCACCTCCTCGACGCGGACGTCCTCCGGTGCGTAGAAGCGCAGGGCCTTCATCATGTCCTCCCAGGGGTGGCTCCGAGTGATGGCCGCAGCGTACCGGAAATCAGTGGCTTCGTCTTCACTCATGTTGGTTTCAGACTCTTGACGAGCGGTTTCGGGGGCGATACAAAGACATTCACAGATTCATGTGATGCCAGTCACTCCCCGTTCGCTGGAGGTTCCGCCCATGTCCACGACCCACGCGACCACGACCCGGAGCGGGCTCCGCGTCCACGTCCAGCGCTTCGGCACGTTCCTCTCCAACATGGTGCTGCCGAACATCGGGGCGTTCATCGCGTGGGGCCTGATCACCGCCCTGTTCATCCAGGCCGGCTGGATCACCCTCATCGGCGACAAGTGGTTCGGCTACCCGCCCGGCCTCGAGGAAGGCCAGTACGACTACGGCTTCGTCTCCGCGCTCGGCGGCTGGGACGCGGACGGCGGCGGGATCGTCGGCCCGATGATCACCTACCTCCTGCCGATCCTGATCGGCTACACCGGCGGCCGGATGATGTACAACGACTCGATCCGCGGCGGCGTCGTCGGCGCGATAGCGACGATGGGCGCCGTCGCCGGTGCCGAGGTGCCGATGTTCCTCGGCGCGATGGTGATGGGCCCGCTCGGCGGCTGGTCGATGAAGAAGATCGACGCCCTGTGGGACGGCAAGATCCGGCCCGGCTTCGAGATGCTCGTCAACAACTTCGCCGCCGGCATCTGGGGCATGATCCTCGCGATCGGCGGCTTCCTGGTCGCCGGCCCGTTCGTCGAGGCGTTCTCCAACGTGGCTGAGGACGTCGTCGACTTCCTCGTCGACAACAGCCTGATGCCGCTGACCTCGATCTTCGTCGAGCCGGCCAAGGTCCTCTTCCTCAACAACGCGATCAACCACGGCGTGTTCACCCCGCTCGGCACCACCGAGGCGGCGGAGGAGGGCAAGTCGCTGCTGTTCCTCGTCGAGGCGAACCCCGGACCCGGCCTCGGCCTGCTGCTCGCGTTCATGATCTTCGGCAAGGGCGTCGCCAAGGCCTCCGCCCCGGGCGCCGCGCTGATCCACTTCGTCGGAGGCATCCACGAGATCTACTTCCCGTACGTCCTCATGAAGCCGAAGCTGATCCTGGCGATGATCGCCGGCGGCATGACCGGCGTGGCCACCAACCTGATCTTCGACTCCGGCCTCCGCGCGCCCGCCGCTCCCGGCTCGATCATCGCGGTCTGGCTCCAGTCACCGGCCGGCAGCATCGTCGGGGTCACCCTCTCGGTCGTGCTCGCCGCGGCGGTGTCGTTCCTCGTCGCCGCGTTCCTGCTCAAGACCGACCGTGCCGCCGACGAGGGCGACCTGGCGGGGGCGACCGCCAGCATGGAGTCGATGAAGGGCAAGCGGTCGATCGCCTCGACCGCGCTCGCCGGGTCCACCCGCGGGGGCCCGATCCGCTCGATCGTGTTCGCGTGCGACGCGGGCATGGGCTCGTCCGCGATGGGTGCCTCGGTCCTGCGGAAGAAGGTCCACGGCGCCGGCTTCACCGACGTGACCGTGGTCAACAAGGCCATCTCGAACCTGCGTGACGACGTCGACCTCGTCGTCACCCACCAGGACCTGACCGACCGCGCACGCCGGTCCACTCCCTCGGCCGTCCACGTCTCCGTCGAGAACTTCATGAACAGCCCGAGGTACGACGAGATCGTCGCCCTCGTGCGCGAGCGGAGCGAGCCAGGGGCTGACGCAGCTCCGGCTCCTGCGCCGGCGCCGGCCTCCGATGACTCCCCGGCGGGCCAACCGATCCTCGCCGCCTCGTCGGTGGTGCTCGACGCGACCGGCACCCGCGACGACGCGATCACGACGGCCGGTGAGCTGCTCGTGGCGGCAGGCGCGGTCGACGCGTCGTACGTCGCCTCCATGCACGCGCGCGAGAAGTCCGTGTCGACCTACATGGGCAACCGCCTGGCGCTGCCTCACGGCACCAACGAGGCCAAGCCGAGCATCCGTCGTACGGCGCTGTCGTTCGTCCGCTACCCGGCCGGCGTCGACTGGAACGGGAAGGACGTCACGTTCGTCGTCGGCGTCGCCGCGGCCGGTGACGACCACCTCAGGGTGCTCGCCCGCATCGCCGAGGTCTTCGCCGACGAGCAGCAGGTCGCCCGTCTCGAGGCCGCGACGTCCGCCGAGGAGGTGCTGGGCGTGCTCGGGGCCGCCGCGCAGCCCGCCTGACCGGGCTCCGCCGTGGGGCGGCGCTGTCGGCGCGGTGCGCAAGACTGTCCCGGTGGCAGACCAGTCCGATCCGCTGAGCTCCTTCAGCGAGGCGACGCGCGCGTGGTTCCGCGCCGCGTTCGCGGAGCCGACGGCCGCCCAGGCAGGCGCCTGGGCGGCGATCGGCGCGGGTCGCCACAGCCTGGTCGTCGCCCCCACCGGGTCCGGCAAGACGCTCAGCGCGTTCCTCGCCGCCATCGACCGGCTGCTCACCACGCCGGCGCCCGACGACAAGCGCCGGCGCACCCGCGTCCTCTACGTCTCGCCGCTGAAGGCCCTCGCCGTCGACGTCGAACGCAACCTGCGGGCGCCGCTCACCGGCATCCGGCACACCGCCGACCGCCTGTCCCTGCCGCCGCTCCCCGAGGTCAGTGTCGGCATCCGATCGGGTGACACGTCGGCGAGCGACCGTCGCAAGCTCCAGACCCGGCCGCCCGACATCCTGATCACCACGCCCGAGTCGCTGTTCCTGATGCTGACCAGCCAGGCGCGCGAGACCCTGCGCAGCGTCGAGACGGTCATCGTCGACGAGGTGCACGCCGTCGCAGGCACCAAGCGCGGCGCCCACCTCGCGGTGAGCCTCGAACGGCTCGACGCGCTCCTCCCCGAGCCCGCCCAACGGATCGGGCTGTCGGCGACGGTCCGACCGACCGAGGAGGTCGCCCGGTTCCTCGGCGGCGCCGCTCCGGTCGACATCGTCGCCCCGCCCGCCCACAAGGAGTGGGACCTGCAGGTGGTCGTCCCGGTCGAGGACATGAGCCAGCCCGACGCAGGACTCCCCGAGGTGGAGGACTACGACGACTTCGGCGAGTCGCGGGAGCGACGCAACCAGAGCATCTGGCCGCACGTCGAGGAGCGGGTGGCCGACCTGATCCGCGCCCACCGCAGCACCATCGTGTTCACCAACGGTCGCCGCGGCGCCGAGCGACTGACGGCCCGCCTCAACGAGATCGCCGCGGGCGTCACCGCCGACGGCGTGCCGGAGGTTGAGGTGCGAGCGAAGCGAGCCTCGAAACCGCCGGCGCAGGTCATGGCGCAGTCCGGCGCCAGCGCCGGCGCGTCGCCCCTGCTCGCCCGCACCCACCACGGCTCGGTCTCCAAGGAGCAGCGCGCGCTGGTCGAGGACGACCTCAAGTCCGGCCGGCTACCGGCCGTCGTCGCCACCAGCAGCCTCGAGCTCGGCATCGACATGGGCGCGGTCGACCAGGTCGTGCAGATCGCGTCCCCGCCGAGCGTCGCCAGCGCCCTCCAGCGGGTCGGCCGCGCCGGCCACCAGGTCGGCGAGACGTCGAAGGGCGTGTTCTTCCCCCAGCACCGCGGCGACCTCGCCCCCGCCGCCGTGTCCGTCTCACGGATGCGCACCGGTGGCATCGAGTCGCTGCGGGTGCCCGCCAACCCCCTCGACGTGCTCGCCCAGCAGGTCGTCGCCGCCGCGGCCGTCGACGAGTGGAGCGTCGACGAGCTCTACGACGTCGTGCGGCGCGCGGCGCCGTACTCCCAGCTCCCCAGGTCGGCCTTCGACGCCACCCTCGACCTGCTCGCCGGCCGCTACCCCAGCGACGAGTTCGCCGAGCTCCGCCCGCGGATCACCTGGGACAGGGTGACCGGCCGGATCTCCGGCCGGCCCGGCGCCCAGCGGCTGGCGGTCACCAGCGGCGGCACCATCCCCGACCGCGGGCTCTTCGGCGTGTTCCTCGTCGGCGAGGGCTCCAACCGGAGAGTCGGCGAGCTCGACGAGGAGATGGTCTACGAGAGCCGGGTCGGCGACGTCTTCGCGCTCGGCGCGACCAGCTGGCGGATCGAGGACATCACCCACGACCGGGTGCTGGTGACGCCCGCCCCGGGCGTCCCCGGGCGGCTGCCGTTCTGGAAGGGCGACAACGTCGGCCGCCCCGCCGAGCTCGGCCAGGCGATCGGCGCCTTCACCCGCGAGCTCTCCGCGCTGCCCGACCCGACCGCGCTCGACCAGGCCCGGGCCGAGGGTCTCGACGACAACGCCGCCACCAACCTGGTCGGCTACCTCCGCGAGCAGGTCGACGCCACCCGGTTCCTCCCCTCCGACCAGACGCTCCTGCTGGAGCGGTTCCGCGACGAGCTGGGCGACTGGCGGCTGGTGCTCCACTCGCCCTACGGCACCGCCGTCCACGCCCCCTGGGCGTTGGCGATCAACGCCCGACTGCGCGAGCGCTACGGCATCGACGGGCAGGCGATGGCCTCCGACGACGGCATCGTCATCCGGTTCCCCGACACCGATGCCGAGCCTCCGTCCGCCGAGCTGGTGGTCTTCGAGCCCGACGAGATCGACGAGATCGTCACCCGTGAGGTCGGCGGGTCCGCGCTGTTCGCCGCCAGGTTCCGCGAGTGCGCGGCCCGGGCGCTCCTGCTCCCCCGCCGCGACCCCGGCCGCCGGTCGCCGCTGTGGCAGCAGCGCCAGCGGGCGGCGTCGTTGCTCGAGGTCGCCGCGCGCTACCCGTCGTTCCCGATCCTGCTCGAGACGGTCCGCGAGTGCCTCAACGACGTCTACGACCTGCCCGCGCTGACCGGCCTGCTGCAGCGCATCGAGCGCCGCGAGGTCACGGTCACCGACGTCGAGACCCCGCAGCCCTCCCCCTACGCCCGCACCCTCCTCTTCGGCTACGTCGCCCAGTTCGTCTACGAGGGCGACTCCCCCATCGCCGAGCGCCGCGCCGCCGCGCTCACCCTCGACCAGGGCCTTCTCGCCGAGCTGCTCGGCCGCGCCGAGCTGCGCGAGCTGCTCGACCCCGACGTGCTCGCCGAGGTCGAGGCCGAGCTCCAGCGCACCGCCGACGACCGCCGCGCGCGGGGCGCCGAGGGCGTCGCCGACCTGCTCCGGCTGCTCGGCCCGCTCACCGACGCCGAGGTCGCGGAGCGCTCCGTCGACGACCCCACCGAGTGGCTGGCCGGGCTCGCCGCGCAGCGCCGCGCGGTCGAGGTGCGGATGCCGTACGGCGCCGCGTGGGCCGCCGTCGAGGACGTCGGGCGGCTCCGCGACGGGCTCGGCACCCCCGTCCCGCCCGGTACGCCGGCGGTGTTCACCGAGCCGGTCGACGACCCGCTCGCCGACCTCGTCGGCCGCTACGCCCGCACCCACGGGCCGTTCACCACCGCCGACGTCGCCGCGCGGCTCGGGCTCGGCCCGGCCGTCGTACGCCACACGCTCCAACGGCTCGAGGCCCAGGGCCGGGTGCTGACCGGCGAGTTCCGGCCCACCGGCGTCGGCGAGGAGTGGTGCGACGCCGAGGTGCTCCGCCGGCTCCGCCGGCGGTCGCTGGCCAAGCTCCGCCACGAGATCGAGCCGGTCGAGCCGACCGCCCTGGCGCGGTTCGGCGCCGCGTGGCAGCACATCGAGGGCAAGGGCCTGCGAGGGATCGACGGCGTGGTCCGGGTCGTCGAGCAGCTCGCCGGAGCGCCGCTGCCCGCCAGCGCGATCGAGACCCTGGTCCTGCCGGCGCGCGTCCGCGACTACGAGCCGGCCCACCTCGACGAGCTCACCGCCACCGGTGAGGTCGTGTGGGCGGGCCACGGCGCGCTCCCGGGCGCCGACGGCTGGGTCTCGCTCCACCTGGCCGACCAGGCGCCGCTCACCCTGCCCGAGCCCACCGACCACGAGCCCGACGAGCTCCAGCAGCGGGTGCTCGACGCCCTGGCGCCGGGCGGCGCGTGGTTCTTCCGCCAGCTCTCCGACTCGCTCGCGCTCACCGACGACGCCGCGCTGAGCACCGCACTCTGGGGACTGGTCTGGTCGGGGCGGGTCACCAACGACACGCTCGCCCCTCTCCGCGCCCTCACCAGCACCGGCCGGCCGGCGCACCGGGCGCGGCGTGCCCCTCCCCGCCCCGGACGGGTCGCCCGCTCCGGCCCGCCCGAGACCGCCGGCCGCTGGGCACTGCTTCCCGCCGTCGAGGACGACGCCACCCGGCGCGCCCACGCGACCGCCGAGCGGCTCCTCGACCGCCACGGCGTCGTCACGCGCGGCGCCGTCGTCGCCGAGCGGGTCCCGGGCGGCTTCGCGGCCGTCTACCGCGTGCTGTCACGCTTCGAGGAGGCCGGCCGCTGCCGCCGCGGCTACTTCGTCGAGGGGCTCGGCGCGTCCCAGTTCGGTACGGCGGGCGCGGTCGACCGGCTGCGCACGTTCGCCCAGGTGGCGGGGGGCAGCGACGACAAGCCGGCGGCGATCGCGCTGGCCGCCACCGACCCCGCCAACCCCTACGGCGCCGCGCTCCCCTGGCCCGCGCTCGCGGAGGACGCCGGCGGCCACCGGCCGGGCCGCAAGGCGGGCGCCCTCGTCGTCCTGGTCGACGGTCGGCTGGTGCTCTACGTCGAGCGCGGCGGCCGCACCCTGCTCACCTGGTCCGACGACCCCGACCATCTCGGCCCGGCCGCCGAGGCGCTCTCCACCGCGGTCCGGCGCGGCACGCTCGGCCGGCTCACCGTCGAGAAGGCCGACGGCGCCCCGCTGCTCGGCGCCGGCCCCTCGCCGCTGCGCGAGGCGCTCGACGCCGCCGGGTTCGTGGCCACCCCGCGCGGCCTGCGGATCCTCGGCGACCGAGCCCAGTACCGTGCCTGAAGGTGACGCGGTCTATCTCACCGCCCGGCGCCTCGACCGCGCGCTGGCCGGCCGCACGCTGACCGCGACCGACTTCCGGTGGCCGTCGCTCGCCACGGTCGACCTCGCAGGCGCGGCCGTGCGCGGCACCGGCACCCACGGCAAGCACCTGCTCACCCGGCTCGACCACGAGGGTCAGGCGCTCACGCTGCACACGCACCTGAAGATGGAGGGCACCTGGCGGGTGGTGCGGCGGGGCGATCGCTGGCCGAAGCCGGCCCACACCGCGCGGGTGGTGCTGCGCACCGAGCCGGGCGAGGCGGTCGGCTTCTCCCTGGGTCTGGTCGAGCTGCTGCCGACGGCCGACGAGCACAGCGTCGTCGGCCACCTCGGGCCCGACCTGCTGGCCGACGACTGGGACGTCGGCGAGGTCGTCGGCCGGCTCACGGCCGATCCCGACCGGGTGCTGGGTGAGACCCTCCTCGACCAGACCGTGGTCGCCGGCATCGGCACGATCTACCTCGCGGAGACCTGCTTCCTGCACGGGGTGCACCCGATGGCGCGGGTCGGTGACGTGCGCGACCCCGAGCGCCTGCTCGAGCGGGCCCGGCGCCTGCTGAAGGCCGGGGTGAGCGCGGGCCGTCCGCCCCAGCAGGTCTATCGCCGGCAGCGACGCGCCTGCCCGCGCTGCGGCACGACGGTGGTGGCCGGCGAGGTGGGCCCGCCCGGCCAGCAGCGGACGACGTACTGGTGCCCGTCGTGCCAGCCTGAGAAGTGACTGTGAATCGTCCGGTCGCCGCCCTCCGGCGGAACGAAACGCCGCGCCGCGGGCGTTGAAACCGACATGCATCGCCATCACAACGGACTCAAGACGGCAGGGCTCTTCGGCGCGATCTTCGCCCTGCTGCTGGGCGTCGGCGGTCTGATCGCGGCCGGCACCGGCAACAGCGCCTTCATCTGGATCTTCGCCCTCATCGGCGTCGGCATGACGGCCTACGGCTACTGGAACTCCGACAAGATCGCGCTGCGCTCGATGGGCGCCGTACCGGTCTCCGAGGCCGAGGCCCCGTGGCTCTACCGGATCGTCCGCGAGCTCTCGGACCGCGCCGGGCAGCCGATGCCACGGCTCTACATCTCGCCGACCCAGGCCCCCAACGCCTTCGCGACCGGGCGCAACCCGCAGAACGCGGCCGTGTGCGTCACCGAGGGCATCCTCGGGATCCTCGACGAGCGCGAGCTCAGGGGCGTGCTGGGCCACGAGCTGATGCACGTCTACAACCGCGACATCCTGACCTCGTCGGTCGCCGCGGCCATCGCGGGCGTCATCAGCTCGATCGGCCAGTTCCTCGCGTTCTCGTCGATCTTCGGCGGCGGCAGCGACGAGGAGCGCGCCCCCAACCCGCTGGCCATGCTCGCCATGGCCCTGCTCGCGCCGTTCGCGGCCACGGTGATCCAGCTGGCGATCAGCCGGACCCGGGAGTACGACGCTGACGAGGACGGTGCCCGCCTGACCGGCGACCCGCTCGCCCTCGCCTCGGCGCTCCGCAAGCTCGAGGCCGGCACCCGCCGGGCTCCGCTCGCGCAGTCGCCGCGCCTCGAGACGACGAGCCACCTGATGATCGCGAACCCGTTCCGCGCGCAGGACGTCTCGCGGTTGTTCTCCACGCACCCGCCGATGCCGGAGCGGATCGCCCGCCTGGAGGCGATGGCCGCGCAGCGCTGACCAGGGTCAGGCGGCGGAGGGCACGACCTCGGGGGTGCCGATCGACGGCACCTGCTGGGCCGCCTCCTCGAGCGCGACCGCGTCGGCGACGTCGTGGAGGACGCGCGAGAGCGGCATGTCGAGGGCGTCGCAGAGCGACGCGAGGAGCTCGGAGGAGGCTTCCTTCTGGCCGCGCTCGATCTCGGAGATGTAGCCGAGGCTGACGCGGGCGACGCCGGAGACCTCACGCAGCGTCATGCCGAGCTCGGAGCGGCGCTCGCGCAGGACGTCGCCCAGCAGGCGGCGGAACAGCACCGGGACGCTCATCGGGCAGCCTCCTCTCCAACTCGGTGGTTCAGCCTAACGCTACCGGAGGGCTGGTTCTTCCCGCGCCCGACACCAGGGAGTTCATTCCTCGGGACGACCCTCGAGAGCCGCCACCAGCGCCTCGACCGCCGCGGCGACGCTCTCGTTCGTGATCGACTCCCGGTCGCCGTCGAGGGCCAGCGGGACCACGTCGGTGCCGTTGGGGCCCGCCACGCCGACGAACACCGTGCCGACCGGCTTGCCCTCCTGGGTGTCAGGGCCCGCGACGCCGGTCGTGCTGACGCCGTACGTCGAGCCGAGCAGCCGCCGCGCGCCCTCCGCCATCGCCCGCGCGCACTCGGCGGACACGACGCCGTGCTCGTCGACGACCTCCTGCGCCACGCCGAGCACCTTGACCTTGGCCTCGGTGGCGTAGGTGACGGCACCGCCCAGGAAGATCTCGGACGAACCGGGCGCCTCCGACATCCGCGCGGCCAGCCGGCCCCCGGTCAGCGACTCGGCGGTCGCCACGGTGGCCCGCCGCTCCTTCAGGCGGGCCACCAGGTCGACGGCCTGGATCGGCTCGTTCACCGGACCACGCGCAGCACGCCGGAGGTGGTCGCGTCCCGGAGCAGGTCGCTGCCGCTGTAGCTGATCGTGATGGTCTTCCGGCCGGTCGACCCGAAGGCGTCCAGCCGCAACGTCGCGGTGCCGTCGACGAGACGCGCGCTCACGTCGTCGATGCCCCGCGCCGAGACCGTGATCCGCCCGGTCGCCTCGACGCCGTCCTCGTTCGAGACGGTGACCTCCACCTTCACGTGCGTCTTGTCGACCTTCGCCGGCTTCGGTGTGAGCGTCTTGTCGAACACGACACCGCCCTTCTTCACGATCAGCTCCGCCGCGCCCGTCGCCCCGGCGACCAGCTCGTCCCCGCTGTAGGTGATCGTCACCGGGTACGGCGTGCCACGCGGCTTGAGCACCTGCTTCGGGATGGTGACCGTCGCGGTGCCGTCGTCCTCCAGCGTGGCGCTGCCGAGCGTCTCGGTGCCCGACGTGAGGGTGACGGTGCCGGTCGGAACGACGTCCCCGTCGGTCGTCACCGTGACGTCCATCGTCGTCGGCTTGCCGTACCTGGTCACCGCGTCGGTGCCCGTGACCGTGGCCGCGAGCTTCTCGACGGTGAGCGTGAGCCCGGCCGTGCCGCCCTCGTGGGTGGCGTCGCCCGCGTAGGCGGCCACCAGCGAGTAGGTGCCCGGCTCGTACTCCGCCGTGTCGAGCGTGACGTCGACGGCTCCGTCGACCAGCGTCCCGGTGCCCAGGACCGTCGCTCCGTCGCGCACCTCGACCTCACCGGTCGGGGTGGCTCCGGATCCGCTCACGGTGACGCCGGGGACGGCCTGCTCGCCGTACGTGATGGTCACGTCCTCGGCGGCGACGGCCGAGCCGTGCTGCTCGATCGTCAGCGTCAGCTGTCCCTGCGCCTGGGTGTAGGTGCTGTCGCCGCGGTAGACGACCGTCAGGACGTGCTCGCCGAGGGCGAGCCCGGAGCTGTCGATGGTCACCGAGGCCGCACCGTCGGTCAGCTCACCCGAGCCGAGCAGCGTCTGGCCCGCGAAGACCTCGACGGTCCCGGTCGGTACGCCGGCCGCGCCGGAGACGGTCACCTCGACGACGGCGTCGGTGCCGACCGGCGCGGTGACGTCGGCCGCGGTCACCTGCGGCCTCGGCTGCACCTTGATGGGGACGAGCACGCGGGTGCCGGTCGTCTCACCGACGAGGGTCAGCGTGACGTCGCCGAACGGCGCGTCCTCCGGCAGGGTGACGTCGACCGTCGCCTTGCCGTACTGGTCGTAGGTGTCGGTCCCGATCGTGTTGTCCACGGTCGCCCTGCCGATCTCCGTCCCACCCAGAAGCACCGAGATCTCGGCGTCCTTCAGGTCGGCGGCGGTCGACATGGCCCAGGAGGTGACGTCGAGCTTGACCGCCTGGCCGGGGCGGTAGCGCTCCGGCGCGTCGGCGGGGAACTCGACCTCGACCGCACGCTGGCTGTAGTCCACCGCCAGCGGCGTGTCCCCCGTGTTGGCCTCCATGTAGGAGCCCATCGCCTGGAGGTCAGTGACGCCCCACTGTGCCTGGCCGGTCCCCTCGCGGAACGTCCAGAAGTTGTCACCGCCGCCGGCGAGGAACGAGTTGACCGTGACCGAGTAGGTCTCCTCCGCGTCGATCGGCTCGCCGTCGAGCCACATCTGCGTGACGTCGCCGACGAACGTGTTGACCCCGCTCACGGTCTGCGCCTTCTCCACGTAGGTGTAGGTGAAGCCCTCGGACACGCCGAGCCGCAGGAAGTAGCGGGTCGTGCTCGGCGGCAGGGACGTGCCGTCCTCGGTGCGCTGCCACTGCTGCTCGAGGACCTCCTCGATCTGCGCGCCGGTCAGGTCCATGTTGACCAGGCCGTTGGCGAAGGGCTGCACGTTGGCGGCCTGGCGGTAGGTCAGGACCCGGTCGCCGATCTCGTAGTCGGCGGCCCACTCGGCGTTGGCCGGGTCGTCCAGCCAGGCCTGGGTGACGACGGTGCCGGTCATGTCGGCCCGCAGCCCGCCCGGGTTCATGAACGCGATCTGCGCTCCGCCCTGCTCCGCCGGCGTTTCGGCCCGCTGCACCTCGGCCACCAGGTTGCCGAGCGTCGACTCGCCACCACGGTTCTCGGTGGTGCCGTTGGCCAGCTTCGCGCGGTTGAACGGACCCTGGATCGGGCCGAGGACCCGTGCGCCGATCGGCCGGGCGTAGTCCTCCGCGGCCTTGACGATGTCGGCCACGGCCTGGTCCGCCGGGTAGAGAGGCGTCGGCAGCGCCGGGCCGTTCCCGTCGGGGTCGGTGCTCATCAGCGGCAGTAGGTTCTGCTCGATCCCCGTCACCTCGCCGGTGCCGGTGTCGACCGAGACCAGCAGCTGGTTGAGGTTCATGCCGTACTGACCTGCGGACACCACCGGGCGCCCGTTGATCGTGCAGTTGTAGGCGAGGTGCGTGTGGCCGGAGATGATCGCGTCCACGTCGTCCGAGGTGTTCTGCGAGACGTTGCCCCACGGGGTCGCCGGGTCGGTGAACTCAGGCGAGGAGCAGCTCGTGGACCCGGAGCCCTCGTGCACCAGCAGGACGACGACGTCCGCGCCGCCGGCCTTCAGGTCCGCCGCGGCCGCGTTGGTGGCCTCGACGATGTCGGTGACGGTCACGCCCTCGATACCGGCCGGGGAGACCAGCGACGGCAGCGCCTCGGTCACCGCGCCGACGAAGCCGACGGTGACGCCGTCCATCTCCTTGACCCAGGTCTCCGCGAGGTCGTCGCGGCCAGCAGGCTCCTCGACGTTGGCCGCGATGTACTCCCAGCTCGCGCGGTCCTGGACCCGGCCCACGAGGTCCTCGTAGCCCTGGTCGAATTCGTGGTTGCCTGCGGCGGACACCTCGAGACCGGCCGCGTTGAGCGCGTCGATCGTCGGCTCGTCGTTGTCGACGAAGGACTCGAAGGTCGTCGCGCCGATCAGGTCACCCGCGGCGGTGAACACCGTGTTGGGGTGCTCCTGACGCAGCTGCTTCACCGCACCCGACAGCACCGCGGCGCCGCCTTCGCGGCTGCCCGCGTTCTGGAGGATCCGGCCGTGGAAGTCGTTGGTGCCGATGATCTGGATCTCCGCGATCGTCGGCTCGACCTCGACGCCGACGGGGACCGAGGAGCCCGTCGTGGCGCCCACCAGGGTCACCGGACCCACCGCGCCCTCGGGGATGGTCAGGCTGACCGTCGCCGTGCCGGTGTTGTCGTAGGGCTTGTTGCCGACGGTGCTGTCCACCGGCACCGTGCCGGCGACCTGGTCGCCGACCTTCACCTTCAGCTCGGTGTCCTTCAGGTCGCTGCCCTGGGACATCGACCAGGAGGCGACCTCGAACGCGAGCGTGTCGCCCGGCTCGTAGGTCTCCGGTGCGTCGTTCGGGAACGTGACCTCGACCGCGCGCTGGCTGTAGTCGACGGGCAGCGGGGTGCCGGCGGGCGCGTTGGCCGCCATGTAGTCGACCATCGCCTGCAGGTCGACGACACCGGTGTCGACCTTGCCCGTCCCGTTCGCGAACTCACGGAAGTTGTCGCCACCGGAGCCGAGGAAGGAGTTCACGGTGACCGAGTACGTCGCGGCGGGGTCGATCGGCTCCCCGTCGAGCCACATGCCGGTCACCTCGCCCTGGAACGTGTTGACCGGCGCCGAGTTGGGCGCGGTCACCGTCACCGGCGACTCGGTGTAGGTGTAGGTGAAGCCCTCGGAGACGCCGAGCCGGAGGAACGGGCGCGACGGCACGCCGCCCTGCGGCGTCCGCTGCCACTGCTCCTCGAGCACCTTCTCGATCTGGGCGCCCGTGAGGTCCATGTTCACCAGCGTGTTGGCGAACGGCTGCACGTCCGCGGCCTGGCGGTAGGTCAGGTCACGGACCGCGCCGTTGGCCACGCCGAGCATGTCGGCACGGAGGCCGCCGGGGTTCATGAAGGCGATGTCGGCGTCCGTGCTGACCCCCTCACCGGTCGTCGCCCAGCGCTGCACCTCGGCCACGAGGTTGCCCAGGGTCGACTCGCCGCCGCGGTTCTCGGTCGCGCCGGAGCTGGCGTTGTAGGTGGCCCGCTTGAACGGTCCCTCGACCTGGCCGAGCACCTCCGCCCCCTTGGTCTCGGCGAACGCGACCGCGTCGTCGACGATCTGCTGGACCGTCGTGTCGGGCGCGTAGCCGACGCCCGCCGTGCCGATGACCTCCTGCTCGATCTCGACCAGCGCACCGGAGGTGGTGTCGAGGTTGAAGACGAGCTGGTTGAGGTTGGTGCCGTACTGGCCGGCGGAGACCACGGGACGGCGGGTCACCGTGCGCCCCTCCGTCACCCAGTCGGCGACCGGGTAGCGGCAGTTGTAGGCCAGGTGCGTGTGGCCCGAGATGATCGCGTCGACGTCGCCCGAGGTGTTCTGGACGATGTTGCCCCAGACCGTCGCCGGGTCGGTGAAGTTCTCCGACTGGCAGTCCGTGGACGGCGAGCCCTCGTGGACCAGCAGGATCACGATGTCGGCGCCGGCCGCGCGGAGGTCCTCCGCCGCGGCGTTGGTCGAGTCGACGATGTCGGTGACGGTGACTCCCTCGATGCCGGCCGGGTTGACCAGTGCCGGGAGGTCCTCGGTCACGGCGCCGACGAAGCCGACGTCCACGCCGTCGATCGTGGTGGTCCACGTCTCGGCGAGGTCGTCCCGGTCACCGGGCTCGTCCACGTTGGTCGCGATGTACTCCCACTCGGCGAGGTCCTGGACCCGGCCGACGAAGTCCTCGTAGCCGCGGTCGAACTCGTGGTTGCCGGCCGCGGAGACCTCGAGGTCCATCGCGTTCAGCGCCTCGATCGTCGGCTCGTCGTCCTGGACGAACGACTCGAAGGTCGACGCACCGATCAGGTCGCCCGCCGCGGCGAAGATGGTGTTCGGGTACTCCGCGCGCAGCTCGTTGATCGCCGTGGCGAACGGCGCCGCACCCGCCGCGTTGCCCGCGTCGGGGAGCAGTCGGCCGTGGAAGTCGTTGGTGCCGACGACCTGGATCTTCTTCGTCGTCGTCGGGGTGACGTCCGGGACGTCCAGACCGACGATCTCGGGGTTGTGGTCCGAGGTCGCGAACGGGTTGCCCGCGTCGAACAAGATGGTCGCGTTGTAGTTGTAGCGGCTGTACTGGTAGGCCACCGACTCGTTGGCGTTGATCTCCCAGATGTCCGCGCCGGTCACCAGCTCCATGGCGGCGCTGTTGCCGAGCACGTGGTCGAGCGAGCCGGACAGGCCGCTGAACGAGTAGCTCTCCTCGTCGGCCTGGTCGGACTCGATCAGCTCGAACCCACCGGCCTCCAGCCGGTCGATCGGCTCCTCCATCGTGTAGGAGTTGAAGTCACCGGCGAGGAAGACGGCCTCGATGTCGCGCGCAGAGGCGAAGGCGTTCGCGAACTGGACCAGGCGCTCCGCCTGCCGCACGCGGTCGCCGTTGAAGGCACCGACGTAGGGGTCGTTGGCGTTGTCACCCGTCGCAGGCGGCGCCGGGGCGGCGTTGTCGCCCTTCGACTTGAAGTGGTTGACGATCACCGCGAACGCGTCACTGTTGGGCGCACCGGCAGCCTTGAACGCCTGGGCCAGCGGCTCCCGGGCGTTGGCGAACTCGGTGGTGCCGAAGAGGATGTCGGACTGGCCGACCGGGGCGACGAGTGCCGGCTGGTAGATGAACGCGGGGCGGATCACGTCCTGCTCGGCGACGGGACCGGCGTCGAGGGCCTCCCCTGGGCTGCGGACGTACTTCCACTTCGTGGATCCCGCGTCCGCGTTGAGCATCTGGACCAGGTGAGCCACCGCCTCGTCGCGGTTGGTCTCGCCCGGGAGCTTGATGGAGTTCTCCATCTCCTCGAGCGCGATGACGCTCGCGTCCATCGCGTTGATCGTGTTGACGAGCTTCTCCTCCTGGCGCGCGAGGCTCGCCGTCGTCGCCGCTCCGCGCGGGCCGCGTCCGTCGTTGCGGTCGGACTCGTCCTGGGTGGTGTCCGGGTCGTCGAGCAGCCGTACGCCGCAGGAGTCGTTGCCGATCCGGTTGCTCTGCCGGTCGGTGAAGTAGGTGCAGAACGTGTCGAGCGGGGGGTTCTGCTGCGGGCCGGCCGCGGCGTACGCCTCGCCGGTCGTGTTGAAGTAGTTGAGGACGTTGAACGTGGCGATCGAGATGTCGCCGCCCACGTCCTGCGGCACCTGGTTGGTCGCCCGGGTGTCCTCGAACGTCACGACGCTGCTGCCGCTGTCGGTGACCTGGGACTGCGGCTGGAACTTCCAGGTGCTGTTGCGGAACTCGAGGATCACGGGCGAGACGAACGTCGCCGCGGCTCCGACGCGGGGCGGTGAGGCCGTGCCGGTGAGCCACGGAAGCGGGATGGCCTTCGTGGTCTGGTTCTGCAGGTAGTTCACCGTGGCTGCGTCATCGAGGGTGACCGCGCGCTCGGCGTTCTCCGCGACGACGGCCTCCAGGCCGGCGGTGTTGCCAGGGGCCACGAACTCCGTGGGCTGCTTCAGCGGGACGTCGCCGGCAGCGAGCCCGATCTCGGCGTTGCCGTTGGTCTGGAACGTGTTGGTGACGGTGAACGGCCCGGCGGGCGCCAGCAGCATGCCCTCCTGCGCCTCGCGGTCGGCCTCGGTCGCAGGGTAGGCGATCTGGAGACCCGTGACCGGGTCCAGCGGGGTCGCGAGCTCGGTGATGTTGCCCGTGGGGGCGGTGATCTCGGTGGTACCCGCGAACTCGCTCACCGGCCCCTTCGCCCGCACCGAGTCGCCGAGCTGGATGCCGGCGGGGATGTTGGCGCCGCTGAGCGTGTAGATGAACAGCGCGTCCGAGGCTCCGGGCGTCGTGTCGGTGGTGCCGCCGGTGCCCGCGGTCTGCAGGTAGAAGCCGTTGAAGCCGCCCGTGCGGTAGAGCGCGGTGACGATGCCTTCGACGGTCTTGGTCTCACCCGGCCCGGTGCCAGCTGCCGGCGCGAACGGCGATCGGGCGCCGGTGCCCTGGACCTCGTGGATCGGCGTCACCGAGACCGTCTCGCTGACGGTGATCGGCACCACCACGTCGTCGGTGTCGGCCGGGCTCGCGGAGTCGGTGACCGTGAACGTCACATCGGTGGTGCCGACCTCGGTCGGCGTGCCGGTGAGCTCGCCACCGACGCTCAGGCTGAGGCCTGCCGGGAGCGCCGTCGACGTCCAGGTGTAGGGCGGCGTGCCACCCGTCGCGGTGAGCTGCAGGGGCGGCATCGCCTGGCCCTGCACGATGTCGAGGGTGGCGGGGCCCTTGGCGTCGAGGACGGGCTTCGTCTCGCCAGCGGAGTTGACGGGGGTCGGCGCGAGCTCGGTGAAGTCGGTGGCGTTGTGGTCGCTGTCGGGCTGGACGGCGGTCACGTCACGCTGCGCAGAGGTGGTGGTGGACAGCTGGACGCCGGTCCTGGCTCCCTCGAAGGACGTCGGCGTGGTGCCGTAGCCGAGCATGTCGACGAGCGGGTCGCCGGCACCGGCGAGGTTGCCGACGGTCGTGTACTGCGTCGTGTTCTTGACGAGCAGCACGACGCCGTTGGTGCCGGACATGTTGATGTTGCCCTGGGCGTCCGGCTTCGGGAGCTGCGTGCTCTCCGGCGTCGTGAAGGTGCCCTCCTGGATGAGGTAGTGCTCCCCGGGCTGGATCTCCCCGGTCAGCTCGGTGACCTGTGCCGAGGTGCCCGTGGCCGAGCGGTACTGGACCGACCAGCCGTTGACCGGGATGGCGGCCGCGGTGGGGTTGTAGAGCTCGATGAAGTCGTTCGCCTTCGACCCCGGGGTGGTGTTGGAGCTCCCGCCACCGAACACCTCGCTGATGATGACGCCGCTGCCGGCCGGGTTGGCCTGCGCGGCGGGCGCTGGCGTGATCGAGAGACCGGCGGCCGCCAGTCCGATCGTGAGTGAGCTGACGAGGAACCGCAGGGACGTGCGCATGTGCCAGGTGCTCCGGAGGGTCGCGAAGAGACAAGTGGTCACGCGACCGGGCCCGAGTCCGCGCCGCACGAGGGGAAGGACCTGACCTTATGTCGACGCCCCGGCCCCTCCGCAACAAATCCGAGGAAA
Source organism: Nocardioides thalensis (assembly GCF_013410655.1). Classification (NCBI taxonomy): domain Bacteria; kingdom Bacillati; phylum Actinomycetota; class Actinomycetes; order Propionibacteriales; family Nocardioidaceae; genus Nocardioides; species Nocardioides thalensis. The sequence continues at coordinate 2,459,067 of NZ_JACCFP010000001.1, forward strand.
TGTTTTCGGCAGTTCGGTAACAATTAGCAACCGGCCGCCGAGCGGGAGATCCTGCTCAGACGGTGGTCTTGCCCCGCAGGTTGTGGCGTTGCTTCCAGACGTCGCGGAAGAACTCGTAGCCCGACCAGATCGTCAGCACGAACGCGATCACCAGCAACACCAGCGCCACGACGTAGGTGACCTCGCCGGGCACGTCCAGCCAGCCCACCTCGTCGCCGACCTCGAGCAGCGGCAGCGTCAGCAGGCCCAGGGCCAGGCCCTGGGCGGTCGTCTTCCACTTCCCGCTGTTGGCCGCGGCGAGGACGACCCGCTTGAGGATCGAGAGGCGCAGCAGCGTCACCGACCACTCCCGGACGAGCACCACGATGGTGATCGTCCACATCCACCAGGTGTCCATGATGATCGACAGGCCGACGAAGGCCATGCCGGTGAGCGCCTTGTCGGCGATCGGGTCGGCGATCTTGCCGAAGTTGGTGATGAGGTTGCGCGCGCGAGCGATGTCGCCGTCGACCTTGTCGGTCACCATCGCCAGGAAGAAGATCACCCACGCGACCGTGCGCCACAGGATCGAGTCGCCGCCGTCGACGAGCAGCGCCCAGCCGTAGAACGGCACCATCAGGATCCGCAGCGTCGTCAGCGCGTTGGGCAGGTTCCAGTTGCTCACCTGTGCGGGAGCGGGCACGGGCTCGGTCATCGGGTTCCTTCCAGCGGTACGGCGACCAGGTCGACGCCCTCGGCCGCGACGACAGTGGCGCGGACGAGGTCGCCCACCTGTCCGTCGTACGACTCCAGGCGGGTGGTGCCGTCGACCTCGGGGCCCTGGTGGGCAGCGCGACCCACGACGGCCGGTCCCTCGCCGTCGTCGTCGATCTCCTCGACCAGCACCTCGACGACCGCGCCGACGCGCTCCTCGGCGCGCTGGGCGTTGAGCTCGCCGACCAGGTCGGTCACGTGCTGCACGCGGGCGGCGATCTCGTCGTCGTCGTGCTTGTCGGGGAACGTCGCGGCCTCGGTGCCGTCCTCGTCGGAGTAGCCGAACACGCCGGTGACGTCCATCCGGGCGGCGACGAGGAAGTCGCAGAGCGTCTCCAGGTCCTCCTCCGTCTCGCCGGGGAAGCCGACGATCACGTTGGAGCGGACGCCCGCCTCGGGCGCGTGGCGGCGTACCTGCTCGAGCAGGCCGAGGAAGCTCTCCGGGTCACCGAAGCGGCGCATCCGCCGCAGGACCGCGTTGCTCGCGTGCTGGAAGCTGAGGTCGAAGTACGGCGCGACGCCCGGCGTGGTGGCGATCGCCTCGACCAGCCCGGGACGCGTCTCCGCGGGCTGGAGGTAGGACACCCGCACCCGGTCGATGCCGTCGACGGCGGCGAGCTCGGGCAGCAGCGTCTCGAGGAGCCGCAGGTCGCCGAGGTCCTTGCCGTAGGACGTGGAGTTCTCGGAGACGAGGAAGACCTCGCGCGCGCCCTGCTCGGCGAGCCAGTGGGCCTCGGCCAGCACGTCGGACGGGCGGCGGCTGATGAACGAGCCGCGGAACATCGGGATCGCGCAGAACGTGCAGCGCCGGTCGCAGCCGCTCGCCAGCTTCAGCGGCGCCCACGGCGCGTCGCTCAGCCGGGCCCGCTGCTCGACCGCAGGGAGCGCCTCGCGCTCGACCGGGCTGAGCGGCAGCAGCTTGCGGCGGTCGCGCGGGGTGTGCGGGTGGGGCCGCTCCCCCGCGACGATCGACCGGAGACGGTCGGCGATGTCGCCGTAGTCGTCGAAGCCGAGCACGGCGTCGGCCTCGGGCAGCTCGTCGGCCAGCTCGGCGCCGTACCGCTCGGCGAGGCAACCCACGGCGACCACGGCCTGCGGCCGTCCGGTCTCCTTCAGGTCCGCTGCCTGGAGCAGGGTGTCGATCGAGTCCTTCTTGGCGGCGTCGACGAACCCGCAGGTGTTGACCACCACGGTGTCGGCGGCCTCGGGGTCGTCGACCAGCCGGAAGCCGCCGGCAGCCAGTCGGCCGGCGAGCTCCTCGGAGTCCACGTCGTTGCGGGCGCAGCCGAGGGTCAGCAGGGCCACCGCGAGTTCAGAGTCAGTCATGTCTGCCCACGAGTATGGCGCCCGCGAGCCTCCCGGGACGAACCCGCAGGCGCCGCGCCGGGTGTGGTCCCGGTTACTCCGCCGCCTACGGGGCGACGAGCGTCTTGTTGACCTCGGCGCCGATCTCGCCGAGCGGGGCGGCCTCCTCGCCGGCCACCGAGGCGGTCACGGAGCCGTCGGAGCTCCAGACCCGCACGGGCGGCACGACCTGGAGCTCGGTGGACTGCTGGAAGGCCAGGCTGCCGTCGAAGACGATGTCGCCGTCGGCGTCGCGCACCACCACCTGGGCTCCCCCGCCGGCCGCGGTCAGCGTGACGTCGATCGGGTCGATCTTCCCGGAGACCATCCCGGCGTTCGGGCCGCCGCTCTGGTTGAGCACGGGCGGCTTCTCGATCTGCACCGGTCCGTCCATGACCAGCCGCGCGACCGACCACACCAGCACCGCCGCCATCACCGCGGCCACGAGGACCGACCAGTTTCGTCCGCCCCGGGTGCCGCGGATCGAGCCGCCTGCGCCTGTCGCCAGCTCGGACGCGAAGACGCGGCGCGGGTCGACCGGCGCGTCGGCGTAGCGCTCGTCGTACGCCGCGACCAGGGGGGCCGAGTCGACGCCCAGCACCCGGCCGAGCGTGCGCAGGTGCCCGCGGGCGTAGAAGTCGCCCCCGCAGGGCCCGAAGTCGTCGACCTCGATGGACTCGATGACGTGGGGCCGGACCCGGGTGCGGTCGGCGAGCTGGTCGACGCTGAGGCGCAGCCGCTCCCGGGCCGCGGCGAGCTGCGGACCGATCACCGGCTCGTCGGCGGGCTGGACCGACACGTCGGCGAGGACGACGGTCAGCTCCTCCGGCTCGTCGTCGTGGCGGACGACGGTGACGGTGCTCTCGGTGCTCTCGGTGCCCTCGTCGTCGTCCGTACGGCGCAGCAGCTCCTCCTCCGGCAGGCCTGCCGTCGGCGCGGCCGCCGGCTCGCGCCGGAGCGCGTTGGCGCCGATGGTGGAGAGGTGGCCGATCGCGTCGCGCACGACGCTCCGCGGCGGGTCGAGCCGCGCGGGCAGCACGGTCGGCGCCGCGGCGTCGGTCACGGCGTCCATCTCGCCGGTGGCGATGTCGTCGACCTCGAGCCGCATCGGCTCGGGACCGGCGTCCTCGCCGTCCTGCGGATCAGGCTGCACGGGGTCATCGGCGCCGTCGGCGGCGTCCGGGCCGGGCGTCTCGTCGTCGTCCCCGAGCCCGGGGACCACCTCGACGACGTCGGTGCGACCGCCGGCCAGGTCGGCGAGGGCGTCGCTGAGGCCGGCCCTGTCCGCGCCCGCGAGCGTGGTCGCGAGCGTCAGCGGGACGATCAGCTGCCGGTCGTCGTGACCGACCACGAGCACGTGCCCGTCACGGAACAGCCCGCGGCGCGGGAGGTGCTCCAGGCACTCGATCTCGTCCCACGCGAGGCCCTGCCACTTGTTGCCGTCGCGCAGCCGGACGCCGAGGCCGTCGGCCACCAGCAGCGGTGCGCGGCTGTCGACGACGGTCGCGAGGTGCACGAGCGCGATCACGCCGAGCACGGTGAGCCCGACCCAGTCGACGAGCTCGCCGCCCTGGAAGGCGCGCACCGCGAACGCGGCCGCCAGCAGTGCGGACAGCAGGCCGATCGAGGCCGAGAGCCACAGGTTGCGGCGCACCTCGACGGGGTCGCGGTCGGCGCCCTCGCTGTCGCGGGGGTCGATGTCGTCGGAGTGGTCGGAGTGGTCGGTGTAGTCGTCGGTCATGGCGGTCACGCCTCCCCCTGGATCGTCGCGATCACGGAGTCGAGCTCATCGGGCTTCACCAGTACGTCGCGCGCCTTCGAACCCTCGCTGGGTCCGACGACGCCCCTGCTCTCGAGGATGTCCATGAGCCGGCCCGCCTTCGCGAAGCCGACCCGGAGCTTGCGTTGGAGCATCGACGTCGAGCCGAACTGCGTCGACACGACCAGCTCGATCGCCTGGACGACGAGGTCCATGTCGTCGCCGATGTCGTCGTCGAGCACCTTGCCGCTGCTCTGCGGCGCGGTGACGTCCTCGCGGTAGGTCGGCTCGAGCTGCTGCTTGCAGTGCTTGACGACCTCGTGGATCTCCTTCTCGGTGACCCACGAGCCCTGGACTCTTATCGGCTTCGACGCACCCATCGGCAGGAACAGCCCGTCACCCTGGCCGACCAGCTTCTCCGCGCCGGGCTGGTCGAGGATGACGCGGCTGTCGGCGAGCGACGAGGTCGCGAACGCCAGCCGGGACGGCACGTTGGCCTTGATCAGGCCGGTGACGACGTCGACCGACGGCCGCTGGGTCGCGAGCACCAGGTGGATGCCGGCGGCACGCGCGAGCTGCGTGATGCGGACGACCGAGTCCTCGACGTCGCGCGGCGCGACCATCATCAGGTCGGCGAGCTCGTCGACGATCACCAACAGGTAGGGGTACGGCGACAGCACCCGCTCGCTGCCGGCGGGCACCTCGACCTTCCCCGCCCGCACTGCCTTGTTGAAGTCGTCGATGTGGCGGAACCCGAAGTTGGCCAGGTCGTCGTAGCGCATGTCCATCTCGCGACAGACCCACGCGAGCGCCTCGGCGGCCTTCTTGGGGTTGGTGATGATCGGCGTGATCAGGTGCGGCACGCCCTCGTAGTTGTTGAGCTCGACCCGCTTCGGGTCGACCATGATCATCCGCACCTCGTCGGGCGTGGCGCGCATCAGGATCGACGTGATCAGCGAGTTGATGAAGCTCGACTTGCCGGAGCCGGTGGCGCCGGCGACCAGCAGGTGCGGCATCTTCGCCATGTTGGCGACGACGAACCCGCCCTCGACGTCCTTGCCGAGCCCGGCGACCATCGGGTGGTGGTCGTTGCGGGCCGCGTTGGACCGGAGCACGTCGCCGAGCGACACGATCTCCTTGTCGACGTTGGGGATCTCGACGCCGACCGCGGATTTGCCGGGGATCGGGCTGAGGATCCGGACGTCCTCGGAGCCGACGGCGTAGGAGATGTTGCGCTGGACCCCGAGGATCTTTTCGACCTTCACGCCGGTGCCGAGCTCGATCTCGTAGCGGGTGACGGTCGGGCCGCGGGTGTAGCCGGTGACCTGGGCGTCGATGCCGAACTCGTCGAGCACCTGGGTGAGCCGGTCGACGACCGCGTCGCTGGCCTTGGTGCGGGCCCGGTGGGGCGAGCCCTCCTTGAGGACCGTCCCCTCGGGAAGGGAGTAGACGATGTCGCCGGACAGCGCGAGCTGCTCGACGCGCTGCGGGATCTCGCTGTGCGGCGGGGGCTCGAGCTCGCCGGTCTCGACGACGTCCTCGGGGACGAGGGGCGCCGGCGTGGCCGGCGGCGCGTCGAGGTCGGCGTCGATCGGCGCGAGCAGCTCCATGCTCTCGTTGATGTCGCGGTCGAGGTCGTCGGCCGCGGCCTTCTTGCGCCGCTTGCGCTTCGGCTCCTCCAGCAGCGGGGTGTCGTAGGCCGGGTCGCCGTTGCGCTCGAACGTGTCGTCCAGCCGGATCGGCTGGGTCTGCTCCCCCTCGCCGCCGTGCGGGTGGCCGAACAGGTGGTCGGCGAGGTCGCGCAGCCGGTCCGGGACCCGGTAGAGCGGGGTCGCGGTGATGACGAGCACCCCGAAGAAGCCGAGCAGCGCGAGCAGCGGGACCACGACGTACGACGAGCGCAGCAGGTCGAGGAGCAGGGCGGACACGACGTAGCCGACCGCTCCCCCGCCGTCGCGCAGGGCCATGGTGTCGCCGTCGACGGGCTGGGGGCTCCCGTTCGCGATGTGCACGATGCCGAGCACGCCGAACGAGAGCGCCGCCCAGCCGATCACCTGGCGGCCGGCCGGGCCGTTGTGCACCGGGTCGCGCATGACCCGCCAGCCGGCCAGCAGCACGCCGAGCGGCGCGAGCCAGCCGATCTTGCCGACCGTGCCGGAGACCGCGGCCCGCACGAAGTCCATGAAGCCGCCGGGCACCTCGAACCACACGGCCGCGGCCACGATCACCGCCACGCCGAAGAGGAACAGCCCGGCGCCGTCGCGGCGCTGCTCGGGCTCGATGTCCCGGGCCCCGCCGATGATGCTCCGCACCAGGGCGCCGAGCGCGTGGGCGACGGCGAGCCAGATCGCGGCGACCCCACGGCCGAGCGCGGTGAACCCGCGCGCCACCGGTCCCGGGCCGTTGCGGACCGCGCGGGGCGCCGGACGGCGCGCTGAGGAACGCCCGCTCGTCGAGCGGGACGCGGGCTTCTTCTTCGTACTACGGGATCGCGAGCTGGCTGACTTCTTCTTCGCGCTGGTGCTGCGGGAGGAGGTCGTGGTCCTGCTGCGCGACGCCGTCGGGGAAGACGTACGGGTCGCCATGGTCATCAACCTACCCATCAGCAACACCAGTCACAGGCATCACGCGAGCGTGTCGCCGCGCCGGAGAAGCCGATTTCGTGTTTGTGCAAACCACGGACGAACAGCGGGCGACAGGTCGCAGGAAACTGCATCTAGACCGTGAGCCAGAGCACACCTAGGGTTCCGGACGTGCGCGCCCCTCGGCCGCACTCCCCCGAAAATTAGTTCACTGAAGGGAACTCTCGGTGAAGATCCTCAACCGAGGCCGGAGTCTGACTCTGGGCCTCGCTCTCATCGCCGCCGGAATGGCAGCACCCCCGGCGCTGAGCGCCAACGCGGCAGCACCGAAGCCGGACCCCTCGGTGGTCGACCAGATGCGGTCCACCGCCGACGGCCGGGTCAAGGTCCGCGCCAACCCCGCCACCGGCGAGGTCGGCTTCGTCCGGGCGGCCGGCGCCAACGCCGACCTCCTGCCCGACGTCGCCGCCGACTCCCGTGCCGAGGCCGCGGCCAAGGCCGACGCCTACCTCGACGAGTTCGCCGTCGGCTTCGGCGCGGCTCCCGGCCAGCTGAAGCGCACGCCCGACGTCGCCAAGGACCAGACCGGCTGGACCTTCACCTACGCCCAGGACTACCGCGGCGTCCCCGTGTTCGGCGCCGAGCTGCACGCCCACGTCGACCAGCACGGCAGCCTCACCTCGGTCAACGGATACGTCGCCCCTGACATCTCGATCGGCACCTCGCCCAAGGTCTCCGAGGCCGACGCGCGGGCACGGGCGCTCGCGCTGGTCGAGTCGCAGCCGAGTGGCTACGAGGACGGCACCGCGCCGGCCTACACCGGTGGGCTCGAGGTGCGCTCGATCGAGCTGATGGTCTACCGGACCGGATCGACCCGCGGGATCGACGGCGACGCCCGTCTCGCCTGGGTCGCCGAGGTCTGGAACGAGGCCACCATCCGGGAGACGCTGATCCTCGACGCGACCACCAACAAGCCGCTCAACCGGTGGTCGATGATCGCGCACGCGCTCGACCGCGAGCTCTACGAGGCCTACGTCGACGACAACGGCACCCCGGACGACCCCGACGACGACTTCGTCGGCGGCCTCGACGAGCCCGTGTGGGCCGAGGGCGACCCCTTCCCCGCCGACCTCGACGAGGACCAGCAGAACGAGGTCCTCGCCACCGGCGAGTCCTACTGGATGTTCCGCAACACGTTCGGCTACAACGCCTGGGACGGCACCGGCGGCAAGATGATCACGGTCAACAACGACCCGCGGATCAGCTGCCCCAACGCCAACTGGAACGGCGTCACGACCAACTACTGCTCCGGCGTCACCGGTGACGACACGGTCGCCCACGAGTGGGGCCACGCCTACACGGAGTCCACGTCCGGCCTGATCTACCAGTGGCAGGCGGGCGCGATGAACGAGGCCTACTCCGACATCTGGGGCGAGGTCGTCGACATGAAGAACGAGCGTCACAACGAGCTCGGTGAGGACGGCGACGCCGGCGGCGCCGTGCTTCGCGAGGCCGGCAAGTGCTCGGAGTTCACCCGTGCCGAGGTGACCATGGAGATCACCGCACCGGCGAGCGTCGCCGGTCCGTGCACCGCGGCCCCGGCGTCGTTCGGCCCGGTCATCACCCAGGCCGGCGTGACCGGCACGGCCGTGGTCGCGGCGGACGCCGCGAACGAGGAAGGGCCGTCGACCACCGACGGCTGCTCCCCGTTCGACAACGCGGCGGCGGTCGCGGGCAACTGGGCGTACGTCGACCGCGGCACCTGCCCATTCGTGCAGAAGACCCAGAACGCTGTCGACGCCGGCGCGCTCGGCATCGTCGTGGGCGACAGCGTCGCCGGCCGGCCGCCGGTCTCGATGCCCGGCACCGCCGAGATCTACGGCGTGATGGTGACCAACGAGGACGGGGCGAAGTTCAAGTCCGCGGGCGAGCCGGTGACCTTCGAGATCGCCGCCGTCCCGGCCGACACCGACGAGAGCTACCGCTGGCTGTCAGGCGAGAACGACCCGGCGTTCGGCGGCGCGATCCGCGACATGTGGAATCCGAACTGCTACGGCGACCCGGGCAAGGTGTCCGACGCGGAGTACCACTGCGCGGCGGACGACTCCGGCGGGGTGCACACCAACTCCGGCGTCGTGAACCGCACCTTCGCGATCCTCGTCGACGGCCTTCCGGGCGTCGTCGAGCCGATCGGGATGGACAAGGCCGCGTGGCTGTTCTGGTACTCGCAGTACCACTTCCTGACGCCGACGTCGTTCTTCCCCGACCTGGCCGACGCGCTCGAGGCCTCGTGCACGGCGCTCACCGGGGCGGATATCGAGAAGATCACGCTGGGAGACCCGACCGAGGCCGACGGCTCGGACGGCGGGGTCGGCAACCCGGAGGTCATCCAGGACGGCATGACGGCCGCCGACTGCGCGTCGGTGACCGCCGCCATCGCGGAGACCGAGCTCCGGCTCGACCCGACCGAGCAGTGTGACTGGCAGCCCCTGCTGCAGCCCGGCGCACCGTCGCTGGAGTGTGGCGACGGTACGTCGGAGGAGGTGTCGTTCTCGGAGGACTTCGAGGGCGACGAGGGCCTGGCCGGGTGGACCCTGGACGAGGAGTTCGTCTACAACGACAACTCGCTGCCCTGGGAGCAGGTGTTCAACGCTCCCGAGCACTCGGGCGGCACCGCGTTCAGCCCGGACCCGACCACCGGACAGTGCGACGGCGGGCCGAACGACCTGACCAGCCGGACCGGGCTGGTGTCCCCGGACCTCACCGTCCCCGACGGTGAGAGCCCGCGCCTCTCCTTCGACCACTACGTGGCGACCGAGGCGGAGTGGGACGGCGCCAACGTCAAGGTGAGCGTCGACGGCGGTGAGTTCGAGCTCGTGCCCGCCGAGGCCTACCTCTACAACGCGCCCGGTGGCCACCTCGACCCGGAGCAGGGCGGCCCGATGGCCGGCGAGGAGGCCTGGACCGGCACCGACGGTGGCGAGCTCGGCGGCTCGTGGGGCACGTCGATCATCGACCTGTCGGCGATCGCGGACGCGGGGCAGACCGTCAACTTCCGGTTCGACCTGGGTCGTGACGGCTGCAACGGCGTCGAGGGCTGGTACATCGACAACGTCACCGTCGCCAGCTGTGTCGACGACGCCGCGGAGCAGGCGCCGACCACCACCAAGTTCGTGTCGGTCAAGCCCGACCCGATCAAGAAGGGCAAGCCGTTCACGGTGAGGGTCAAGGTGAGCTCGCCCGACGCCACCCCGAACGGGAAGGTGGTCCTGAAGAAGGGCACCACCAAGCTCGGCTCGGCGACGTTGGAGAACGGCGTGGCCGTCATCAAGGTGACCAAGTCCCTGCCGCTCGGCAAGAACAAGCTCGTCGCGTCCTACCTCGGCAACGCGAGCTTCGAGGCCAGCAAGGACACCTTCACGGTCAAGGTCGTGAGGTAGCCGCCTAGCAGCACGACGAAGCCCCCCGCCGGTTCGGCGGGGGGCTTCTTCGTTGCCTACGCCTCGACGACGACCGGGATGATCATCGGCCGCGCCCGGTGGGTGTTGCTGACCCAGCGGCCGATGACGCGCCGTACGGTCTGCTGGAGCTGGTGGGCGTCGGTGGTGCCCTCGGCGATCGCCCTGTCGAGCGCGTCGATGATCGGCTGCTTGATCTCCTCGAACGAGGAGTCGTCCCACGCGTGGCCGCGGGCGTGGATCTCGGGTCCGGCGGAGACCTTGCCGCTGACGGAGTCGACCACGACGATGACGGAGATGAACCCCTCCTCGCCGAGGATCAGCCGGTCCTTGAGCTCGGACTCGGTGATGTCGCCGACGGTCTGGCCGTCGACGAAGACGTTGCCGCAGGCGACCTTGCCGACGACCGAGGCCACACCGTCGACCAGGTCGACGACGACGCCGTCCTCGGCGATCACGACGTTGTCGACCCCGGTCTGGCGGGCGATGTCGGCGTTGGCCAGCATGTGCCGGATCTCGCCGTGGATCGGCAGGACGTTGCGCGGCTTGACGATGTTGTAGCAGTAGAGCAGCTCGCCGGCGCTGGCGTGGCCGCTGACGTGCACGAGCGCGTTGCCCTTGTGCACGACGCGGGCGCCGTGCCGGGCGAGGCCGTTGATGACCCGGTAGACGGCGTTCTCGTTGCCGGGGATCAGGCTGGAGGCCAGCACCACGGTGTCGCCCTCCTCCAGGTGGACGAAGTTGTGGCTGCGCTGCGCGATCCGCGACAGGGCGCTCAGCGGCTCGCCCTGCGACCCGGTGGAGATCAGCACCTGTCGCTCGGGCGGGAGGTCGGCGAGCTGCTTGGCCTCGACCATCACGCCGGGCGGGATCGTGAGGTAGCCCAGGTCGCGGGCGATGCCCATGTTGCGCACCATCGACCGCCCGACGTAGGCGACCTTGCGGTCGTGGGCGACGGCCGCGTCGAGCACCTGCTGCACGCGGTGCACGTGCGAGGCGAAGCACGCGACGATGATCCGCTGCTTGGACTCGCGGAACACCTGCTCCAGGACCGGGGTGATCTTCTTCTCCTGGGTGGTGAACCCGGGCACCTCGGCGTTGGTGGAGTCGGTCATGAACAGGTCGACGCCCTCCTCACCGAGGCGGGCGAACGCGCGCAGGTCGGTGATCCGGCCGTCGAGGGGCAGCTGGTCCATCTTGAAGTCGCCGGTGTGCAGCACGAGTCCGGCGCCGGTGCGGATCGCGACGGCCAGCGCGTCGGGGATGGAGTGGTTGACCGCGACGAACTCGAGGTCGAACGGCCCGAACGTGAGGCGGTCGCCCTCCTTCACCGTGGTGAAGGAGGTCTGCTTGAGCCGGTGCTCGCGGATCTTGCTGTTGACCAGCGCCAGGGTCAGCTCGGAGCCGACGAGCGGGATGTCCTCGCGCTCGCGGAGCAGGTACGGCGTGGCGCCGATGTGGTCCTCGTGGCCGTGGGTCAGCACGAGCGCCTCGACCTGGTCGAGGCGGTCCCGGATCGGCGAGAAGTCGGGGAGGATCAGGTCGACCCCCGGCTGACTGTCGTCGGGGAACAGCACGCCGCAGTCGACGATGAGCAGGCGGCCGTCGTACTCGAAGACCGTCATGTTGCGGCCGACCTCGCCGAGGCCGCCGAGCGGGATGACGCGCAGGCCGCCCTCGGGCAGAGCCGGCGGGGCGCTCAGCTCGGGGTGCGGGTGGCTCATGCGGTGACCTCGATGCCCGCGGCCTCGAGACCGGCCCGCAGGGCGGCGAGCTCCTCGTCGTCGAGCTCCACGAGCGGCGGCCGGACGCGCCGGTTGTCGAGGACCCCGGTCAGCTGGAGCGCGGCCTTCGCAGCGGTCGCGCCGTAGTTGGGCGCGCCCATGATGGCGTCGATCGCGGGGAGCATCCCGGCGAACGTGTCGAGCGCTGCGGTGGGATCGCCGTGGTGGTACTCGTCGTACATCTGTCGCAGCCGGTCGCCGAGCACGTGGCCGACGACGGACACGAAGCCGACCGCGCCGTGGGCGAGCCAGGCCAGGTTGGCCTCGTCGTCTCCGGAGTAGACGGCGTAGCCCATCTCGGTGAGCCGCACGCCGCGGGCGAAGTCGCCGACCGCCTCCTTGACCGCGACCACGTTGTCGATCTTGATCGCCTCGGCGTAGGTCTCGAAGGACAGTGCGCTGCCCGTGCGGCCGGGCACGTCGTAGAGCATCACCGGCACGCCGGTGGAGCCGCTCACCTGGCGGAAGTGCTCGAGGATGCCGCGCTGGCCGGGCTTGTTGTAGTAGGGCGTCACGAGGAGCAGCCCGTCGGCGCCGACCTTCTCGGCCTGGGCCGCGAGCTCGAGAGTGGTGCGGGTGTCGTTGGTGCCGATGCCGGCGACCAGCTTCACGTCGCCGCCGACCGCGTCGCGGATCGCGGCGAGCGTCTCGCCGTCCTCGGCGACGGTGGTGGTCGGCGACTCACCCGTCGTGCCGGACACCACGATCCCGTCGTGGCCGTGGTCGACGAGGTGGCGGGCCACCTTCTGGACCCCGTCCAGGTCAACCGTGCCGTCCTCGTTGAACGGCGTCACCATCGCGGTCAGCACGGTGCCGAAAGGCGCAGCAGTCATGCCGCAAGGCTATCGCTCCCGGTCGGGATCCCTTGCACTCACACGTGCGGCATGACCTCCGCGGCGACCAGGCGCAGGTGGTCGAGGTCGGACAGGTCGAGCGTCTGGAGGTAGATCCGCTGGGCGCCCAGCCCGGCGTACGCGCGGATCTTCTCCACCGCCTCGTCGGGCGTGCCAGCCACCCCGTTGACGCGCAGCTCGTCGACCTCGCGGCCGATCGCGGCGGCCCGGCGGGCAACCTCGGCCTCGTCGGACCCCACGCACAGCACCAGCGCGTTGGACCACACCAGCGAGCCGGGGTCGCGGCCGATGTCCTCGGCCGCGGCGCGGACCCGGTCGAACTGGGTCTTGGTCGTGTCGAGGTCGACGAAAGGCAGGTTGAACTCGTCGGCGTAGCGGGCTGCGAGCGCGGGCGTCTTCCGCGCGCCCACGCCGCCGATGATCACCGGCGGGCCGCCGGCGTGGCCGTCACGCTGGGCGGGCTTCGGGAGCGCCGGCGAGTCGGCGAGCTGGTAGTGGGTGCCGGCGAAGTCGTAGGTCTCCCCCACCGGCGTGCGCCACAGGCCGGTGATGAGCTCGAGCTGCTCGGCGTAGCGCTCGAACCGCTCCTTCGTCGACGGGAACGGGATGCCGTACGCCGTGTGCTCGGCGTTGAACCAGCCGGCGCCGATCCCGACCTCGAGGCGCCCGCCGCTCATCGCGTCGACCTGCGCGGCCTGGATGGCCAGCACGCCGGGGTGGCGGAAGGTGGCGCTGGTCATCAGCGTCCCGAGCCGGATCGTGCTGGTTTCCCGAGCCAGCCCGGCCAGCGTGGTCCACGCGTCGGTGGAGCCGGGCAGCCCGTCGCCGCCCATCGTCAGGTAGTGGTCGGAGCGGAAGAACGCCCCGAAGCCGAGCTCCTCGGCCGTGCGGGCGACCTCGAGGAGGTCGTCGTAGGAGGCGCCCTGCTGGGGCTCGGTGAACACCCGGAGCTCTACGGTCATGGGCCCAGCCTGCCAGCCCGGTCCCAGCCCGCCGGTCGACGGTCAGCCGCAGGCGAAGACGCGCTCCCAGGTGACGATCGTGAAGCCGTCGCGGGGGTCGCGGGAGACCTCGCGCCAGCGCTTGCCCTCGAACGGTGGGTAGCGGGTGTCGCCCTCGGGGCTCAGCGGGACCTCGCTGATCACCTGCACGTCGGCGTACGGCATCGCCGCGGCGTAGACCGCGGCGCCGCCCCCGATCATGACCTGGCGGTCGGCGGGCTGGCCGTCGAGCAGCCGGTCGGCGAGCTCCAGGGCCTCGGTGATCGAGTGCGCGACGTGGACGCCCTCGTCGGCCCAGTCGGGGTTGGAGGTCAGCACGATCGTGGTGCGGCCGGGCAGAGGGCGGCCGATCCCCTCGTGGGTCGTGCGGCCCATCACCAGCACGTGGCCCATCGTCGTCTGCTTGAAGTGCGCGAAGTCCTCGGGCAGGTGCCAGGGGATGTCGGCGTCGGCGCCGATCACGCCGTTCTCCGCCACGGCGGCCACCATCGTGACGCGCCGGCCCGCCGGGGTGCTCATACCGCGATCGGGGCCTTGATCGCCGGGTGCGGGTCGTAGCCCTCGACGCCGATGTCCTCGAGGTCGAAGCCGTCGATCTCGGTGATGGCCGGGTTGAGGACGAGCGTCGGCAGCGCGCGGGGGTCGCGGCCGAGCTGGAGGTGGGCCTGCTCGAGGTGGTTGGAGTAGAGATGTGCGTCGCCGAGCGTGTGCACGAACTCCGCCACCTGGAGACCGGTCACCTGGGCGACCATGTGCGTCAGCAGCGCGTAGGACGCGATGTTGAACGGCACGCCGAGGAACACGTCGGCGCTGCGCTGGTAGAGCTGGCACGAGAGCCGGCCTTCGGCGACGTAGAACTGGAACAGCGAGTGGCACGGCGGCAGCGCCATGTTGTCGACCTCGGCCGGGTTCCAGGCGCTGATGATGTGGCGCCGGCTGTCGGGGTTGGCGCGGATCTGGTCGATCACCTGGGCCAGCTGGTCGATGTGGCGCCCGTCGGGGGCGGGCCACGAGCGCCACTGGGCCCCGTAGACCGGGCCGAGGTCGCCGTTCTCGTCGGCCCACTCGTCCCAGATGGTGATGCCGCGGTCCTGGAGCCACTTGACGTTGGTGTCGCCGCGCAGGAACCACAGCAGCTCGCCGAACACCGAGCGGGTGTGGATCTTCTTGGTCGTCACGAGCGGGAAGCCGGCGGTCAGGTCGAACCTCATCTGGTGGCCGAAGACGCTCAGCGTGCCGGTGCCGGTGCGGTCGCCCTTCTCCACCCCCTCGTCGAGGATGCGCTGGAGGAGATCGAGGTAGGCCTGCACGAGCCCGAGCCTAGTCGCCGACGTCGACGGTGCCGGTGACCGTCAGCCGGGTGTCACCGCCGACCCAGATCGTGCCGTCGTCGTCGGTGTCGACGTGCACCCGGCCGGCACGGCCGATGGCCGTCCCCTGGCGGGCGACGTACGACGCCGGCAGCGTGCCGTTGCCGGTGAGCCACTGGGCGATGCCGGCGTTGAGGCTGCCGGTCACCGGGTCCTCGACGACGCCGTGCCCAGGCACAGCGCCCGCACCTCCACGGTCGCCTCGGAGCCCGGCGGGTGCGACCCGACGAGACCGATGTCGAGGTCGCCGAACGCCATCAGGTCGGGCTCGACGGCGAGCACGGCGTCCGCGTCGCGCATCAGCACCGAGACCCAGCCCGGCCCGTTGTCGGTCCACGCCGCGTCGACGATGTCGTCGCGGCCGATCCGCAGTGCCCGGGCGACCCGGTCGAGGTCGGCGTCGGCGACCGGGCCGCTGCGCACCAGCGGCGGCGCGGCGAACGCGATCCGCTCCGACTGCCGGAGCGCCACCAGTCCGGCGCCGCACTCCTGGACCAGGCGCCCGTCGTCCTTGGGCACGCCGCCGGCCGCCAGCCACGCGTGCGCCGATCCCAGGGTCGGGTGACCGGCGAACGGCAGCTCGCCGCTGGTCGTGAAGATCCGCAGCCGGTAGTCGGCGGCGGGGTCGGTCGGCGCCAGCAGGAACGTGGTCTCCGAGAGGTTCGTCCACCGCGCGAACGCGGCCATCTGCTCGTCGGTCAGCCCGTCGGCGTCGTGCACGACCGCGACCGGGTTCCCGAGCAGCGGCCGGTCGCTGAAGACGTCGACCTGGCTGAAACGACGGGCCATCGTCAGCCGGCCGACAGCGGCATCGGGCCGTAGACGACGCGGTCGACCTCGAGCAGGGTCACGGCGGTGACGCCGGCCTCCAGCAGCGGCGGCCACGTCTCGCCGATCCACGACTCGGCGTCGGCCTGCGACGCGAAGCGGCGGTCGCCGTACTCCTCGTGGACCTCGTCGGGAAGTGCGACCTCGGCGCCGGAGGCGTCCTCGAGGCGCCACCACCACGGGCGCTCGGCCGGCGACGGCGGGCGGAACATCGGGGGCTGGTCGGGCAACACGTCAGGCCTCCCGCACGGACGGGTCGACGAACGGCGGCTTGACGATCTTGAAGACCTCGCGCCGGCCGCGGACGTCGACGCTGACCTCGGCGTCGTCGGCGACCACGCTCGCGACGAGCGCCAGCGCGATGCCCTTCTTCAGCGTCGGCGAGAAGGTGCCGGAGGTGACCTCGCCCAGCAGCACGTCGGGGACCAGGGAGATGCCCATGTGCGGGCGCGGGATCGCCCGTCCGGTCGCCACCAGCCCGACGAGCTTGCGGCGGGCGCCCTTCTCCTTCTCGGCGAGCACCACGTCGCGGCCCCAGAACTCGGGCTTCTTCCAGCCGACCGCCCAGCCGAGGCGGGCCTCGTTGGGCGTGGTCTCGGGCGAGATGTCCTGGCCGTGCAGCGGATAGCCCATCTCGGTGCGCAGGGTGTCGCGCGCGCCGAGGCCCGCCGGCGTGATGTCGTACGGCGCGCCGGCGCTCATGAGCGCGTCCCACAGCTGCGGCGCCACCGACGACGGGGCGATCAGCTCGTAGCCGCGCTCACCGGTGTAGCCGGTGCGGCAGACGACGACCGTCGCGCCCTCGAACGGCGCCTCGACGAACGTCAGGTAGTCGTGGCCGACCGGGAAGCCGGCGCCCGCGACGACCTCGTCGGACGTGGAGCCCTGCACCGCCAGCACGACGTAGTCCTCGTGCTGGTTGACGACCTCGACGCCGTCGGGGGCGGCCGCGCTCAGCCGCTTGAACACCTCGGCGTTGTTGGCGGCGTTGGGCACGAGCAGCACGTGCTCGTCGTCGCGGTAGTAGCTGAAGATGTCGTCGACGATGCCGCCGGTCTCCTGGTCGAGGCACAGCGTGTACTGCGCCCGGCCGGGACCGATGCGCCCGAGGTCGTTGCTCAGGGTCGCGTTGACGAACCCGACCGCGCCCGGGCCGCGGACGACGATCTTGCCGAGGTGGCTGACGTCGAAGATGCCGACGCCGGTGCGCACGGCGGTGTGCTCCTTGACGACGCCGGTCGAGTACTCCAGCGGCATCAGCCACCCGCCGAACTCGGCGAACTTCGCCCCGAGCGCCTCGTGGCGGTCGTGCAGCGGCGAGCGGAGCAGATCAGTGGGAGGAGATGCGTCGGCCATGCGGCGGAATCTATATCCTGCGCCGGTGACGTCGTACACCCTCCGGAACGCCAGCCCGGCCAAGACCAAGGCCGAGGCGGTGGTCGTCGGGGTGGTGCCGGCCGACGACGGCGCCGCGGGTGGCGCCGGCCTCGCGGCCGGCGGCGAGGACGTCGCGAAGGCCTACGGCCGCAAGCTCCGCGGCCTGCTCGCGACGCTCGGCGTGACCGGTCGCGCCGGCGAGGTGGTCAAGGTCCCCACCGGCGGCACCATCGGGTCGCCGCTCCTCGTGCTGGTCGGCCTCGGCGCCGACCCCGGCCCGGCCGACGTACGACGCGCCGCGGGCAACGCCGCCCGGGCCGTCACGAACGCCGCGAGTGTCGCCCTCGCGCTGCCCGCCGACACCCCGGACCTGGTGCGCGCGGTGGTCGAGGGCTACCGGCTCGGCGGCTACACGTTCACGACGTACAAGTCCCGCACCAGCGACACCCGGTCGGCCGAGGTCGTCGTCCTCAGCGGCGGTGCCCGCCGGAAGGAGATGGCAGCGGCTCTCGAGCAGGCCGGCGTCGTGGTCGACGCCGTCGCGGCGACCCGCGACTGGGTCAACACGCCGCCGGGCGACCTGACCCCGCCCGCCCTCGCCGAGGCGGTCGAGACGGCGGTCGCGGCGACCAACAAGGAGCTGAAGGGCCGCGGCAAGGTCAAGGTCGAGGTGCTCGACGAGGTACGGCTGGCCGAGCTCGGCTGTGGCGGCATCCTCGCCGTCGGGGCGGGTTCCGCCGCGCCGCCGCGGCTGGTCGAGCTGACCTACTCCCCCAAGCACGCGACCACCCACCTGGCCCTGGTGGGCAAGGGCATCACGTTCGACTCGGGCGGGCTCTCGATCAAGCCGGCCAACAGCATGCCGACCATGAAGGAGGACATGGCCGGCGCGGCGGCCGTCGTCCAGGCGACGCTCGCGATCGCCCGGCTCGGGCTGCCGATCCGGATCTCGGCGTTCGCCGCCCTGGCCGAGAACATGGTCGGCGGCGGGTCGATGCGCCCCGGCGACGTGCTCACGACCTACACCGGCACGACGGTCGAGGTGCTCAACACCGACGCCGAGGGCCGGCTGGTCCTCGTCGACGCGATGGGGCTGGCCGTCGAGCGCGAGCCGGACCTGATGGTCGACGTCGCGACGCTCACCGGTCACATGGTCGTCGCGCTCGGCGACCGGCTCGCCGGAGTGATGGGCAGCGACGAGGTCGTCAGCCAGCTGCTGGCGGCGGCCGAGGCCGCCGGCGAGGACGCCTGGCCGATGCCGATCCCGGACTACATGGACGAGCGCATCCGCTCCAGCAAGGTCGCCGACCTCGCGCAGCACGACCTGATCCGGTGGGGCGGCGGGCTGTTCGCCGCCGCGTTCCTGCGGGAGTTCACCGGCGGCCTGCCCTGGGGCCACCTGGACATCGCCGGCCCGACTTTCAACAAGGGGGGCCCGTCGGGCCACTGGACCTCGGGGGCGACCGGCTACGGCGTCGCGACGCTCGTGGAGCTCTGCCGCGCGCTGGCGGCCGACGGCTCCTAGGACTCGTCGCGCGGCTCGTACTGCTGGTAGTCGGCCGCCTTCTGCTGCTTGCGCATCCGGGAGTTGTAGTCGCGCATCCGCTGCGGCACGCCGACGACGGCGGCGTCGTACGACGGGACCTGGTGGCGGTTGCAGAAGTCGTGGGCCCACCTGACCGACGGCACCCGGCGGCGGGTCCACTCGCCGTCGTGGGCGACGAGGAGGAGGGTGACGTCGCTGACCGCCGTGCGCGGCTCGACGAACCCCTCGACCCCGCGGCGGGCACCGACCCACTCGTGCAGGTGCTGCTCGTCGGCCTTGTCGGCGGCGCGGACACGGGTCGACCCGGTGCGCGCGGCGTCCTTCGCCGGCGCCCTCATCCTCGTGCCCCGGCGGAACCGGTCCCACAACGCCATGGGCCCAAGTTTGCCCCATCGGCCACAGCAGCACCCCGAGATCGCTACCGATCGGTAGCCGAGGTCGTTGCGGCGCGTGCCCGGTGTGATGCAAGGATGGGGCCCGTGGTCGACGTGGTGATCCTCGGAGCGGGATCCGGGGGGTACGCATGTGCTCTGCGCGCGGCGCAGCTCGGCCTCACCGTCACCCTCGTCGAGGCCGACCGGCTGGGCGGCACCTGCCTGCACGTGGGATGCATCCCGACCAAGGCGCTGCTGCACGCCGCCGAGGTCGCCGACGCCGCCCGCGAGTCCGAGCAGTACGGCGTCCGCGCGACCCTCGACGGCATCGACCCCGACCGGGTGGTCGCCTACGCCGACGGTGTGGTGAACAAGCTCCACAAGGGCCTCACCGGCCTGATCAAGAGCCGCGGCATCACCGTCGTCCAGGGCGCCGGCCGGCTCACCGGCCCGCGCGAGGTGACCGTCGACGGCACCGTCTACCGCGGTGACCACGTCGTGCTCGCGACCGGCTCCGAGCCCCGCCTGCTGCCCGGCATCGAGGTCGACGGCGAGCGGATCCTGACCTCCGACCACGCGCTGCGACCCGAGCGGCTGCCTGGGTCGGCCATCGTGCTCGGCGGCGGCGTCATCGGCTGCGAGTTCGCCAGCCTGTGGCGCAGCTTCGGCGTCGAGGTGACGATCGTCGAGGCGCTTTCCCGCCTGGTCGCGGGCGAGGACGAGGCGTCCTCCGCAGCGCTGCAGCGTGCGTTCCGCAAGCGCGGCATCGACGTGCGCACCGGCGCGGCGGTCGAAGGCGCGAAGGCGACCGACACCGGGGTCGAGGTGACGCTGGCCGGCGGCGACACGCTCACCTCCGACGTCCTTCTGGTCGCGGTCGGCCGCGGCCCCCGCACCGCAGGACTCGGCTACGAGGAGCAGGGCGTCGCGATGGAGCGCGGCTTCGTGCTCACCGACGAGCGCTGCGCGACCAACGTCGAGGGCGTCTGGGCGGTCGGCGACATCACGCCCGGCCTCCAGCTGGCCCACCGCGGTTTCCAGCAGGGCATCCTCGTGGCCGAGCACATCGCCGGCCTCGCGCCCCGCCCCATCGACGAGCGCGGCATCCCGCGCGTCACCTACAGCCGCCCCGAGGTGGCATCGGTCGGCCTCACCGAGGCCCAGGCCGTCGAGGAGTACGGCGCGGACGCCGTGCAGACCCTCGTCTACGACCTGGCCGGCAACGGCCGCAGCCAGATTCGCAAGACCCAGGGCAGCGTGAAGCTCGTGCGCCGGCTCGAGGGAGAGGGCGCCGGCCCGGTGGTCGGGATCCACCTCGTCGGCGACGGCGTCGGCGAGCTCATCGGCGAGGCCCAGCTGATCTACGGCTGGGAGGCCCATCCCGACGACGTGGCTCCCCTGGTCCACGCACACCCCACGCAGCACGAGGCCCTCGGCGAGGCCCACCTGGCGCTGGCCGGGAAGCCGTTGCACGCCCACAGCTGACCGGCACGAACGAACCGCAACCGAGACGAACCGAAGAGGAATCCATGGCCACCGAAGTCCCCCTCCCCGCACTGGGCGAGTCCGTCACCGAGGGCACCGTCACCCGCTGGCTGAAGCAGGTCGGCGACCAGGTTGCCGTCGACGAGCCGCTGCTGGAGGTCTCGACCGACAAGGTCGACACGGAGATCCCCTCGCCGGTCGCGGGCACGCTGCTGGAGATCAAGGCCGAGGAGGACGCCACCGTCGAGGTCGGCGCGGTGCTCGCAGTGATCGGCGACGAGGGCGAGGGCGGCGGTGCCCCTGCGCAGGAGTCGGCCCCGCAGGAGGACGCCCAGCAGGAGGAGCCGGCGCAGGAGCCCGCTCCGCAGGAGAGCACCCAGGAGGAGCAGCCCGCCCCGGCCGAGCAGCCGTCGGCACCGGAGCAGCCCGCCGAGCAGCCGGCCCAGCCCGCCGCGCAGGGCGGTGGCGGATCCGGATCCGGCACGCCGGTGACCCTGCCGGCGCTCGGTGAGTCGGTCACCGAGGGCACGGTCACCCGCTGGCTCAAGCAGGTCGGCGACGAGGTCGCCGTCGACGAGCCGCTGCTGGAGGTCTCGACCGACAAGGTCGACACCGAGATCCCCTCGCCGGTCGCCGGCACGCTGCTGGAGATCAAGGCCGAGGAGGACGAGACGGTCGAGGTCGGTGCCGAGCTCGCCATCATCGGCAGCGGCGCGCCGGCCCAGCAGTCCGCGCCCGCCGAGCCCGAGCCGGAGCCGCAGCCCGAGCCCGCGCAGCAGGAGCAGGCGCCCGCGCAGCCCGAGCCCGAGCCCGAGCCGCAGCCAGAGCCCGCTCAGCAGGAGCAGGCGCCCGCGCAGCCGGAGCCCCAGCAGGAGGCCCCGCAGCAGCAGGCGGCTCCGCAGCAGCAGGCCGCGCCGCAGCAGCAGGCCGCCCCGGCCGAGTCCTCCGCGAGCGAGGGCGCCGGCTACGTCACGCCGCTGGTGCGCAAGCTCGCCGGGCAGCACGGCGTCGACCTCGCCTCGGTGAAGGGCTCCGGCGTCGGCGGTCGGATCCGCAAGCAGGACGTGCTCGATGCTGCCGCCGCGCAGAAGGCGGCGGCACCCGCGGCGCAGTCCTCCGCCCCGGCGGCTCAGTCCTCGGCTCCCGCCGCGGCCGCTCCGGCGCCGGCGACGCCGTCGCCGCTGCGCGGCACGACCGAGAAGGTCAGCCGCCTCCGCAAGGTGATCTCCGAGCGGATGACGCAGTCGCTCCAGGTGTCGGCGCAGCTGACGCAGGTAGTCGAGGTCGACGTCACCAACGTCGCCCGGCTGCGCGAGGCCTCCAAGGCCGACTTCCTGGCACGCGAGGGCGTGAAGCTGAGCTACCTGCCGTTCTTCGCCAAGGCGGCGATCGACGCGCTCAAGGTGCACCCGAAGCTCAACGCGCACCTCGACGCCGAGGCCGGCGAGATCACCTACTACGACCGCGAGAACGTCGCGTTCGCGGTGGACACCGAGCGCGGCCTGCTGACCCCGGTCGTCAAGGAGGCGGGCGACCTGTCCGTCGCCGGCCTGGCGAAGAAGATCGCCGACGTCGCGGAGCGCACCCGCACCAACAAGATCACGCCCGACGAGCTGTCCGGCGGCACGTTCACGATCACCAACCTCGGCAGCGTGGGCGCCCTCTGGGACACGCCGATCATCAACCAGCCGCAGGTCGCCATCCTCGGCCCGGGCGCGGTCGTGAAGCGCCCGGTCGTCATCGACGACCCCGACCTCGGCGAGACCATCGCGATCCGCCACATGGTCTACCTCGCGCTGACCTACGACCACCGCCTGGTCGACGGCGCCGACGCCGGCCGGTTCCTCCAGGAGGTCAAGAAGCGCCTCGAGGCCGGCGCCTTCGAGGTCTGATCGACGTCGTACGCCGAACGGCGGGCTTCCCGGGAGGGAGGCCCGCCGTTCGGCGTACTGAGGAGAGCTAGAAGTCCTCGTCGAACCCGACCGAGCCGCTGACGCCGACCTGGTAGGCCGACACCCGGCGCTCGAAGAAGTTCGACAGCTCCTGCACGTCCTGGAGCTCCATGAACGCCAGCGGGTTGGCCGAGCCGTAGATCGGCTCGAGCCCGAGCCGCTGCATCCGCCGGTCGGCGACGTGCTCGAGGTAGGCGCGCATGTCCGCGGTCGACAAGCCGGCGACGCCCTGGCCGAGCAGGTCCTCGGCGAACTGGGCCTCGGCGTCGACGCCCTCGATCATCATCTGCCGGACCTGGGCGGCGAGCTCGTCGTCGAACAGGTCCGGCTCCTCCTCCCGCACCGTGTCCACGACGTCGAACGCGAACGCCATGTGCATCGACTCGTCGCGGAACACCCAGTTGGTGCCCGAGGCCAGCCCGTTGAGGAGGCCGCGCGAGCGGAGGAAGTAGACGTAGGCGAAGGCGCCGTAGAAGAACAGGCCCTCGATCACCGCCGCGAAGCAGATCAGGTTGAGCAGGAACGCCCGCCGGTGCTCGCGCGTCTCCAGCCGGTCGAGCTCGAAGACCGAGTCGATCCACCTGAAGCAGAAGTCGGCCTTGTGCTTGATCGACGGGATGTTGTCGACGGCCGCGAACGCCTGGTGGCGCTCCTCCTCGTCGGGCACGTAGGTGTCGAGGAGCGTCAGGTAGAACTGCACGTGGACGGCCTCCTCGAACAGCTGCCGCGAGAGGTACAGCCGGCCCTCGGGGCTGTTGACGTGCTGGTAGAGGTTGAGCACCAGGTTGTTGGCCACGATCGTGTCGCCGGTCGCGAAGAACGCGACGAGCCGTGACACCAGGTGTCGCTCGGCATCGGTCAGCCGCGCGAGGTCCGTCAGGTCGGAGTGGAGGTCCACCTCCTCGACCGTCCAGGTGTTCTTGATGGCGTCGCGGTAGCGGTCGTAGAAGTGCGGGTAGCGCATCGGGCGCAGGGTCAGGTTCATGCCGGGGTCGAGCAGCATCCGGTCGCTGGTGGTGTTCATTCGCAGGCCTCGCAGGTCTCGGGGTTCTCGAGCGAGCACGCGACGGCGTCGCTCACGGGCAGGGTGGTGCTGAGGGTGGTGGGCTGGGCGACGGAGACGGTCGCCTGCTGGATCCGGGTCGCCGGCCGCGACCGCAGGTAGTAGGTCGTCTTGAGCCCGACCTTCCAGGCGTGCAGGTACATCGACGAGAGCTTCCCGATCGACGGCCCGGCCACGAACAGGTTGAGCGACTGGCTCTGGTCGATGTACGGCGCCCGCGCGGCCGCGAGGTCGATGAGCGCCCGCTGGGGCAGCTCCCACGCCGTGCGGAAGACGCGCCGTACGTCCTCGGGCAGGGCGGCGATGCCCTGCACCGAGCCCTCGGCGCGCTTGATCTCCTCGCGCACCTCCGGCGTCCAGAGACCGCGCGCCTTGAGCTCGCGGACCAGCGCGCCGTTGACCTGGAGGAACTCCCCCGACAGCGTCTCGCGCTTGAACAGGTTGGAGACCTGCGGCTCGATGCACTCGTAGCAGCCGGCGATCGAGGCGATCGTCGCGGTCGGCGCGATCGCGATGAGCAGCGAGTTGCGCAGCCCGTGCTCGGCGACCCGCTCGCGCAGGGCCGCCCAGCGCTCGGCCTGGGTGGGCGTGACACCCCACAGGTCGGGCTGCAGCTGCCCGGCGGCGGCGCGCGTCCCGTCGTACGCCGGGTGCGGGCCGTGCTCCTCGGCGAGGGCGCACGACACCTCGAGCGCCGTCAGGTAGATCTCCTCGGCGATGCGCGTGGAGAGCTCCCGCGCCTCCTCGCTGTCGAACGCCAGCCCGAGCGCGAAGAAGACGTCCTGGAGGCCCATCACGCCGAGTCCGACCGGACGCCACCGCGGGTTGGACGCGGCGGCCTCGGCACTCGGGTAGAAGTTCACGTCGACGACCCGGTCGAGCAGCGGCAGCGCCGTCCGCACCGTCTCCCGCAGCTTGTCCCAGTCGATGCCGTCCGCCGTCAGGTGCCGGGCGAGGTTCACCGACCCGAGGTTGCAGACCGCGGTCTCGGTGTCGGAGGAGACCTCGATGATCTCGGTGCACAGGTTCGACAGGTGCACGACCGGCCGGCCGGTCCCCGCCTCGTCGCCGGTCTGGTTGCAGGTGCGGTTGCTCGCGTCCTTGAACGTCATCCACCCGTTGCCGGTCTGGGCGAGGGTCCGCATCATCCGGCCGTACAGGTCGCGCGCCCGCACGGTCCGCACGACGCGGCCGTCCGCCTCCGCCCGGCGGTAGGCCTCGTCGAACGCCTCGCCCCACAGGTCCGGCAGCTCGGGCGCCTGGTCGGGGTCGATCAGCGACCACTCCTCGTCGGCCTCGACCCGCCGCATGAACTCGTCGGGGATCCAGTGCGCCAGGTTGAGGTTGTGGGTACGGCGCGCGTCCTCCCCCGTGTTGTCGCGCAGCTCGAGGAACTCCTCGACGTCGGGGTGCCACGGCTCCAGGTAGACGCAGGCCGCGCCCTTGCGTCGACCGCCCTGGTTGACCGCGGCCACCGACGCGTCGAGCGTGCGGAGGAACGGCACGATCCCGTTGGACTGGCCGTTGGTCCCGCGGATCAGCGCGCCGCGCGAGCGCACCCGCGAGAAGGACAGGCCGATGCCGCCGGCGAACTTCGACAGCTTCGCGACCTGCGCGTAGCGGGAGTAGATCGAGTCGAGGTCGTCGCGCGGGCTGTCCACCAGGTAGCACGACGACATCTGCGTGTGGCGCGTGCCGGAATTGAACAGCGTCGGGCTCGACGGCAGGTAGGCGAGCGACGCCATCAGCCGGTAGAACCCGATCGCCTCCCCCGGCGTACGGGCGAGGCCGCAGGCGACGCGGAGCAGGAAGTACTGCGGCGTCTCGACGACCTGCCGGCTCGTGGGGTGCCGCAGCAGGTAGCGGTCGTAGACGGTGCGCAGCCCGAAGTACTCGAACCGGCGGTCGGCGCCGTCGGCGAGCTCGGCGTCGACGGCGAAGTCGAGCTTGCGGGCGTTGTCCTTGACGAACCGGGCGGTGTCGTCGCCGATGAGGCCCTCCGCGTGCCCGAGCGCGATCGCCTGGCTGAACGACGCGATGCCCTGGTTGCGCACCTCCTTGTCGATGTAGCCGGCGAGCAGCCGCGCGGCGAGCCGGGAGTACTCCGGCTCCTCGCCGATCATCTCGGCGGCGGTCTGGATCGACAGCCGGTCGAGCTCGGCGGTGGTCGCGCCGTCGTACAGCCCGCTGATCGTCCGGGTCGCGACCCGCATGGGGTCGACGTCGGGCAGGTCGGCCGCGACCCGGTCGACGGCACGCACGATCTTCGTGACGTCGACGTGCTCGGTGTCGCCGTTGCGCTTGCGCACCGTCATCGTGGTGCGGGTGCTGCCGGTGGCAGAGCCCGGCGAAAGGGTGACCGTCATTTCTCTCTCCTCGCGAGATCGGTCCTGGAAGGTCCGGGGACGCGAGGAGGGACGGTCGTACGACGCCGCAGGCGCGGTCGCCGTACCAGCCGTCGGCCTTCCCGCGAGGCCTCGGACCGCCACGCCCGGCGGGCGTGACGCGCTGGCAGGTCTTCGGACTCGCGGGCACGCCTGCATGCAGACACCTACCGGCCGTCGCTTCCCAGGTCCTCGGACCCAGTGCCGTTGACGGCTTCCGTTCCCACTCACCGCTGCGGGGCAGTCCCGGACTCTCACCGGGTTCCCTCTTGCGACGACCGCCCGCCCTGCCGGGATGACGGTCGAACCAGCTGCGTCGACCACCATATGTAGAACGACCGCCGACATCGGGGACCAGATCTTGGGTCGGCGTGTCGGCTGGGTCGGCGGTGGCAGAGTGGGGCCATGTCGTCGCTGTCGGTCGTCCTGGCCGGGTCCTCGGGGTTCCTCGGCACGCACCTGCGCACCGAGCTCGAGCGCCGTGGGCACCGGGTCACCGCGCTCGTGCGCCGGCCGGCGCGGACGGTCTCGGAGTCGTCGTGGGACCCCACCGCGGGTGTCGTCGACCCGACCGTCGTGGCCGGGGCCGACGTCGTCGTCAACCTCGCCGGCTCCCCCACCCTCGGCAACCCGCACTCGTCGCGCTGGGCGCGCGAGCTGCGAGAGAGCCGGGTGTCGACCACCGGCCTGCTGGCCGCCACGATCGCGGCGTCCGCGCGGCCGCCGGCGTTCCTGGCCGGCAACGCGGTCGGGTGGTACGGCGACCACGGCGACGCCGAGCTCACCGAGTCCGCCGACAGCCGCGGCCACTCGTTCATGACCGGCGTGTGCCGCGACTGGCAGGCAGCGGCGGCGCCGGCGGTCGACGCCGGCGCCCGGGTGTGCTTCCTGCGGACCGCGCCGGTGCAGGACCGGCGCAGCGCTCCGCTCAAGCAGCAGGCGCTGCAGTTCAAGGCGGGCCTCGGTGGCCGGATCGGCGCGGGCCGGCAGTGGATGCCGATGATCTCGCTGCGCGACTGGGTCGGGGCGGTGGCGTTCCTCCTCGAGCACCCGACCGCGACGGGGCCCGTCAACCTGTCGTGCGCCGAGCCGGCGACCAACGCCGAGTTCACCGCCGCGCTCGCCGACGCCGTGCGCCGCCCGGCTCTCCTGCCCGCGCCTGCCCCGCTCGTGCGGCTCGCTGCCGGACGGGTCGCTCCCGACGTGCTCGGGTCGATGCGCGTGCGTCCGGCCGCGCTGCTCGGCTGGGGCTACGAGTTCGCCGACCCGACGGTCGCCGACGTGGTCGCTTCGGGGCTCGACGCGGCCTGAGCCTGGATCCACCGATTCGCCGCGTAGCGAGCGGCCCCAGACGGGTGCGATGGCAAGGCGACCGTCGCGAAGGCATGCTGGGTGCACGTCGAGCGGCGGCAACGCAGCCAGCGCGCCCGGATGGGGTCGCGCAGTGGCGGGGAATCGGTGGATCCAGGCTGTGCCTGGACCGCGGCGAGCAGCCAACGGCCCGCCGTACGGCGGAACTCCAGCCTCCGCACGCTCACCCCGTCACGCGGCAGCGGCCACCGTCGGCCCCGGCCGACCGCGACCGGGCCGGCGAGCCGGTCGGTCACCTCGAGCACGATCCGGCGATCGGTGCGGACCCGCAGGTCGACCGACAGCACCTGCATCGCCATCCCCCGCACCCGCAGCCCACGGCGGACCCAGCGCTCGAGCATGGCGACGTCGTGCGCACCGGCCGCCGAGCCGGGCACGTAGAGCGCGCCCAGCCGGGCAGGGTCGCCGTCACGCCACGCAGCGGCGCGCCGACGGTCCCAGTCGCGGAGCACCGTGAGCGACGCGAGGGCGGCCGACGGGGTCACGTCGCGCGGCACCCGCAGCGGCGTCGTCCCGCTGCTCGCCCCGCCGTGCCCGGGATCGCGCGTGGTGCCGCCGGTCAGCGCCACCGCGAGCAGCGCGGCCACCGCCACCAGCACCACGGCAGTGACGGCGACGGTCCGCCGGGAGGCCCGATCCTCCATGCGCCCAGCCTCGCCCGGATCGACGGCGTCCGCATCCGGTCATCCACAGGCCCGGAGTACGCTTCCGGACGTGAGCGACCTCGTGTTCCGGGAGGTCGGCCTGGGCGCCGACGCGATCGACTACCTGGTGGCGTGGGACCTCCAGCGCGAGCTGCACGCGGCGGTCCGCGAGGGCACCACCGGCGACACGGTCCTCCTGCTCGAGCACCCCCCGGTCTTCACCGCCGGCAAGCGCACCGAGCCGCACTTCTACCCCGCCGACCCGGGCGGCGCGGCCGTGGTCGAGACCGACCGCGGCGGCAAGATCACCTTCCACGGTCCGGGCCAGCTCGTCGGCTACCCGATCGTGCGGCTGCCCGACCACGTCAAGGTCGTCGACTACGTGCGCCGGGTCGAGGAGGCGCTGATCGGCGTCTGCGCCGACCTCGGAGTCACCACCGCGCGGGTGCCCGGCCGCAGCGGCGTCTGGCTCCGGGCCGACGACCGCGGCCCCGAGCGCAAGATCGCAGCGCTCGGCATCCGGGTCCGCGGCGGCGTCACCATGCACGGGTTCTCGCTCAACTGCGACGTCGACCTCGCGTGGTACGACCGGTTCGTCCCGTGCGGCATCGACGACGCCGGCGTCACGTCGCTGTCGCGCGAGCTCGGCCGCGACGTCACCGTCACCGAGGTGCTGCCGTCGGTCCGCCGCCACCTCGGCGAGCTCCTCGCCTGGCGGCCGTACGTCGCCACCCCCGACTACGACCCGCGCCCGGACCCGGCGAAGGGGCCGCGGATCGAGGTGCTGTCCCCGACGGGACGCGCCTGAGCGGCGAGCACCCTCCGGCTGCCTTAGAGTAACGACCACCGCGCAGGGGGTGCGGTGACTCGGGAAGGTGGCCGATGAGGCATCGCAAGCGTTGGACGACCTCGGGACTCGTCCGCCGAACGGCACTGCTGTTCCTCGTTACCGCCCTCTACCTGGCCGGACTCCCCTCGACGCCCGTGCCCGACTCGCTCGAGCCGGTCGCCAACGAGACGCCGTTCTCGCAGGTGTTCTCGACCAACGCCAACGGCGCGATCGTCTCGATCGGCAACAACCTGCTGACCTGCCCGCCGGGCTCGGTCGGGAGCAACATCACCTGCGCCAACGCGCGGGCCGGGTCCCCGGTCAACAACAACTCGTTCAACATGGTCAACCTCGACGCCGACAACGTCGGGTCGACGTTCAACTCCTCGTCGTCCGCCCTCGACCTGCCCGCCGGCGCAACGGTGCTGTGGGCCGGTCTCTACTGGGGCGCACGCCTCTCGGCCGGCTCCGGCGGGACGGCCGGCACCGGCACCCGCACGCAGATGCAGTTCCGGGTGCCGGGCGGCGGCTACCAGACCATCACCTCGCAGGAGGAGTTCGGGCCCAACACCGCCAGCAGCAACGCCTACCAGGAGTTCGCCGACGTCACCTCCCTGGTCAGGGCCGCCGGCAACGGCACCTACTGGGGAGCCAACGTGGTCGCCGGCACCGGCCAGGACCGCTACGCCGGCTGGTCGATCACCGTCGCCTACTCGGCCCCCGGGCTGCCGCTGCGCAACCTGACGATCTTCGACGGCTTCAGCGCGGTCGGCTCGGGCACCCCGGAGACGGTGACGGTCAGCGGCTTCACGGCGCCGCTGTCGGGCCCCGTCGACACGCAGCTGTCGATGGTGGCCTACGAGGGCGACCTGTCGACCAGCGGTGACTTCGCCCGGCTCAACAACACCCAGCTGGCCGACGGCATCTCACCGGGCTCGAACTTCTTCAACGGCACCAACGACCTCTACGGCACGTCGGTCACCACGCGGTCGCCCGCCGACCGCAACATGCTCGGCTACGACATCAAGAACCTCGGTGCGTCCGGGGCGATCCCCAACGGCGCCACCAGCGCGACCTTCACGTTCGGGAGCAGCGGCGACGTCTACTTCCCCGGGGTCGTCGGCCTCGCCATCAACCTCTACGCCCCCGACTTCACGACGTCGTCGAAGTCGGTCGTCAACCTCAGCGGCAACGACCCGGCCCGTCCGGGCGACACCCTCGAGTACACGCTCAACTACGCCAACACCGGGCAGGACCCCGCGGTCCGCTCGGTGTCGGAGGACCCGCTTCCCGCCAACACGACGTACGTCCCCGGCTCGCTCCGGATCCTGAGCGGCCCGGGTGCCGGGCCCCTGACCGACGGCGCCGGTGACGACCGCGGGGAGCTCGACGGACGAACGGTCCGGGTCCGGCTCGGGACGGGCGCGACCGCCACGTCCGGAGGCACGATCCCGGTCGGCTCCTCGACGTCGTACTCGTTCCGCGTCACGCTCGACGACGCCGCGGGCGGGACGACGGTCCGCAACCTCGCCCACCTCGACTACGCCACGGGCACGACCGGCGTCGAGGCGACCTACGACACCCCGCCGACCGCGACCCCCGTGATCAACCGCGCCGACATCGGCGTCTCCAAGACCGTGGCACCAGATCCCGCGGCCGTCGGCGGCGCGGTCGTCGCGACCCTGACCGTCACCAACGACGGCCCCAACACCGCGCGCCAGGTCTCCGTGCGCGACCCGCTCCCGGCCGGCTGGGCCCACGACGGCTTCGACGCTCCGGACGGGGTCACCTGCGAGGTGGTCGACCGGGAGGCCCGGTGCGACGTCGGCAGCATCCCCGACGGCGACTCCGTCGTCATCCGGCTCCGCGGGCACCTCCAGCAGTCCACCGACGCGACCTCCCTCACCAACATCGCGTACGTCGACACGACCTCCTACGACCCGGACCTCAGCGACAACGTCTCTAGCGACACGTTCGGCGTCGTGAGGTCCGCGGACCTCGCCATCACCAAGACGGCGGGTCGCAGCAGCGCCCCCGCCGGCGGCGCCGTGCGCTACACGCTCGAGGTCACCAACAACGGCCCGACCGACGCCGTGGACGTCGTGTTCGCCGACACCGTCGACGACGCCAGCCAGCTCACGCTGACCTCCGTGGTGAGCACGACGGGCGGCGCGAGCTGTACCGCGGCCCAGGGCAGCGCGGTGAACTGCACCGTCGACACCCTTGCTGCGGGCGCGTCCGCCGGCGTCGTCGTCGAGGGCGTGCTCGCGACCACGCTCGAGCCGGGCACCGTCGTGGGCAACACCGGCAGCGTCGGCTCCTCGGTCCCCGACCCCGAGCCGTCCGACAACCGGGCGACTGCCCAGGTCACCGTGGCCGACCCGGTCGCCGACGTCCGGCTGGTCAAGGACGCACCGGCGACCGCGACGGCCGGAGGCACGATCACCTACGACCTGACGGCGACGAACCACGGTCCGTCCCCGGCGACCGGTGTCACCGTCACCGACACCGTCCCGGCGGGCATCACCCCGACGTCGGCCACGGCCAGCCGCGGCACCTGCACGATCAGCGGACAGACCGTCACCTGCGAGGTCGGCGGGCTCCCTGCGGGCCCGGCCGGCGAGCCGGGCGGCGCCGTACAGATCCAGGTGACCGGGACCGTCGCAGCCGCGGCGTCGGGCACTCGCACCAACGTCGCCGACGTGGCCTCGACCAGCACCGACCCGGCACCGGGCAACAACACCGCGAGCGCGACGACCACCATCGACCGGGTGGTCGACCTGGTCGTCACCAAGCAGGCGAACCGGACGTCGCTCCCTGCGGCGAGCCCCGGCGACCCGCGGACGGTCCGCTACGTCATCACGGTCGCCAACGAAGGTCCCTCGGTCGCCACGGGGGTCACGGTCTCCGACAAGGTGCCGCTGGTCGACGGCTTCACCGTGACCTCGGCGGTGCCCGACAGCGGGACGTGCGACACGTCCGAGGCGGGTACCCCGCAGCCGGGCGACGCCGACCACGGGCTGATCACCTGCGACCTCGCCGCGACGATCCCCGTCGGCGGCTCGCAGCAGGTGGTCGTCACGATGGTCGCCCGCGCCGACCTGACCACCGGTCCCGACCTCACCGAGACCGTCACCGCGAGCGCGCCCGGCGAGCCGTCGGCCAACCTCGGCAACAACGAGGCCACCTGGACCCTCAGCGGGCAGCCGGTGAGCGACCTCGCGCTCGAGAAGAGCGCACCGGCCACCGCGACCGCGGGCACGACCGGCGTCTACGGCTTCGAGATCACCAACAACGCCACGCTGGAGGGCGAGGCCGCGCTCGCCCCCACGCTGGTCGACACGCTCCCGGACGGCGTCACCCTCGTCCCCGCGGGAGCGCCCGGATCCGTCACCCCGGCCTACTGCACGGCCGCGGGGCAACAGGTCACCTGCGACCTCCCGATCCCGGCGATGAACCTGGATCCGGGCCAGTCCCGCACCGTCGAGATCACGGTGCGGTTCGCGGCCGACCTCCCGGCCGGCACGACCCTCGTCAACGTCGCCGAGGCGCGCAACCGACCGAGCAACCCGGACCCGGCACCGGCCAACAACGTCTCGTCGGCGAGCACGACCGTCGTCGCCGAGGCCGACGTCCTCGTGACGGACCTGACGATCACGTCGCCCGACCCGTCCTACCAGGGCGCTGGGTCGCCGCGCGACATCGTCTTCACGCTCCGCAACGACGGGCCGTCGGTCGCCCGCGACGTCGAGTTCCGGCTCGCCGTCGACTGGGACGCCGCGATCATCGACGGCCAGCTGCCCGCCGATTGTGCCCTCCTGGACGGCGAGCTCGTGTGCACGATCGACGGCCGCGACCTGGCACCCGGCGAGGAGGTCACCTTCGGCGTGCGCGTCCTGATCGCGGGCTACCAGGAGGCCGGCGACTACGTCGCGCGCGTCGACGTGACGACCTCGACGCCTGAGTCCGACCTGGCCAACAACGACGCGCAGGCGGCGACGACGATCACGGCCCCGCGCACGGAGCTCGACGTGACGAAGGCGGCCGTCGACCCGGTCGAGAACCCTGCCGACGGGCACGACTCGTTCGTCGCTGGCACCGCCTTCGCCTACCAGGTCACCGTCGGCGTGCCGACCGGCATCGGCGAGCTGATCGCCGACGCGCAGGACGTCACAGTCACCGACACGCTTCCGGCCGGCATGACGCCGACCGCCGTCAGCACCACCGCCGGCACCTGCGACATCGCCGGGCGCACGGTGACCTGCGACCTCGGAACACTCTCAGCCTGGCCCGGGACCGACGAGCCCGTCGTGATCACCGTCAGCGGCACGGTCGAGGTCGATGCCGAGGCGGAGCAGGTCGACAACACCGCCACCGCCACGTCGACCACGCCGGACACCTCCGGCTCCCCCGCGAGCGGTACGGCGACGGCGACGGTGGACATCATCGAGATGGCCGACCTTCAGCAGTTCAAGGTCGCCGACGCCCCCGTGACCTACGTCGGGGGCGACGTCGGCTACACGCTGACCACGGTCAACGCCGGGCCGTCGGCGGTCGAGGAGGCCACCGTCACCGACACCCTGCCGACCGGGCTGACGCTCGACCCCGCCCAGTCCCCGGACTGCGCGGTGACGGGCGGTACGCCGGCCACGGGCCAGCAGGTCACCTGCTCCCTCGGCGCGCTCGGCGTCGGCGACTCGATCTCCGTCCGGGTGGTCGCGAGCACCTCCCCCGACGACTCGCCCCGGACGATCACCAACACGGCCACGGTCAGCTCGCCGGCGACCGATCCGGACCCCGACAACGACACGGCGTCGGTGACCACCGACCTCGACGTGCTCGCCGACGTGGCGATCTCGTCCTCGGTGAGCACCACGACGCCGGCCGCGGGACAGGACGTGACGTTCACCGGTTACACGATCAACAACGGCCCGTCGGCCGCGCGGGACGTGACCGGCTCGACGACCTTCCCGGCGGGCTTCGTGCCGGTCAGTCACAACGTCCCGTTCAACACCTGTGAGTGGAGCCCGGCAGCGCCGGCCGATCCCTATGCCGAGCCGTGGAGCGACACCCGCTACACACTGACCTGCCGCTCGGCCGACCCGTCGCGGCTCTTCGAGCCCGGGTTCGCCAACACGAGCGTGGTCGTGATGCACGTGCCCACCGACACCCCGACCGGCACGTACCGCGCCGAGGGTCAGATCGAGACGTCGACCCCGGAGTCGACGTACGCCAACAACACGACCGAGCAGGTCCTCTCGGTGCAGCGGGTCTCGGACCTCCACCTCACCAAGACCCTGGTGCGCCCCGACCCGATGCAGGCCGGGGAGCCCGCGACCTGGCGGATCACCGTCACCAACGACGGGCCCTCTGCCGCCAACAACGTCGTCGTCGCCGACCGGGTGCCCGACAGCATGACGTTCGTCAGGGCGACGGACGACACCGACGACCCGTGCCCGGCTCCGGAGGTCACCGACAACGACGTGGTCGTCCGGTGCACGCTCGGCACCCTCCGCGTCGGGGAGTCGGCGTCCGCGACGATCACCATGGTCCTGCCCGACGGGGCGGGGCGGAACGTGTGCAACACCGCCCTCGTCGGCTCCGAGTCGCTCGACCCGGCAGCGGGCGACAACGACGACCGGGCGTGCGGGACGACGATCGCCGGCCGGGCGGACATCTCGCTCGTGAAGGTCGACCCGGCGGACGACACGCGACTCGCGGGAGCGGTGTTCCAGCTCTACGTCGACGACGGCGACGGCGAGGCCGACCCGGCGACGGACCGGCCGCTGGGGACGGAGTGCACGACGGACGCGCAGGGCCGGTGCGTCCGCCGCGGTCTGCCGTTCGGGGACTACTTCTGGTACGAGGTCTCGCCCGCGCCGGGCTATCAGGTGCCGCAGGACCGGACCAGCCCGCTGATCACGATCAACCAGGCCAACGGAGGCACCGAGGTCGGGCCCTACCGGTTCACCAACAACCGCCTGCCCGGGGCCGCGCAGGTGCGCAAGGTGGACGCGGTGACGGGCAAGGTGCTGGAGGCGGCGACGTTCGACCTCTACCGCGATACCGACGGCGACGGAGAGTACGACGACGGTGACGCGCTGATGGGCACCTGCACCACCAACGAGACCGGCACCTGCCGCCTGGAGGACCTCGACTTCGGCACGTACTTCTGGGTGGAGACCCTCGCGCCACGCGGCTACGTCCTGCCGGACTCCCCCGTCGCCGATCCCTTCGTCATCGACGCAGGCAACGTCGGCGACGAGCAGACGACCACCGTCGAGGACGACCGGGCCCCGTGGACCGTGACCAAGCGCAGCGACCCGCCGTCCGGGAGCGAGGTGCTGGCCGGCGACGTCATCACCTACACGCTGACCGCCAGCCCGTTGACGGACTCCGGGGCTCTCGACGCGCGCGTGGTCGACGACCTGGCCGACGTGCTGGACGACGCGCGGTTCGTCCCCGGCTCGATCGATGCCGAGGCCGGCACGGCCCGGAAGCGCGGCGACGCGCTGCGGTGGCACATCCCGGTCCTCGACCGTCCGCTCTCCCTGACCTACCAGGTGCAGGTGACCCGGGACGCTGAGGAGGGCGCGCTCGTCGCGAACAGCGCGAGCGGCACCGGACCAGGCGCCGAGCCCTGCGCGCGCCCCGGCTGCGACAACACCAGCCACGAGGTCGGCGCCGACGACGGGAACGAGCCACCGGATTGCACGTCGAGTGCAACGGCGGCGTGCCCCGACCCCGACGGCGACGACCAGGACGGCACCCTCCCCGACACCGGCGGGCCGCCGTGGTGGCTGGTCCCGATCGGCCTGCTGCTTGTCGCGCTCGGCGCGGTCGTCGTCCGACGGTCGCGGCGCGCCTGACCGACCAGCACCACCGACCGGCGCGCCTCCGCGCAAACCTTTCGGTCCCTGAGATCGTCTGACCTTCGTGACCGACCCGCGGACGGAGGCTCCCCTGTGAGCGACCTGGTGATCGAGACCAGTGGCCTGCGCAAGGAGTTCCGCTCCCTGCGCGGAGGCACGCGGGTCGCCGTACAGCATCTCGACCTGGCGGTCCCCGCCGGTGGCCGGGTGCACGGCTTCCTCGGGCCCAACGGCTCGGGCAAGACGACCACGATCCGGATGCTGCTCGGGCTGGCCCGGCCGACGAAGGGCACGATGCGCCTGTTCGGCGAGCCCGTGCCGGACCGGCTGCCGCACGTCATCGGGCGAGTGGGAGCGGTGGTCGAGTCGCCGAAGTTCTCGCCCAACTTCAGCGGCCGCCGCAACCTCCAGCTGCTCGCCGGCGCGATCGGCGCTCCCGCGACGCGGGTGGACGCCGCATTGGAGCAGGTGAAGCTGACCGGCCGCGACAAGGACCGCTACAAGGGCTATTCGCTCGGCATGAAGCAGCGGCTCGCGATCGCCGCGACCCTGCTGAAGGAGCCCAGCCTGCTCATCCTCGACGAGCCGACGAACGGCCTCGACCCGGCCGGCATCCGCGAGATCCGCGAGACCATCCGCGACCTGGGGACCTCCGGCGTGACGGTGCTGCTGAGCTCGCACATCCTCGCCGAGGTGCAGCAGGTCTGCACCTCCGCGACGATCATCGGCAACGGCAAGCTGCTCGCCTCGGGCGACGTGGACGACCTGCTGGGCGCCGGTACGGCGTACCGCGTGGCGACGCCGGACCCGGCGGCCGCCGCCGAGGTGCTGACGCGGGCCGGCCTGGCTCCGACCGTGCTCGACACCGGCCTCCAGGTCGACACCGACCAGCCGTCGGAGGTGACGAGGGTGCTCGGTGAGGCGGGCATCTGGCTGAGCGAGCTCACGCCGCTGCGCGCCGACCTCGAGTCCTACTTCCTCGCGCTCACCGAGGACGAGCAGCTGGGAGAGCAGGCATGACCCGCCTGCTGCGGGTCGAGCTCGCCCGATTCGTCGCCCGTCGCGCGGTGCTCGTGCTGCTGGGCCTCGCGATCCTGATCCCCGGCGTGATCGGTGTCGCGACCGTGATCAACACCGAGCCGCCGCCCGCCGACAAGCTCGCGCGCGCCGAGGCGCGGGCGGAGCGCGAGGCGGAGAAGCCTCGGTCCCAGCGCCAGCTGCAGCGCTGCATCGACACCCCCGAGGAGTGGGGCGTCAACCCGGAGATCGACGACGTCGAAGACGTGTGCGCCGAGCAGGTGCTTCCCCGCGCCGACTGGTACGTCTACTGGGACGAGCTCGCGCTGGAGGAGGAGCGCGAGGAGGGCTCGGGCTTCGTCGTCGTGCTGGTGCTGGCCGTGCTGATGCTCATCGCCGGCACCACGTTCGCCGGGCACGACTGGGCCAGCGGCTCGGTCAGCAACCAGCTGCTCTTCGAGCCCCGCCGCGTACGCGTCTGGACGGCCAAGGCCGTGGTGGTCACCGCCGTCGCGGGAGCGCTCACGGCTGCCGTCGTGACGGCGTACTGGCTCCTGCTCGCCGCGGTCGTCCGCTCCCGTGACATCGCCGTCCCGGACGGACTGCTGCTCGACTGCCTGCAGAGCGGGTGGCGGGGAGCGGGCGTCGCCGCCGCGGCCGGTCTCGCGGGGTACGCGTTGACCATGCTGTTCCGCAGCACCGTCGCGGCCCTCGGCATCCTCCTCGCGGTGTGCGTCACTGGCGGTGTCGTGCTGGCGGTCATCGGCATCGACTCGGTGTGGAACCCCGGCCTGAACCTGGCGGCGATCATCCTCGACGGCACGACGTACTGGGCCGAGGTCCCGTGCGGCACGCAGGGAGACGTCGGGATGTGCGAGGTGGAGAAGGAGCTCAGGATCGGCCGCGCGCTGGCCTTCGTGGTCCCGGTACTCGCAGCCGCCTGCGCCGCCTCACTGGCGTCGTTCTGGCGACGCGACGTCGGCTGAGGTCCGCGAAGGGTGCGGGAGTAGGCTGACGGGGTGACCAGCACCGCCCCCACGCCCACTCCCGAGGGCCGGAAGCTGCTCCGTCTGGAGGTCCGCAACGCGGAGACCCCGATCGAGCGCAAGCCGGCCTGGATCAAGACCACGGCGAAGATGGGACCCGAGTACCGCCAGCTGCACAACCTGGTGAAGTCCGAGGGCCTCCACACCGTGTGCCAGGAGGCGGGCTGTCCCAACATCTTCGAGTGCTGGGAGGACCGCGAGGCCACGTTCCTCATCGGCGGCGACCAGTGCACGCGCCGCTGCGACTTCTGCCAGATCGACACCGGCAAGCCGCAGCCGCTCGACCGCGACGAGCCGCGCCGGGTGGCCGAGTCGGTGCGCTCGATGGAGCTGCGCTACGCCACCATCACCGGCGTCGCACGCGACGACCTCGAGGACGGCGGCGCCTGGCTGTACGCCGAGACCGTGCGGGCGATCCACGAGCTCAACCCCGGCACCGGCGTCGAGAACCTGATCCCCGACTTCAACGGCCGGCCCGAGCTGCTCCAGCAGGTCTTCGAGTCGAGGCCCGAGGTGCTCGCCCACAACGTCGAGACGGTGCCGCGGATCTTCAAGCGGATCCGGCCCGCATTCCGCTACGAGCGCTCGCTCGACGTGATCACGCAGGCCCGCGCGTTCGGCCTCGTCACGAAGTCCAACCTGATCCTCGGCATGGGCGAGACCCGCGAGGAGGTCAGCCAGGCGATGCAGGACCTCTACGACGCCGGCTGCGAGCTGCTGACGATCACCCAGTACCTGCGCCCGTCGCTCCACCACCACCCCGTGGAGCGGTGGGTCAAGCCGGAGGAGTTCGTCGAGCTCCGCGAGGAGGCCGAGGACATCGGCTTCCCGGGCGTGCTGTCCGGCCCCCTCGTCCGTTCGTCCTACCGCGCCGGTCGCCTGTACCGTCAGGCGATCGAGTCCCGTCAGTCCGAAGAGATGCAGGTCAGCAACGCATGAGCAACACTCCGCTCGATCCGTCGACGATGAGCCGGCGGCAGCAGATCGTCGAGACGTTCAAGATGTCCCGACAGGTCGACAAGGCCATCGGGTGGTGGATGCTCGGCGCCTTCCTGCTCTTCGGCGGTGCGGGCTTCGCCGTCTTCTACTTCCTGCTCCCGGGGAGCGGCACGTTCGCCCTCGTGATGGCGATCATCGCCGGGCTCCTCATCGGCCTGCTGGCGATGATGATCGTGTTCAGCCGACGGGCGCAGAAGGCGGCGTACACCCGGATGGAGGGGCAGGTCGGCGCCGGTGCCCGCGCGCTCACGATGCTCCGCCGCGGCTGGACGACCGAGCAGATGATCGGGTTCACCAAGCAGCAGGACCTCGTCCACCGGGTCGTCGGCCCGCCGGGCATCGTCCTGGTCGGCGAGGGCAACCCCAGCCGGCTCAGGGCGCTGCTGGCGAGCGAGCGCCGGAAGCACGAGCGGGTGGCCGCCGAGTATCCCGTGCACGAGGTCATCGTCGGCTCGGGTGAGGGCGAGGTGCCGCTGCCCAAGCTGGTGCGGCACGTCCAGAAGCTCGGCCGTCAGGTCAAGCCCGCCGAGCTCACCGAGCTGCTCCACCGGCTCAAGGCGCTCGACGCCCAGCGGCCGAAGGTGCCGATGCCCAAGGGCCCGGTGCCGACGAGCATGAAGGGCATGCGCGGCAACCTGCGCGGCCGCTAGACGCCCAGCTCCCGCGCGAACTGCGGCACGAACCGGCGACGCGGCCGGGGCACGGCCGGCGTCATGGTCTCGTAGCCGCGATCTGCTGAACGCGCATCGCGCGGCGCGCGGCGCTGCTCGGCGGCGCGCACCCGGTCGCTGATCTGGTGGCGGGCTACCTGCTCGGTGACGTAGACGGACATGGCGAGCTCCTGAGGTCGGGACCCGGGGTGCTCTCCCCGGTGATCCTCACGGTCGCCCTAAGGCCACGGGTGGAACATCGGCCGGATGCCTCATTTCCGCGCCCGGTCCGGGCCGGCCGGCTGCCTAAGGTGGCAGCGGTCATCAGGCCCCGCGCAGCTTGGCGAGGGTGCCGAACGTGACCGTCGCCGTGCCCGCTGCGACGTCGTGGAGCCCCCTGCCGTCGGGGCGGAACACCAAAGGCGGGATCACCAGGATCACCAGCACCTGGCGCACGAACAGCTTCAGCGGGTTGAGCCGGCGCAGCGGCCCCTCGGCCGGCACGACGCAGAGCCCGGTCAGGATCTTGCCGATCGAGCCCCCGCCGAGCCAGGTGAGCACCGTGGCCTCCATCACGTAGACGAGCAGCGTGTAGCCCTGTGCGCCGGAGCCCGGCTCGCCGTACCGGTCGAGTCCGACGAAGCCGAGGACGACGAGGGTCGAGATCGCCCAGTCGACGAAGAGCGCGAGGATCCGGCGTCCCCAGGACGCGGTCGGGAAGTCGGCCACCCGCACAGGCTAGACACCCTGCGGAGCGCCCATGGCGGCGCCTGTCGGGAAACCTGTTACATCACTGAAACAAAAGGGTCATGGACGGGAAACCGCCCGTTCGTACGTTTCGGTCAGCGGAGATCCACGCAGCGTCGCGTAGGTACGATCGCTCGAGACCTCGATCCCACCGGAGGGATCCCAACCGGAGGCTGACCTGGTCAGCCGAGGAGGAACGAATGTTCAGCAACAGCGAAGAGCTGCTCAAGTTCATCGCGGACGAAGGCGTCGAGATGGTCGACGTGCGCTTCTGCGACCTGCCCGGCATCATGCAGCACTTCACCGTGCCCGTGTCGTCGTTCGACCAGTCGGTGTTCGACGACGGTCTCGGCTTCGACGGCTCGTCGATCCGCGGCTTCCAGGCCATCAACGAGTCGGACATGGCGCTCTTCCCCGACCCGACGACGGCCTACATCGACCCGTTCCGCAAGTCGAAGACGCTGAACATCAACTTCTTCATCCACGACCCGATCACGGGCGAGGCCTATTCCCGCGACCCGCGCAACATCGCGCGCAAGGCGCTGGCCTACCTCGACAGCACCGGCATCGCCGACACCGCGTTCTTCGCTCCCGAGGCCGAGTTCTACATCTTCGACTCGGTCCGCTACTCGACGGGCGAGAACGAGGGCTACTACCACATCGACTCCGTCGAGGGCTGGTGGAACTCCGGCGCCCAGGACGACAACCGCGGCTACAAGACCCGCTACAAGGGCGGCTACTTCCCCGTCGAGCCCTACGACCACTACAGCGACCTGCGCGCCGACATGGTCAAGAACCTCGAGGCCGTCAACCTGCAGGTCGAGCGCGCCCACCACGAGGTCGGCACCGCGGGCCAGGCCGAGATCAACTACAAGTTCGACACGCTGCTCAAGGCCGCAGACGATGTCATGAAGTTCAAGTACATCATCAAGAACACGGCGTGGGCCGAGGGCAAGTCGGTCACCTTCATGCCGAAGCCGATCTACGGCGACAACGGCTCGGGCATGCACGTGCACCAGTCGCTGTGGAAGGGCGGCGAGCCGCTGTTCTACGACGAGAGCGGCTACGGCGGCCTGTCCGACGTCGCCCGCTGGTACATCGGCGGCATCCTCAAGCACGCGCCGGCCGTGCTGGCGTTCACCAACCCGACGGTGAACTCCTACCACCGCCTGGTCCCCGGCTTCGAGGCCCCGATCTCGCTGGTCTACTCCTCGCGCAACCGCTCCGCATCGGTCCGGATCCCGATCACCGGCACCAACCCGAAGGCGAAGCGCGTCGAGACCCGCTTCCCCGACCCGTCGGCGAACCCCTACCTCGCCTTCTCGGCGCTGATGCTCGCCGGTCTCGACGGCGTCCAGAACAAGATCGAGCCGGCCGCGCCGATCGACAAGGACATCTACGAGCTCCCGCCGGACGAGATGGCCGAGATCGCCCAGGTGCCGACCTCCCTCGGCGCCGTCCTCGACGCCCTCGAGGACGACCACGACTTCCTCACGGCCGGCAACGTGTTCACGCCGGACCTGATCGAGACGTGGGTCGACTACAAGCGCACCAACGAGATCGCGCCGGTGCAGCTGCGGCCGCACCCGCACGAGTTCGAGCTCTACTACGACATCTAGACCTAGATATAGGAGAACGGCCGAACTCGTTCTCCAGAGTCGTCGAAAGTGGCGGCTGGCCTGCGGAAAGCTCCGTGGCGTCAGCCGCCACTTCTCGTTGGGGAGCACGTGAGGTGCAGCAGTGAGCGGGCACTTCCGCCATGGCCGTCAGGTGAGGGAGGCCAGCCCGCCGGTTACCGAATCCAGCGCCCGGGCGCGGCCGTCGCCCTCGCCGACGAAGAAGTCGCACAACAGGGGCGCGAGGACGCTCTTCGGGCCGCGGTCGGGAGCAATGTGGCCGGATGATTCCAGGAGCGCATAGCCGTGCACGACAGTCCACCAGCGGAAGGTCGGAGCATCTCCGCGCGCTGCGCCGATGCGTCCGGCCGCTGCGGCTCGGCCCAGATTGCTGGTCACCCGGTCGAGAGTCTGGCGTCGCCCGACGCCCAGCTCCTCGGGGCTGGTCGGCCGGAATTCGCCGAGCGCCGCGATGCCGAACATGACCGCATACAGATCGCGGTTCTCTCGGGCGAAGTGCACATAGGCGGCCGACTGCCGGGCAACGTCCGCCACGGGGTCGTCCGTCTCGACGTCCGAAACGAACGCGGCCTCCAGCGCGTCGAAGCCGCCAGCCACGACGGCCCGCACCAGGGCGCCCATCGACCCGAAGTGCGTGTACACGGCCATCGTCGAGGTGCCGGCCGCGGCGGCGACCCGACGAGCACTCAGGCTGCCGGCGCCACTGGCAGCGATCAAGCCCGCTGCGGCGGCGATGAGTCGTCCGGGCATGGCGTCGGGCGTGAGGTCACTCACGATTCCCACCTCCGACCGCTCGAGTCGGTACGATCCTACATAACGACCGTTATGGAGACCCGATGAAATCGACTCGCTGGAGTTTCGTCGCATGGGCTGCGATCGCCGCGCTGTGCTTGCTGTACGGCCCGATGGCGATCGAGTACACGTGGCGGCTGTTCAATCCAGACAGCCCCGGGCTGTGGGATCACACCTACGCCGCGATCGTCGACCACGACGAGGCGTACGGCGCCAGCTCCGTGCACGGCCAGCAGGAAGCGACCTACGAAGCGAACCGGCTGACGCTGCTGTTCCACACCACTGCCGGCGGCATCGCGATCATGCTGTTCGCCGCCCAGTTCTCCGCACGCTTCCGGCGCGACCTCGGCCGGCACCGAAACGTCGGCCGGGTCGCGGGCGGATTGGTGTTGACCACCGCGGTCGGCTCGTTCCTCTACCTGCTGTCGGCCGGACCAGAGGACACCTTCGACGGCCCAGCTTTCTACGTGCAGCTGTGGGCGCTCGGCATCGGGGCTTTCGCCTCGACGGCACTGGGCATCGCCGCCGCGAGGAAGCGGCAGATCACGATGCACCAGCCCCTCATGGCTCTGGCGTTCTCGATGTTGCTCACCGCGCCGCTGCTCCGGGTCGGCTACCTGATCCTCGGCAACACGTGGCCGGACTCGACCCAGCTCGAGACGAATCTCGCTGGTGCGGCGATCCTCGCGACCTGGGCACCATTCGGCGCCTTCCTCGCGGCCCGGACCATGCCGGTTGCGGCACGTCGTCACCCGGACGTCCGCCCGTGGTCCGGTCGCGTCGCCACGATCATCGCCGGGACCTCAGCCCTGGTCGCAACGGTCGTACTGGTCGCCCGTGCCGGAGCTGAGCTGGACGGACTGGAGCGCGTGGCCGGCTGCAGCCTCGCCGGATGGCTCGCTGCCCTTGCGGTTGCGCTGACGCGCCTGGCGGGCGCCGAACACGCGTCGGTCGGCGCCGAGGAATGGCGCTCGATGGTCGTCGGACTTCTGGCCGGCGTCCCGGGCGTCGTACTGCTCTGGTCGATCTACGACTTGCCGTTCACCAGCGCCGAGGCGCTGGTCGGGGCACTGCTCACCGCGCCCGCGATCACCATCGTGCTGGCGCTGTTGCACGTCATCTGGCGTCGTCGACGCCCGGCGCGGCAAGCCCCCCGCGAACGCGAATTGGTGGCGCGAGCCTGGCAACCATCATGAAGGGCACCAAGGCCCCCCAACGGCCGCTGCGTCGAGTACGACTGATCCCGCGTGGCCTGACGGCCACCTGACAGGTGCCTGAGGCGGCCCTGGCCTGCGAAGACCTTCGACGTCTCCCAGCGCCAGGGGGCGTTCTTCTGTCGGCGATGATGTGCGCATGGAGTACGTGTCGAGAGTGCCTCGGCCACCCCTGGACGGGCTCATCGACGACATCTACTACCTGGCTGGCGAGCCGCCGTACTCCCGGCTGCTGCTGCCGGCGGCGCCCGCGCCGTTGCTGATCGTCAACCTCGGTGCGCCGTTCCAGGTCCGGGGAGGCTCGGCCGACGATGCGGCCCAGTATGCGGACGGCTGCGTGGTCGCCACGCCCACCCGCGCCTGGGAGTTCGGCTACCCGTCGTGGACCCGGTCGGTCGGCGTGCACTTCAAGCCGTGGGGTCTCGCGCCCTTCCTGCCGGTGCCCGCAGCAGAGCTGTGCGACCGGCCGGCGACGGTGGCGCAGGTCTGGGGAAAGTCCGCGGCAGCGGGGCTGCGCGAGCGGATGACCTCGGCGGAGACGCCCGACGAGATGCTGACGCTGCTCGAGGCGGAGCTGCTGCGACGACATCGCGACGTACCCGGGCTGGAGGTGGTCCGCCGAGCGGGCAGCGCCATCGCCACGTCCGGCGGAACCGTGGCGATCGGCGGGCTCGGCGCGGCCGCGCGTGTCAGCAGCACCTACTTGGCTCAGCGGTTCAAGGACGTGGTGGGCGTGACGCCGAAGCGGCTCGCCCGCAGCTATCGGTTCACCCTTACCACGCTGGCGATCGACGTCGCTGCGCCGATCGACTGGGGTGAGGTCGCGGCGGACGCGGGCTACTTCGACCAGGCGCACTTCGCCCGCGAGTTCCGCGAGTTCAGTGGTCTCACGCCGACGAGGTACGTCGAGGTCCGCCGGCGATTCCTGCGCGATCATCCCGAGCACGCCCTGGAGGGCTGGCCGTTGCCGGCCGATTGATTTCGTACAAGAGAGGCGGCCCACGCCAGGCCAGACTCGGGGCTCCCGACAGAGGAGGAGCCCATGGGAAGAGTGG
Organism: Nocardioides thalensis; assembly: GCF_013410655.1. Taxonomy (NCBI): domain Bacteria; kingdom Bacillati; phylum Actinomycetota; class Actinomycetes; order Propionibacteriales; family Nocardioidaceae; genus Nocardioides; species Nocardioides thalensis. Next base: position 2,503,854 of record NZ_JACCFP010000001.1, read on the forward strand.
TCATGAACGCGTCGGTCTCGGTGGACGGCTTCATCGCCGCCGAGAACGACGATCCGGGTCCGATCTTCGAGTGGCTGGTCAGCGGTGACGTGCCGCTGGACGACAGTGGGGTGCTCAAGGTGTCCCAGGCCTCGTACGACCACGTCCGGCCGTACTGGGACGAGATCGGGGTGACCATCGCTGGTCGTCACGTCTTCGACATCACCGACGGCTGGGACGGTACGCCGCCGAGCGGCATCGACCACGTGGTCGTGGTGACCCACCGCGGCAGGCCCGCGGGCTGGGAGGCCAGGTCGCAGTTCCACTTCGTCGACGGCATCGAGGCAGCGGTGGACAAGGCGCGGGAGCTCGCGGGCGACCGCGTCGTCGAGGTCGCTGCCGGTGACGTCGGCGGGCAGCTGCTCGCGGCCGGACTCGTCGACGAGGTGCGCATGGACGTCGCGCCGGTCGTGCTCGGCGCCGGCAAGCGCTACTTCGGCTCCGTCGATGCGCAGCACCTGCTGGAGGACCCCGACGTGGTGGTCCAGGGGAACAGGGTGCTCCACCTGCGCTACCGGGTGCGCCGCTGACCGATCCGGCCGGATCGCCCGACGTACGCTCGCACGGTGACCGCCACCCGCCCTGAGCTGACGACGGCCACCGTGCTTGCTGGTCTCGGGATCTTCCAGGCCGCGCTGGCGGCCGGCGCTCCGTGGGGCCGCGCGGCGTACGGCGGCACCCACGACGGGACCTTGCCGCGCCACCTGCGCATGATCAGTGGCGCGGCCAGCGTCGCTTACGGCACCACCGCGGTCCTCGCAGTGCGCGGCAGTGGTACCCCGGACGTCCGCCGTACGGCCTACACGGCGCTCAGCGTCTTCATGGGTCTCGGCACGCTGGCCAACGCCGCGTCGCGCTCCCCGGTCGAGCGAGCGATCTGGACGCCGGTGGCCGCGACCGCGACCGTCAGCGCGTGGCGGGCCCGGCGACACCGCTGAGCTGCGCGCCCGCCACCTCGTCGGCGGCCGGATGCGGGAACACCCCACGCGGCAGCCACAGGCCGCAGATCGCCCCGGCCAGCGAGAGGCCCGCGGTGGTCGCCAGCGCCGGTCCGAAGCCGTCGACGAACGTGTCGGGTGAGGCGTAGCTGCCGGTCGCGGCGAAGACGGCGACGAGCACGGCGATGCCGAACACACCGCCGAGCTCGCGCAGCATGCTGTTCGCTCCCGCGGCCTTGCCCACCGCTGAGACCGATGCCATCACCGAGCTCTGCGCGGGCGCCATCGCCATCGACACGCCACAGCCGGCGACGATCAACGGCGGCACCAGGGCGCCGTACGCCACCTCCGGCGAGGCGATCAGCGCGAACCAGCCCATGCCCACCGCCTGCATCAGCAGGCCGCCGACCAGGAGCGCCTTGCCGCCGTACTTGTCGGTCAGGGCGCCGGCGACCGGGGCGACGAAGAAGAGGGTCGCCGTCCACGGGAGCAGCTTGACCCCCGCCTCGAGGGGACCACTCCCCTGGCCGACCTGGAGGAACTGCGCGAGGAAGAAGACCGCCCCGAACAGGGAGGCGAACATGAAGAAGGTCGCCGCGTTGCCGACCGCGAACAGCCGGTTCCGGAAGAACGGCATCGGGAGCATGGGGTCGCTCGCGCGCAGCTCCCAGGCGACGAACGCGCCGAGCGCCACCAGACCGAGGACGAGGGATCCAGTCACCTCGACGCTGTCCCAGCCCGCGCCGTTCCCACGGACCAGGGCCCACACCACGCCCAGCGAGCCGAGCGTCACCAGGGCGACACCGGCGACGTCGACGCTCGCGTCGTCACCGCGGGACTCGTCGATGCGAGCCCAGACGAACGGGATCGCGAGGACGCCGATGGGGACGTTCATCCAGAAGATCCACTCCCAGGCGACTCCTCCTGCGATGGCGCCGCCGACGACCGGACCGAGCGCCACCGCGACGCCGGTGATGCCCTCGAGGATCCCGATGGCTCCGCCACGCTTGTCCGGCGCGTACGCCGCACTCACCAGCGCGAGCGCCAGCGCCAGCACCGCGCCGGCGCCGATGCCCTGGACCGCCCGCGCCGCGATCAGGGATGACGCGTCGGGCACCACAGCACACGCGGCGGAGGCGAGCACGAAGAGGCCGAGGCCGAATCCGAAGAGCCGGCGCCGGCCGAAACGGTCGCCGAGCGCGGCCGCCGGCATCAGCGTCACCGCCAGCGTCAGGTTGTAGGCGTTGACCGTCCACTCGAGCTCGACCAGCGTCGCGCCGAAATCGGCCTGGATCGTGCTCAGTGCGGTCGAGACGACGAGGGTGTCGAGCGACACCATCAGCGAGGCGATCGACGCGAGGGCGAGCACCCAGGCTCGACGGCTGGGCGGTGGGTAGGCGGGGGACGTGGACAGAGAGGTGGACATCAGCACTCCTTCGGTTGGTAGGAAAAACATAGTAGTACCTCCCTCCGACATACCTGCCCGTTGGATATTTCGAGCGACCGCTAGGATCTGGGCATGGCCACGAAGCGGACGTACGGCGACGGATGCGGCATCGCGCACGCGCTGGACCTCGTGGGCGAGCGCTGGGCGTTGCTGGTCGTGCGCGAGCTGGTGCTGGGCCCGAAGCGCTTCAGCGACCTGGCCGCAGCGCTCCCCAAGGTGACCCCGAGCGTGCTGGCGCAGCGACTGCGCGAGCTCGAAGAGATCGGCGTTGTGCGCCGCGACACGCTTCCCCCGCCGGCCGCCTCCCAGGTCTACGAGCTCACCCCGTGGGGAGGCCGGCTGGAGGCGGTGCTCATCGCTCTGGGCGAGTGGGGCGCGAGCTCCCCGACGTTGCCCGACGACCTACCCGTCGGACCCGACTCGGCGATGCTCGCGATGAAGACGCTGTTCAGCCCCCCGGACACGGCGGTCGAGCTCGAGGTAGAGCTGGTCCTGAGCGACCTGCCCTACGCCGTCCGCGTGGTCGACGGACAGCTCCAGGTCACGCGGGGGCGACCCGCGAGCCCGGCTGCGTCCCTGCGGACGACCTCAGACGGTCTGGAGTCGCTGATGTGGCGGCGCGAGACGCTGGACGAGGCGCTGGCCAGTGGCACCGCCACCCTCGAGGGAGACCGGTCAGCGGTCGAGGAGCTGCTGGGACAGATCGAGGTTCCCGCGCCGGTCTAAGTGCGGCCAGGCGTCTCGGCCCGAAGTGGCGCGGGAGCGTCGTTCACTCCCCGGCGGGCATTGCGCCTGCTGCCGTTGATCCTGTCGTTGAAGCGGTCGACGGCCCAGATGGTCCGCAGCCCGGCGCGGCCCATCATCACCGGCCGCGGGAACTTGGGCTTCTCCTGCCACAGGGTCTGCAGGTCCTCGTGCCGCTCCCCGTCGACGATGGCGTCGGCGATGAGCGACCCGACGTACGGCGCCTGGGCCAGCCCGTGCCCGTTGCAGGCGATCGAGTAGTGGATGTTGTCTCCGAGCTGGCCGGCGATCGGCAGCCACGAGGACGTGATCGCGATCCACCCGCCCCATGCCCGCTCCAGCGCAACATCCGCCAGCGACGGGAACCGCCGGTCGAACGCGCCTGCCAACTCCTCGACGAGCGACGGATCAGGGGTCTTCGCCGGGAGTGGATAGCTGGGGCCCCGTTCCAACCGGCGCACGCCGAAGACGATCGTGTTGCGTGGCGTGAGTCGATAGTTCTCCATGATCGCGTGCTGGGTCACCAGGCCCATGCCGCTCGTCCACCCGAGTGCGGCGATGCGCGCGGGGTCGATGGGCTCGGTCTCCACCTCGATCACGTAGATCGGCACGGAGAGGTGCCGCGGCGTGATGTCCCACTCTCCGGCGAATGCGTTGGTCGCGAGCACCACCCGGTCCGCCCGCACCCGCCCGTGCGGCGTGGTGACGATGACCTGCCGGCCTTCGCGCACGACGTCGGTGACCTTCGTCTGCTCGAAGACCCTCGCCGCGGACCTGAGCAGCACGTCACGCATGCCGAGGCTGAACTTGCCCGGGTTCATCCGTCCTCCGACGACCTCGCGCATGCCGCCCACGAACCCGCGCGGGATCCCGAGCTCCTCGGCCGTGCCCACCTGGACGTTTCCGCCGGCGCGGCTGACGATCTTCGCCACTCGGCGCACGCGCCCCATCTGCCCGCGCGAGACGGCGGCGAACGCGTTTCCCGTTGCCTCATAGTCGCAATCGATGCCGTGCTTGGCGATGAGCTCCTCGACGTGGTGTGCTGCGTTCTCGGCCAGCCGCATCATCCCGGGCATCTTCTTGCGGGAGAGCAGGTTGAGAAGCTGCAGGTCCCCGCCTGGCGCACCCGCCAGCTGACCCGCGTTGCGCGAGCTCGACCCGTGTCCGCAGAACTCGGCTTCGAGTAGCACGACGTCCTGACCGCGCTGCGCGAGTCGCAGGGCGGTGGACATGCCGTTGATGCCGCCGCCGATGACGGCGACCCGGCACGTGAGGTCGCCGCCCAGCGTGGGCCGGACGTCCGTCGGTGGATCGGCCCATCCGCTGAACGAGAGGTACTCGACCTGGTCGGTCCTCATGCCTGCATCACCTTCGGGGCGGCAGGGGCCGGCTCGACGCCGGTCGCCACGTTGTGGTTGTGGAGGGCGCGGTAGGCGAACAGGTAGGTGAGCAGCTGCAGACCCCACACGGTGAGTGCGGCGGTGTAGAAGAGCGCGCGGTCCTGGAGGGGATCGACCGAATCAGGCAGCGGGAAGAAGTCGTAGGACAGCGCGATGACCGTCGCCGCGAGGCTGACCGCCAGCGTTGCGACCGCGACGCGGGTGGCCCCGATGTCCCACAGCCGCTTCACGAAGTACACCAGGAAGACCAGTGTCAGCAGGTTCGCCACCAGGTAGAACGTGGCCGGACCCTGGTGGAGGATGAACTCGCCGTCGTCGTCGACGTGATCGCGATACTTGGACTGGGCCAGGAAGAGACCGCTGCCGATCGCCAGGACGAAGATGCCGATCTCGACGGCGAGGCTCGCCTTGTAGCGGTGCGTCACGGCCATCAGGCCGACCACCAGCAGCAGCGTGATGCCGATCGACCGCGAGAAGGCGTCGAGGAAGAACGCGAAAGCGTACTGCGGACTGGTCTCGCCACCATGGGGATCATCTGCGAAGCGGAGACCCCAGATCAGGAAGTTCACGCCGGAGGTCGCGACGATGAACCACTCGATACCGAGCAGGTAGTTGCGGTACTGCTTGATGAATCGCCACCCGGCCCAGTAGCCGCACACGATCATGATCAGGTCGGCGACCAGGAAGGTCAGGCCGTAGATATCTTCTTTCATGTCATTTCCTTTGCATGAGCGACAGGAGTCGCGGCTGGTCCATCAGGCCGCGATGCGGCCGGTACGACGGCGGGTGCGGGAGGTCGACACAAAGACGGTCAGCACCACCGCCAGAGCGAGCGCGCCCGAGATCCAGTAACCGACGCCGTACAGGCTCTCGGCGGCAACCTCCAGCGTCGTGCCGGGCACGGGGACCAGCGACGCGCTGAGGTCGGCGCTGACGAGGGCGGTGCCGAACGCGAAACCGACGGCAAGGAAGGTACCGGCCACCCCGGTCGCCATCCCCGCCTTCTCCTCGGGCACCGCCAGCTGCACGACCGTGAAGCCGGCCGCATAGCCGATGCTGCATCCGAGGCCGATGACCGCGGCGCCCACGAGGTAGTGCCACTCCTGGTCGTGCGCGACGGCGAGCCAGCCCAGTCCAACGGCGCTGATGATCGCCCCGCTCACGAAGACCGGCACCGCGCGGCCGTTGTTGACCGGTCGGTCGGCGATGGCTCCACCCACGACGAACGTCACCGCGAAGGGCAGCATGAGCCAGCCGGTCTCGAGCGCACTGAGACCCAGGCCGTAGGAGTCCACCGGCCGCAGCGCCTCCGGGATGATCTGCGCGTAGGTGCTGAGGAGGAGCAGGAAGGCCGAGTTCACGGCCGCGAACAAGGCGATGCAGATGCACGAGGCGGTGACGAGAGGGGCCTTCATCAGCGTGAGGTCGAAGACGGCCGTGGACGACCTGCGCTCGACCCGGACCCAGGCGATGCCGCCGACCACGCCGAGCACCAGCGGGATCAGCGCGGCGTTGCCCCAGACCAGTCCCTGGGTCAGCGTCAGCAGGATCGCCGCGACCCACGCGATCATCCACATCGTGCCGAGAACGCCGATGCGGCCCGCCCGCGCGGCGGGCGGCGCGTGCGGGATCAGCAGGTATGAAGCGAAGGTGGTCACGGCACCGATCGCGGTCAGGACGACGAAGAAGGTCTGCAGCGACAGGCTCTGCACGATCAGCCCGCCGCCGATCATGCCGGCGACGATGCCGACGCCCGTGCCGATGACCAGGACCGCGACCGCGACCGTGATCCCACCCTCCCCCAGACCGCGGCGCAGGAACCCGAGGGGAAGCACCTGGGCCGCGCCGCCGAAGCCCATGAGGGAGCAGCCGACCAGCAAGGCCGGGTAGGAGTCCCCCACCGCGGGCACGAGCGCGCCGACCGTGAGGAACGCCGCCGCCGCGGCGTTCGAGTTCCGGTCGCCGTACAGGTCCGCCAAGCGGGGCAGGAGGATGAATCCCGCTCCACCGCCCAGGGTCAGCACCGTGTAGAGCCACGTCGTCTCCGCGACCGTGGCGAGGCCGTACTGCGCCTGGATGACCGGCAACAGGGGCGGCAGGATGAAGATCACGGCATTGGTCAGGACGACCAGGAGCGCGCCGATCCCGACGAGCACCGCTTTCCTCGACGCGGGGCGAGCCGTGTCTCTGCGGCCCGACGGGGCCTGCTGGCGAATCTCTGTCATGAGGTTTCCGTTTCCTGTCGTTGCGTTGCCGGTCGCGCGGCGCGGCGCGGCATTCCGTGGGACGAGAAGAGGTCGAAGACCGCGCCGACCAGCGCGACAGCGAGCGGGATCCAGAGCGGCGTGAGCATGAACGCGAGGAGCGGGAGACACGTAGCGAGTCCTTCTGACATGGCGCGAGCTCCTCCTCCTTCTCGGCGACTCCGTGTGATCCGGCTCATACGCTATGTCGAAGTTGGTCACGCGATCAAGATGTTTGACCAAGATGTTTGACCAAGTTTTCTCGATCCCCGCTCGACAGGGGTCCCTGCTAGGCTGCGTCTGACTAAATCAAGCGCCCAACTGGCGCTCGCCCACTTGCCTGGAGGTCTGATGACACGGGTCCCCGTCGCCCAACGACGCCGCGACTTCATCGCTGCGGCCGTCGAGGTGATCGCCGCCCACGGGATCGACGGCGCGACCACACGCCGGATCGCCGAGCAGGCCAAGGCGAACGTGGCGATGCTGCACTATTGCTACGACTCGAAAGAGGACCTCTTCGCAGATGTCTACGAGTTCGTGACCGGCAAGTACCGCGAGGTCATCGAGGGCAACGACCCGCACACCACGCTGCCGGAGGCGGCTCAGGGGATCCTGCGCGGCGTCATGGAGTGCTACCTCGACTCGCCCAGCTTCACGGCTGCGACCTTCGAGCTCGTGAGCTGGGCGCGACGACAGCACGGCGGTCGTGGCATCGCCGTCTACGACCAGGCGTTCGACGCGCTGCGCAAGGCGCTTCAAGAGGCGGCAGCGGCCGACCCTGTCGCGCCTGAAGTCATCGACGAGGTCGCCTACGTCGTGGCGACGCTCGCCGACGGGTTCGCGGTCAACTGGCTCACCTACGGCGACACCACGGTGGCCCGCGGACAGATGGAGATCAACAGCTCCGTGCTCGACGCCTGGCTCGCGCGCCGAGTCGCAGCCACCAAGGCCAAGCCCGCACGGCGCGCACGCACGTCCCGGGCCTGATCGTCGGCCGCGACCCGAGTGCGGTCAGAGCGGCAGCTCGCTTGAATCCACGCCCACGACCCGATCGCCGCAGAACACCCGCACCGACTCAGCCGGGCCGTGACCGCCGATACCGGCCGGTCCCCAGAAGCCCTGCGCCGAGTCCTCCCCTAGGTCGGCGACCTTCGCCCCGTTGACCCTCACCTCGCCCGCCACGATCCGGGAGCCGATCTCGATCGCACGATCGGTGTCGGTGCCGAACACATAGGCGTCGAGACCCGACGGGTCGGCGTTCGCGATCCGCACGGCCTCCTCGGCGGAGTCCACCGGGTGCAGCGAGACCACCGGGCCGAACAGCTCGGCGGTCGCCCTCGCAGCGTCGGCGCCCACGGCGACGGTCGGCGAGAGGAAGAACCCGCTGAGGTCGGGCATCGTCGCCGGCTGGCGGATCTCCGCCCCCAGGCCGCGCAACCCCTCGATCCTTGCCTGCAGGGTCTGGAAGTGCGGGCCGTTGGAGATCGGCCCGACCTGGCTGTCCTCGTCCAGGGAGTGGCCCACGACGAGCTTCGAGATCCGCTCGGTCAACGCTTCGGTCAGGGAACCGACCAGGCCCCGCGGCGCCAGCACCTTGCCCGGCCCCTCGCACCACTGACCATTGAGCTTGGTCATCCCGTCGAGGATGCCGTCAGCGGTGACGTCGACATCTGCGTCGTCGAGCACGACGACGGGGTTGTTGCCGCCCAGCTCGAGCTGCAGCACCTTGAAGTCCTCCGCAGCAGCGCGCGCGATGGCACGCCCCGCCGCGGGTCCGCCGGTGAAGGAGACGATCTTGACCCGCGGGTCGGTCGTCAACCGTGCGCCGACGTCGCCTGCCCCGTGCACCAGCTGGAGTGCGCCGGCCGGCAGTCCCGCCTCGACGAAGCACTCGACGACGACCTGCGCACTGGCGGGCGCGTGCTCCGACGGCTTCAGGATGACGGGACAGCCGGCGGCGACGGCGCTGACCACCTTCGCGGCCGGGATGAAGCTCGGCCCGTTCCACGGGGTGAGGATCGCAGCGGGTCCCCACGGCACCTTGTAGAGGCGCACGTCGCGACCGCCCGCCTCCAGTGCCGTGATCCGTGGGATCGCGCGCAGGTCCGCCGCGGTGGACCGGATCCGGTGGGGCAGGAAGGCCGCTACCAGGCGGGTCACGCCGATCGGCGTACCGCTCGTGAGCGCGTCGACACGCGCGATCTCCTCCGACCGGGCCTCGAGCAGGTCGGCCACGCTGTCGAGCACGGCGGCGCGCTCCTGCCGCTCCTCCTCGTCCCAGGACGCGACGTCATACGAGCGCTCGGCGTGGCGCAGAGCCCGCTCGAGGTCGTCAGGCGTGGTGCCCACGCTGCGGTGGACGGGCGTGCGCGTGTTGGGATCGAGGTTCCACGCGTTGTCGACGATGGCGCACTCGGTCCACTCGTCGGCGATGAAGTTCACCGGCTGCGGGAAGGGGGTGTCGTGGCTCATGAAATTCACCTCGGGGGACGGTTGCGGTTCAGGACTGGAGGTCGACGACGATGCGCGTCACGTCGCCGGACTTCATCTGCTCGAAGCCCTCGTTGATCTCCTCGAACGGCAGCACTCGGGTCACCATCTCGTCGAGCAGCAGCCGGCCTTGCTGATAGAGCCGCGCGAATTGGGCGATGTCCTCGCGGGCCTGGCCCGAGCCCATGTAGGACCCGATGAGCCGCTTCTCCGAGAAGAAGAAGTCCAGGGCGGGCACGGTGAGGTCGGTGCCCATCGGCGCGATGCCGACGAGGCAGGCCGTGCCGGTCGACCGCACGAGAGCCAGCGCCGTCTGTGCCGTGCGGGCGGAGCCGACGGCCTCGAAGGCGTAGTCGACCCCGTCTCCGAGCAGCGCACGCACTTCTGCCACCGGGTCCCCGTCGCCACCGTTGAAGGCGTGGGTGGCGCCGTACTGCCGGGCCGCCTTGAGCCGGTCGTCGTCGAGGTCGATGGCGACGATCGCCGAGGCGCCCGCGAGCCGCGCGCCCTGGATGATCGCCGAGCCGACGCCGCCGCAGCCGATGACGGCGACGGTGCTGCCGGGTCGCACCTGCGCGCCACGGAACACGGCGCCGACGCCGGTGACGACGCAGCAGGAGAGCAGGCAGCCCACGTGCAGGGGTACGTCGTCGGGCAAGCGCACGAGCGCGTTCTCCCGCAGCAGGATGTGCTGGGAGAAGGCGCCGATGGCAGCGAGCCGCTCAACGGGGCGGCCGTCGAGGGTCTCGAACGCGGGCCGCTGCCGACGGCGTACCTCGTCCAGCCGCAGGCACTGCGTGGACCGCCCGGCATCGCAGTTCACGCACCCGCCGCACGGAGGCGTGAGGGCGCCCGTGACGCGGTCGCCCGGGCGCAGCGAGGTCACGGCCGAGCCGACCGACTCGACCACGCCGGCCACCTCGTGCCCGACGACGACAGGGAGGTCGGTCGGCACGGTGCCCGTCATGTAGTGAAGGTCGCTGTGGCACAGTCCGACGTTGCTCACCGCGACCCGCACCTCGTGCGGTTCCGGGTGGTCGACCCGGATCTCGGTGAGCTCGAGCGGTGCGCCGACCTCGTTGAGCACGGCGGCTCGGGTGGTGATCATGGGGTGGTCTCCCTCGTGTTCCAGAAGCCGGCGACGCCGGCGGTGAGCAGTCCGCTCGCCCACGCCTCGTGGGCGGCGTGGTCCTCGCGCTCGAAGGCCGCCTCGACCTGCGCGACCTCGGGCCGCAACAGCGCAAGGTGGAGCGCTGTGGTGCTCCCCGCGGGGGTCCACCCGTGCACCGTGTCGACGGCGTGCTCGACGAGTCGTTCGGGCTCGACGACCTCGTCGAGCAGGCCGATCCGCAGTGCCTCGGCGGACGCGATGCGTTCCGACCCGAGCACCATCCGCATGGCGTGGTTGCCGACGAGCCGACGCAGTAGCAGGCTCGTCGCGTTGGAGATGGTGAGACCGCGAGCGTTCTCCGGCTGGAAGTACTCGGATGCCGGGGTGCCGATCCGGGCGTCGCAGCAGAGCGTGATCTCCGAGGCGCCGCCGACGGCGAGGCCATTGACCGCCGCAACCACGGGGACCCGGGTCTGCAGGATGGCGCGGGTGACGTCGTGGAAGCTCTCGAACGCCTCATGGACCTCGGCCTCGGTGGTCGGGGCGTGCTGCAGGTCCTCGCCGGCGGAGAAGGCGCGGCCGCGGCCGGTGAGGACGATGCCACGAACGGAGTGGCCCGTGCCGAGCTCGCGTACCTGCGCCGCCAGGCGCCGCCGCATGGCGACGGTGAGGGCGTTGAGCTTCTCGGGACGGTCGAGCGTGAGCACGGCGACGTCGCGCACGAGGGCGACGTCGACGTGCTCGGTGCTGGTAGGTGCGGTCATGATCAGCTCCTGGGTCGGGCGAAGTCGTAGGTGGTGCCGGGCTGTTCGGCCGCCCGCGCCTTGAGGGCGGGTTTCGACACCCGCTCGGAGGGCGTCCGCGGGAAGTCCGCGACGAACTCGACGTACCTCGGCACCTTGAACCGGGCGAGCTGCGCGCCGGCACTCTCCAGCAGCTGCTGCGCGGTGTCCCGGTCGGCAGCCACGTCCTCCCTGAGCTGGACGAAGGCCTTGACCTCCTCGCCGAGCACCCCGTCCGGTACGGCGACGACGGCCGCCGCCACCACCCGGTCGTCTCGCTCGAGGGCTGCCTCGACCTCGGCACAGGCGACGTTCTCGCCGCCACGCCGCACCATGTCCTTGATGCGGCCGACCAGCTGGATGCCGCCGTCGGTACGGCGGACCACGAGGTCGCCCGTGTGCAGCCACCCGTCGCGCAGGGCGTCGGCCGTGGCCTCCGGGCGGTTCCAGTAGCCGCTCATCATCGGGACTCCCGCGATGGTCAGCTCGCCCGGTTCGCCGGGCGCCACCTCCTCCCCTGGCCTGGCAGGGTCGGCAACTCGGACCTGCTTGGTGGGCACGGGGCCGCCGAGGCTCCCGCTGCCCACGACCGTGGGGTCGTCGAAGGGACTGAACAGGTCGATCCCCGACTCGGTCATGCCGTAGACCTCCCGCCACGGCGCACCCCAGCGCTCCTCGAGGCCGGCGTGCAAAGCGGTCGGGATGCCCGAGCAGAACACCATGCGGAGGTCGTTGTCGCGGTCGTCCGGTGACGGCGGCTGCTTGAAGAGCAGCGTCGGCATCGACCCGAGCACGTAGAAGAAGGTCGCCCGGTGGCGACGTACGTCTGCCATGAACGTCGACGCGGAGAACCGCGGCAGCACCACCAGTGGTGCCGCCACCGTGAGCGAGAGTGCCGTGTTCCACTGCGGGTCCATGTAGGAGAACGGCTGCGACGTCAGCAGGACGTCGTCGCCGCCGAGCCCGGTGGCCGCGGCGCAGATCCAACCGAGGCGGACCCAGTAGCCGTGGGTGAGCATGCAGGCCTTGGGGAAACCCGTCGTGCCCGACGTGTACTGGAGGTTCGCGAGGCTGTCGGTCGCCGCGTCCAGGACGGGTGGCGTGTCCGGGAAGGGCTCCGAGCCGTCGTCTGCCACGTCGATGACACGTACGGCGGCGAGCCCGCTCTCACCCGCCAGCACCTCGTTGACCAGACCGGCGCGCTCGCTGTCGGTGAAGACGGCCCGGGCCCCCGAGTCGCGCAGGACGAAGGCGAGGTCGGCGCGCTGGTAGCCGCAGTTGACGGGTACGGCGACCGCCCCGGCCTTGAGCGCAGCCAGCCAGACCACGGGCCAGTGCACGACGTTCGGCAGCATGATGGCGATGCGGTCCCCCGCGCGGACACCGTCCACCTCGAGCATCCGGTGGGCCAGGCGAGAGGTCCAGGCATCGATCTCGGCGAACGACCAGGACCACTCGCCGAAGCGCAGGAACTCACGGTCACCCGCGTCCCGGGCGCGCTGTGCGAGCAGCGCGGTCAGCGTCGGGACCGAGGGCTCGTCCGCCATCTGCTCGGACGCGACGGCGGGGCCGCGGGTCAGGTCGGTCAGCTGCGTGTTCACAACTCACTCCTCTGCAGCAGTCGGGCCGCTTCGCTGACGACCCATGTGAGCGTCGGGTCGGTGCTCTTCATCCACTCCGGGTGCCACTGCACGCCGAGGACAGGGCGACCGGGCACCTCGATCGCCTCCACGACGCCGTCCGCGGTGCGGCCGGTGACGACCACTCCCGCGCCGCACTGGTCGACGGCCTGGTGGTGCCAGGAGTTGGTCACCACGTCGCCGTCGAACAGGCCAGCAGCGACGGAGCCGGTCTCGAACGAGACGAGGTGGTCGACGGTGCCGTCGGTGGGCGCCGTGTCGGCTGACAGGTGGCTCACGGACCCGGGTGCGAGGTCGGGGACGAGCGTGCCGCCGAGGGCGACGTTGAGGACCTGCATCCCGCGGCACACACCCAATACGGGGATCTCCCGCTCCAGGGCTGCCCGGACGAGGGCGAGCTCGTACTCGTCGCGCTCGGGGTCGTGCACCATCGGGTCGGTCCTCGGGTCGATGCCCCGGACCACGGAGGTGTCGCCACCCCAGTACGCCGGGTGCACGTCCTGCCCCCCGGTGATCACGACTCCGGCGAGCCAGGCGCAGACGCCCTCCGGGTCGGTGTCGTAGGACACGTGCACCGGGAGGCCGCCGGCCTCGGCGACCCGCGTCGCGAAGTCCGACATCGACGTGTCGATGCACCGGTCGCCGTACCGCTCGTCGGAGCCCTCGATCAGGGACAGCCGGAACCGACGACCGGTGATGCCGATCAACGGCCGCCGGTCGGCCGTCGTGCGCGGCCTCACGGGAACTCGAAGTAGCGCTGGGACTCCCACGCGGAGAGCTCGGCGAACGGGTCGCCGCCCTTGGTGTGGAACTCCATCCACTCCCACCGGCGGGACGCGACCCAGAAGTCCACGAACTCGTCGCCGAGGTACTCGCGCAGGAGCGGGTCGGCGTCCAGAGCGGCGCCGGCCTTGGACATGGTGTCGGGGATCCGTGGCACGCCGCGGCTGTCGGGCAGGCACCACGCCATGTCGGTGACCTCGGCGGGCGGCTCGATCCGCTGCTCGATGCCCGCGAGCACGCCCGCGAGCACGCCCGCCAGGGCCAGATAAGGGTTCACGTCGGCGCCGGGCAGCCGGTACTCGAGCCGCGAGTACTTCGGGTGGCCGGTGATCGCCCGCACCGCGGCGGTCTTGTTGTTGACTCCCCAGCTGACCGTGGTCGGCGGCCCGGTCAGGTCCACCAACCGCCGGTACGAGGTGATCTGGGGGAATGCGATCGAGGTGTTGCCCTCCATCGTCGCGAGCAGGCCGCCCACGGCGTTTCGCATCAGGTCGGACGGTCCGTCCTCGGCGAAGAAGCGGTTCACACCGTCGCTCTGGAGCGAGACGTTGATGTGCGCGCCCTGACCGAAGCCCGCAGTGGGCTTAGCCATGAAGGAGACCGTGTGGCCCAGCTCGTGGGCGACCTCGCGCATGACCTGCCGGGTGCGAGCCCAGTTGTCGCCGAGCCGGACCGGGTCGGTCGGGGCGAGGTTCAGCTCGGTCTGTCCCGGCGCCGCCTCGTCGGTCCAGGCCTCCCACGCTATGCCGACCCGGTCGAGCCGCTCGACGACCGCCTCCATGTAGGCGATCCAGTCGCCCGAGCGCGCGAGGTGGTACGTCGCCCCGGTGCTGCCGCCGAGGGGCGTGAGGTCGCGGTACCCGCGCGAGCGGGCTTCCTGGACGGACTCCTCGAACAGGGTCGCCTCGATCTCGACGGCGACCGGTGCGTCGTACCCGTCGTCGGCGAGGCGCGCCACGAGCCGCCGCACCAGGTTGCGCGGGCAGATCGGCACGGGGGTGCCGTCCTTCAGCCAGTAGTCACCGATCACCGAGTCCAGGCCCGGCTTCCATTCCACCAGGGTCGTGAGGTCGGGGATCATCTGGATGTCGTAGAGGTTGCCCCGCCAGTCGGGGAAGGCGTCACCGAGCACGATCTCGTTGTTGAGGTCGATCGCGAACAGGATGTCGGCGAACGCGAAGCCGGTCTCCTTGCCGGCCTCGAACTTCGCGGACGACACGTTCTTGCCGAGGAGACTGCCCTCGTGGTTCGTGGCCTCGAGGCGGACGGCCCGCCGGGCGGTGGTGGTGTCAGACATCGAAGCGGACCTTCCACGAGGCGGCGGTCATCACGGACAGCTGTGCGAGGGTGCCCTGGACCTGCACCCCCGCGCCCAGGGAGGTGAGGAGGTCGTCGGCGCCGCTGAAGACGCCGGCGAGGAGGTCGGCCGGTCCGGCGATCCCGTAGGTCGTCGCGCCCTCGCCGAATCGACCGCGCTCGACACCGTTCGCCCCGAGCGCCTCGACGACCAGGACGTCCGGGATGCCCGGGATGCCGCGCGCGACCTCCCAGAACCGAGCGGCCGCATCCCGCCACGGGGCCATGGGGAGCCGGAGCGCGCGGAGCAGCGCGGCCGCCAGCCCCGCGTCCCCCGTCGGCTCCTCGGTGGGCCCGAACCGGGCGTTGAGGTCGACCACGACGGATGCAGCCGGCTCTCCGAAGACCCCGCTCGTCACCTCGACCACGTCGCCGGCGAGCGTGACCGTGGCCGCCTGCGGGGTGTCGTGCGAGCGGACCGCCACGGTGCCGAGCAACCCGGCCACCAGGTCGTCGCCGCCGTCGCGTGCGACTGCCGCCGCGTCGCGCAGGGTGCGCCCGATGAGGCGCACCACCGGGGTGGCGTCGTCCTCGACAAGGATGCGGGTCATCTCGAGGCGCGGGGACGGCGCCTCGATCGTCGTGCTCTCGGTCATTGCTGTCCTCCGGCTGGTACGCCATCGATCGTTTCTTAGTCATATGACTCGATCGCTTGACCATGATGGTGGAGCGCGAAGCACGCCTTGTCAACCACCACGCCCCGATCCGTCCACCCAGCACGCAGTCCGAATCGGCTCTTGACGGCGGGTGATCACTGCCACACACTTAGTCAACCGACCCAATCAGATGACTAACTCGAAGGATGCAGCGATGAAGCACGAGACGACCACCGAGACCGCCGACATCGTCGTCATCGGCGCCGGGCTCTCGGGCATCGGCGCCGCGAAGTACCTGAAGGACGAATTCCCCGACAAGAAGCTCCAGCTTCTCGAGGCCCGAGCCTCGATCGGCGGCACCTGGGACCTGTTCAAGTACCCGGGCATCCGGTCCGATGACGCCGTGCACCACTACGGCTTTGAGTTCAAGCCGTGGTTGCACGAGGACGCGATCGCCGAGGGCCACCTGATCATGGACTACCTGCACGAGACCATGACCGAGTTCGGCCTCGGCGAGATCCTGCGCCTGCGACACCGGGTCACCGCTGCCGACTGGAACAGCGAGAACGCGCAGTGGACCCTGCAGGTCACCGCGACCGACGAGGCCGGCAACGTGACCCGCAAGACCATTCAAACCAGTTTCGTCTTCAGCAGCACCGGCTACTACCGGTACGACCAGGGCTACGAGCCGCGGTTCGAGGGGCGGGAGGACTTTCAGGGCGACATCCTGCACCCGCAGCACTGGCCCGAGGACTACGACTACAGCGGCAAGCGCGTCGTGATCATCGGCAGCGGCGCGACCGCCGTGACCATGCTTCCCGCGATGCTCAAGGGCGACAGCGCGGCGGCCCACGTCACCATGCTGCAGCGGACCCCGAGCTACATCGCATCCATCCCCCGGGTGGACAAGGTCGCCCAGGCGCTCATGAAGGTCTTCGGCATCGACCGGGGTTACGCCCTGACGCGCCGCAAGAACATCTGGCGCGACCACTTCCTCGTGACGGTCATGAGCCGGTTCCCGAGGTTCGGTCGCTGGCTCGTGCGCAGCATGACCGCCAAGGAGCTGCCCAAGGGCTTCGACGTCGACACCCACTTCTCGCCGCCGTACAACCCGTGGGACCAGCGCCTGTGCGCCACGCCCGACGGCGACTTCTTCCAAGCGATCCGTGAGGGAAGCGCCGACGTCGTGACCGACCAGATCGAGCGGTTCACCAAGGACGGCATCCTGCTGAAGTCCGGCCAGCACCTCGAGGCCGACCTCATCGTCACCGCCACCGGCCTCGTCATGCAGATGCTCGGCGGCATCAAGCCGACCGTGGACGGGTCCCCGGTCAACGTCGCCGACTCGGTGCTCTACCGCGGCGCTCTGATCTCCGGCGTCCCCAACTGGGCCATGATGCTCGGCTTCACGAAGGCGACCTGGACCCTGCGCATCCGCAACGTCACCCGCCTCGTCGCCGACGTGATCCGCGAGATGGACCGCAACGGTCACGACACGGCACTGCCCGTCGCTCCGGAGGGCATGCCCACAACGGACCTGTTCGATCTCTCGGCCGGCTACATGGAGCGCGCGAGGGCGGAGCTCCCGCGCCAGGGCACCGGCCTGCCGTGGCAGATGCACACGACGTTCGTCAGGGACAACCGGCTCTTCAAGGGACGACTCATCCACGACGACATCCAGTTCGCGAAGCGAGCCGCCAAGGCCCAGCACCTGGCCGGTGTGGAGGCAGCATCATGAGCGAGCCACGATTCACGGTCGCCCAGCGCCTGCAGCGGACCCTGCTGGTCCTGCTGAGCCGCCTGCCGGCGCGCCTGCAGCGGCTGCTGGCGAAGCCGCCGGTCAACAGCGCCGGCGACACCATGGCTCCGGATGTCGCGCTGCTGATGAAGCTCGGCGCGTCGGGTCCCGACTACAGCGACCTGCCACCCGAGGAGGCACGGGCGACCACCGAGCAGGACCTTGCCCTCTTCGCGGCCCGGGTCGAGCCCTGCGCCGTCGAGGAGGAGATCGAGGTCTCGTCCGAGGTCCAGCTCACCCGCTACAGCAACGGCACGCCCTCGCGCGGGCTGATCCTCTTCTTCCACGGTGGCGGCTTCGTCATCGGTAGTCGGGTGAGCTACACCGCCCCGGTGCGGATGCTCGCCCACGGGACCGGCGCCGACGTCGTCTCCGTGGGCTACCGGCTCGCCCCCGATCACCCGTTCCCCGCGGCCCAGGACGACGCCCTCACCGCGTGGAGGTACGTCGCCGCGCGCGCTGCGGAGTGGGGGGTCGACCCCCGCCGCATCGTGGTCGCCGGCGAGAGCGCGGGCGGCAACATCGCCGCGGTCCTGTCCCAGCAGGTGCGCGGTGAGGCGGTCCAACCGATGCTGCAGGTCCTCATCCAGCCGGTCACGGACCTCGTGGAGCACCGCCCCTCGCAGGGCGAGTTCGCCGACTCCCCCGCACTGTCGGCCAAGCAGATCGCCTGGTTCGTGAACAACTACCTGCCTGACGGCACCGACCGTAGCGACCCGCTGGTCTCCCCCTTGCGCGCGAGCTCGCTGGCCGGGCTGCCCCCCGCGATCGTCAACGTGGCGGGCTTCGACCCGCTCCACGACGACGGCACGGCGTACGCTTCCGCGTTGCTCGAGGCCGGCGTGCCCGTCGAGGTGACCCGCGAGGCCGGCCAGGTGCACGGGTACATCTCCTACACCGCGGTCAGCCCGAGCTGCCGCCAGGCGACCGAGCGGCTCGTCGCCTCCATCTCCGCGGCGCTCGGCCGCATCGACCTCACCACTCCCGTCACGAAGGCGAGCTGATCAACCGTGAGTGCATCCACCAGCACCGAGACCCGTGAGGAGAGCTGCGAGGTCGTCGTCGTCGGCGCCGGCATGGCCGGTCTGATGGCCGCGACCACCCTCGCCGAGCGTGACGTCGTCGTGCTCGAGGCAAACGACCGCGCCGGCGGCCGCGTCGACACTGTGCGCAAGGGCGACTACTGGATCAACGTCGGCACCCAGTTCACCGAGGGAACCGGCCCATTGATCGACGCGCTCCACCGTCACGGGGTCCACCTCGGAACGCTGGAGGGGAAGTCGGTCGCTCTGTCGCTGGGCGGAAAGCAGGTCGACACCTCGAACCCGTTCGCCCTGATGTTCCGGTCGAAGATGACGTGGCGGGACCGCTTCGGCCTGGCCGCAGTCGGAACGCGCATCCTGGCCAACGTCCCCTTCCTCGAGATGAACGAGGACAATCGGTGGGCCAGGCGCGTCCGGGCCAAGCTGGACGACCGGCGCGCGGACTTCGTCCTGCGCGGTGTGAAGTCCGAGCTCGCTCGCGACATGGTCCGTTCCTGGTCCGGGCAGTGGATGGGCTGTGAGCCGGAGGAGACCGCCGCAACGCAGTTCGTCTTCTCCATGGGCATCCTGCTCACCGACCCCGAGAAGGTGGACAACCTGACGCTCCCCGAGGGCGGCAACCAGACGCTGACCGACATCCTCACCGAGGACCTCGGCGACCGGCTCCGGCTCGGCTCGCCGGTCAACGCGCTCGAGTGGACCGCGGACGGGGTCGTCGTCGACTACCACGACGCCGACGGACCGGCCCGCATCAAGGCCCGCCGCGCGATCGTCGCGGTACCGGCCGACGTCGCGGTGAAGATCATGCCGGGTCTGCCCGCGTCGTACCGAGCCGCCTTCGAGGCCATCCACTACGGCCGCTACGTGGTCGTCGGGTTCTTCACCCACGAGGAGGGCACCCAGCGGTGGGACGACTACCTCGCGGTGTCGACGCCCGGACACTCGTTTCAGGCCGTGTTCAACCATGCTGCGGCCCTGCGTCGTGGTCCGGTCCGCAAGCCCGGTGGGGCGCTGGCCTGCTTCGCCGGGGGCGCCGAGGCCGACAGGCTGATGGAGCTGACCGACGAGGAGATCGTCGCCCGCTTCACCGCGGACCTCATCAAGGTGTATCCCGAGCTGGAGGGCAAGCTCGAGGACGGCATCCTCCGCCGACATCCCCGCGTCGTGCCGTTCTGGGCCCCCGGCGGCCGCGCAACCCTGCCGACCCTCCGCGAACCCCTCGGCCCCGTCCACCTGGCTGGCGACTACCAGCTCGACATGCCCTCCCTTGCCGACGCTGCCGCGTCCGGCGAGCGGGCCGCACAGCAGGTACGGGCGAGCCTGACCCACGACTGACCGTCCTGCACCACCATCGAAAGGCACTCATGACCACCCCGCAGCACCCGGTCCGCCAGGCCGACCGCCTCTATCGCGACTTGCTCTCCCCCGCCGAGACGCTCGAGATCCGGGAGCGGGTCCGGAAGATCGCCGCCGACGTGGTGGCACCGGCCGCGCGACGGATCGCCAACGGCGACGAGCGCGTCGACGGGTTCCCCCGCGACGTCTTCGACGGGCTCGCCTCCGCAGGGCTCTTCCGCGTGCCCTTTGCCGCCGAAGTCGGCGGAGACGGCCTGGCGCACCCGGTCACCGCCACCGCGGTCGCGATCGAGGAGCTCGCCTACTACTCCAGCAGTATCGCGGCGGTCTTCGACGTCCACTGCATCCTCTCCGGCAGCGTGCTGACCCATGGCACCGAGGCGCAGCAGCAGCGATGGCTACGACCGGTCGCGGAGGGCAGCCTGGTCGGGGCGTTCGCCACCACCGAGCCGGAGGCGTCGTCCGACCTGAGTCCGCAGGCGGTGCAGACGGTCGCGGTCCGGCACGGCGACGCCTGGGTGCTCAACGGGCGCAAGCGATGGATCTCCAACTCGCCGGTCGCCGGCTTCATCGTCACCCTCGCCCGCACGGAGGACCGGCTGTCGATGTTCATCGTCGACACCAGCCAGCCCGGCGTCCGCGTCGGTCAGCCGGACCAGAAGATGGGCAACCGCGGCCAACTCACTGCGGACGTCTGGTTCGAGGACGTCGAACTCATGGACGACGCCCTCCTTGGCGGTGAGCCCGGGCAGGGCCTCCGCCACGCCCTCGCCACGCTCACCCTGGGCCGCATCGGGATCGCGGCCGCCGGCGTCGGCATGGCGCAGGCCGCGTTCGACCACGCCGTCGCGCACCTGTCGACCCGCGAGGCCTTCGGCCGCAAGCTGGCCGGCAACCAGCACTGGCAGTTCCTCATGGCCGAGCGGGCGACGGAGATCGAGAACGCACGCTCCCTCTACCTCAAGGCAGCGCTGCGCCGCGACGCGGGCGAGGTGTTCCCCGAGCCGGAGGCCTCGATGGCGAAGTTCTACGGCAGCCGGCTCGCGGTCGACATGGCCCGCGATGCCGTCCAGGCGTTCGGCGGCCTCGGCTTCGCCCGCGAGCTCAGCGCCGACGGCACGCCGGGACCAGTCGAGGCGATCTACCGCGACAGCAAGATCGGCGAGATCTACGAAGGCGCCAACGAGATCCTGAAGTGGGTCGTGGCGCGCACCATCTTCGGCAAGGAGATCACCGGATGAGCCTCGCGGGCCGCACTCTGCTCATGTCGGGCGGCAGCCGCGGGATCGGTTTGGCGATCGCCGTCGCCGCCGCACGCCGTGGCGCCAACGTGGTCCTGCTGGCCAAGACCGACATTCCGGACCCGCGCCTGTCCGGCACGATCCACACCGCTGCTGCGGAGATCGAGACTGCAGGCGGCAACGCGCTCCCGGTCGTCGGGGACGTACGCGACGAGGCGTCGGTGGAGCGGGCGGTGGAGCAGGCGGTGGAGAGGTTCGGAGGCGTCGACATCGTCGTCAACAACGCCTCCGCGCTGGCGGTCGACGGCACCGAAGCATTGCCGACGAAGCGGTTCGAGCTGATGACCGACATCCAGCTGCGCGGTACGTACCTGCTGTCCAGCAAGGCGCTGCCCCACCTGCGCAAGGGCACCAACCCACACATCCTTTCGCTCAGTCCGCCCCTCAACCTCTCTCCGGCCTGGTTGGGCGCCCACCCGGCGTACACCATGGCCAAGTACGGCATGACGCTGCTGACCCTCGGGTGGGCGGCGGAGTACGCCGCGCACGGCGTGGCCGCCAATTGCCTGTGGCCCGAGACCTACATCGCCACCGACGCAGTACGGAACATCCTGGGCGGCGAGGCCGCCCTGGAACGGTCCCGGTCGCCCGAGATCGTGGCCGACGCCGCGGTGGCGATCCTCGAGCGGCCGGCCATCGAGTGCTCCGGCAACACGTTCCTCGACGTGGAGGTGCTCCGCGAGGCGGGAGTCACCGACCTCTCGCCGTACGGCGGGACCGGCGAGCTCGAGTACGACATCTTCGTCGACCGCCCGTGATGACGATCGACCCGACCTCCAAGCCCGTGAGGACCACCATGCTGAATCTGGCCACCCTGCTCGAGCATTCCGCCCGCAAGCACCCCGACCGCGAGGCGGTGGTGCTGGGGGCGACGCGCATGACGTACGCCCAGGTGGACGCCGCCGCCAACCAGGTCGCGAACCTGCTCGTGGAGCGCGGGATCCAGCCCGGCGACAAGGTCGCACTGATGTGTCCGAACCTGCCGCACTTCCCGATCGCCTATTACGGCATCCTCAAGGCGGGCGCCGTGGTCGTCCCACTGAACGTGCTGCTGAAGGGGCGCGAGGTCGCCTATCACCTCGACGACTCGGATGCGAGGGCGCTGATCGCCTTCGAGGGCACCGAAGCGCTGCCGATCGGCGCCGAGGCCGCGGCTGGCTTTGACCAGGTCGGCGCCTGCACGGACTTCTTCGTCCTCGTCGCCGACCCGGCGGCGCCCTCGCCGATCGAGGGTGCCGAGACGCTCGGCCAGGCGCTGGCGGGCCTGCCGACGACCTTCGAGACAGTGCTCACCGACGCCGACGACACCGCGGTCATCCTCTACACCTCCGGGACGACCGGCCAGCCCAAGGGCGCCGAGCTGCGCCACCGCAACATGTGGGACAACGCGCTGGCGAGCAAGGCTCTGTTCGGGTGCGACGAGAGCCGGCCGGACACCTACCTGTGCGTCCTGCCGCTCTTCCACTCCTTCGGGCAGACGACGATCCAGAACGGCGCCTTCGCGTTCGGTGGGACCGTGGTGATGCTTCCCCGCTTCGAACCTGGTCCGGTGATCGAGGCGATGCTGCGCGAGTCGGTCACCGTCTTCGCCGGCGTGCCGACGATGTACTGGGGCTTGCTCGGGGCACTCGACGACGACACCGACGTGGCGACCCTGGCGAAGAACCTCCGCATCGCGATCTCCGGCGGGGCGGCGCTCCCCGTCGAGATTCACCACGAGGTCGAGAAGCGCCTCGGGGTCACGATCGCGGAGGGGTACGGCCTGTCCGAGACCTCCCCCGTGGCCTCGTTCGCGCCGTATGGCGAACCACCGCGCCCCGGCTCCATCGGCACACCCATTCCCGGTGTCGAGATGAAGCTCATCCAGCCTGACTCCTGGGCCGAGATCGAATGGTCGCCGGACGCTGTCGGCGAGATCGCCATCAAGGGACACAACGTGATGAAGGGCTACTACAAGCGATCCGAGGCGACTGCCCAGGTCATCAACGAGGACGGTTGGTTCAGGACCGGTGACCTCGCCCGCCGCGATGAGGACGGCTACTACTACATCGTCGACCGATCGAAGGATCTCATCATCCGAGGCGGCTTCAACGTCTATCCCCGAGAGGTCGAAGAGGTTCTCCTGACCCACCCGGGCGTCAGCCTCGCCGCCGTCGTGGGCGTGCCGCACGAGAGCCACGGTGAGGAGGTCAAGGCCTTCGTGATCCCCCAGCCCAGCTCCCCCCTGACCAGCGACGAGCTCGTGGCCTGGGCCAGGGAACAGATGGCCTCCTACAAGTACCCCCGCATCGTCGAGTTCGTGCCCAGCCTCCCGATGACCGCGACCGGGAAGATCCTCAAGCGCGAGCTGGTGCGCAGTACGTCGAGGTCCACCGCAACCTCCGCGGACGCATGAGCCCTTCTCGCGAGCCGCAGCGCCACCACCACATCCTCGTGGAGGCCGAGGAGTTCGACGACTACGGCGGATGGACGCTGGACTCTCAGTTCGAGTCGGAGATGGGATCGCCGTACCTTCTGGCTCACGGCCTAGGAATCCCTGTCGGAGACGCCTCGACAACCGTCGACGTCGAGCGGGCCGGCTCCTACCGCGTGTGGGTGCGCGCCAAGGACTGGGTGCCCTCCCACCATCCCGGCCGCTTCACCGTCAGCATCGGCGGCGAGCGGCTGCCGGTCGAGCTCGGCGCGAATGGGCGTGATTGGAGCTGGGAGAACGCCGGCCGGGTGGAGCTCGCTGCAGGCAGAGTCACGATCCGCCTCACCGACCTGACGGGGTTCGACGGCCGCTGCGATGCCATCTACCTGACGACGACCGACGCCGAACCACCCAACGCGATCGATCCCGAGGCTCGTGCCTGGCGACGTCAGCTGCGCGGACTGCCGGACCATCCGGCCGATGGTGGATCGTTCGACCTGGTGGTCGCCGGCGGTGGCGTGACGGGATCGGCAGCCGCGCTCGCGGCAGGTCGCCTCGGCCTCAAGGTCGCTCTCATCCAGAACCGCCCGGTCCTGGGCGGCAACGCGAGCATCGAGATCGGTCTGACGCCCCGGGGAGAGACCGGCCCGCTCATCACGGCGTTGACCGCGCGGTCGAGGAATGGCGACCTCGCCGCGCTCGAGCTCCTGCGCGCAGAACCCACGGTCTCGGTGTTCCTCGACCACCAGGTCTTCGGCGTAGTGCGCGACGGCGACCGGATTGTCGCGGTCGACGCCCGCCAGGCCCACTCAGGACGCGAGATCCGATTCCGCGGCGCGATGTTCATCGACTGCACCGGTACCGCGATCCTCGGCATCCTGGCCGGTGCCGAGACCATGTTCGGCTACGAGAGCAGAGCCGAGTTCGACGAGCCGCTCGCTCCGGACAAGCGCGTCGATTCTCACCACGGCAACACCTTGTTCTTCCGGACCCGAGAGCTGGACCATCCGTGCGGCTTCCCCGACGTCCCGTGGGCAGTCGAGGTGGCCCAGGACTTCGCCAACCTCGGCGGACAGCTCGAACGCCCCGGCGTCGACAACGCAGCAGGCCCGGTCGCCGGACCCGCGCGGACCCCGGATCCGGACGTCCGCCGGCGGATGCTCAAGCCTCTGACTCACTTCTGGGAGTACGGTCACGACCTCGACCCGTACACCGAGGCCGAGCACATCCGCGACCACCTCCTGCGCGCGGTCTACGGCACGTTCGCGAACGTCAAGACGCTCGAGCCGGAGACCTACGCGAACCTCGCACTCGACTGGGTGGCCGTGGTCCCCGGACAAGGCGAGTTCCGTCGTTACAAGGGCGCCTACGTCCTGACCGAGAACGACATCCGCGAGCACCGAAGGTTCGACGACACGGTCGCGTGGAACTCAGGGGCGTTCTGCTTGCACTACCCGGGCCACGAGAAGTACGACTTCCGCCTCCGGGACTGGAAGTGGGACACCCGAGACGGCAGGCCGTTCGAGGTGCCGTTCCGATGCCTGTACTCGCCCGAGATCGAGAACCTGATGATGGCAGGTAAGCACATCAGTGTTACTCACGTCGCCGGTTCAGTCACCAAGTTCATGGGCAACGGTGGTCAGCACGCGATCGCCACCGCGGCCGCGGCGAAGGTCTGTCTCGACCACGACGTCACACCGCGCGAGATCCGTGACGCCCACCTCGAGGAGATCAGGGAGGCGGTCGCGGAGGTCACGGGCCGGTCGGACGTCCGCGCCGACCGACCACACCCTCGATACTCGGCGTCATGAGCCTCATCAGGGAACGCCGTGACGGCGGCACCGAGATCCTGCGCATCGACCGACCGGACCGGCGCAACGCCCTCGACACCGCGACGCTCCGGTTGCTCAACAAGACGCTGGCCGAGCTGTCGGACGACGCGGACCTCCGGGCGATCGTGCTCTCGACGACGTCCACCACGGCCTTCTGTGCCGGCGCCGACGTCGGCGAGTCGCTGGATGCCGAGGGAGGCGTCGCCCGGATGGAGGCCTTTGCCGAGCTATACCGACTCGTCGAGCACGTCCCGGTGCCGACGATCGCCGTGTGCGTGGGCAACTGCGTCGGCGCCGGAGCCGAGATCGTCGCCGGGTGCGACCTGCGGGTCGTCGGCGACAACCTGAAGCTGGCGTGGGCCGGTGCCCGCCTCGGCGTGCCGGTCGGTCCGGCACGGCTCTCGGGACTCGTCGGGCTCAGCCGCGCCAAGGAGCTGATCTACACCGGTCGACCCGTAAGCCCCGAGGAAGCGGTCGGCCTGGGGTTGGCCCGGGCGGTCGTGCCCGCCGCCGAGGCCGAGGCCGCCGCGATCGCGCTCGCGGAGGCCATCACGCGCCAGTCGGCCATCGGAGTGCGGACGCTCAAGGAGATGTTTCGCGAGCTGGAGCGGACGTCCGAGCGGATCGACTACGAGAACACCCGGCTGCTGACATTTCAGCGTGAGGGCGCCGGGCTTCCCCAGGCATGATCGCGCCCCGCCCTCAGTTCGCGGTCTCGGATTTGTTCTCGATGCGGTCGAGGTAGCGGCGGCGTACGGGTTCGTCGACGCGGGTGATCGCGGCGTCGTCGTGGGTGAGCCTGCGCAGGACGTTGAGCACCCGCTCTGGGACGAACGGCACCGTCTTGGTCGCGAGCCCGACGTACGAAGGGACGGCGATCTCGGCCGCACGGGTCCGCACCGAGCCGACCACGGCCCGGGCGATGTCCTCGGGGTCGACTGTCGGCAGGACACCGAGGTCGATGCCGGAACTGAGCTCGGTGCGGACCGCGCTCGGCAGCACCGCGGTGACGCTGACACCGGTGCCCCCCATCTCGAGACGGGTGGCGGCCGTGAGGCCGACAGCCGCGAACTTGCTGGCGTTGTAGACCGCGAGGCCCTTCAGCGGGAACTTGCCCGCGAGGGAGGCGACGTTGACCACGTGACCGCGGCCGCGCTCGACCATGCCGGGCAGCACGATCCGCATGCCGTTGATGACGCCGTGGACGTTGACGTCCATCGTCATCCGGTCGATCCGCTCGGTGCCCTCGAGAAAGGCGCCGTTCGGCATGATGCCGGCGTTGTTGACCAGGACGTCGACCGGCGAGCCGTGGTGCTCCTCGGCCGCGGCGACGAACGTCTCGAAGGAGGTCGCGTCGGTGACGTCGAGCAGGTAGGCGCTGACCTGCGGGCCCAGGTCGGCGGCCGCCTCCTGGGCGAGCTCGAGGTCGAGGTCGCCGATCGCCACCTGGGCGCCTGCGGCGGCGAACTCGCGCGCGGTGGCCAGGCCGATGCCACGGGCAGCGCCGGTGATGACGACCAGCGCGCCGTCCAGGTCGATCGGGGTGAAGCGGCTCATGCGGGGACCTCCTCGGTCGCGGAAGCGGTGGTGTAGGCGGCGACGTCGAAGCGGCTCACCCGGCGGACCAGGGCGCTGCTGGACCACGGCCACGCGAAGCTGTTGCGGCCGTTGGCGTCGCGGTAGTAGCTGTTGCAGGAGCTGGCGTTGTAGGCCGTGCCCTCGAGCGCGGCCTGCACCTCGTCGACGTACGCCTGTTGGACCTCCGGTCGTACGTCGAGGACGAGGTCCTCCGCGCGGGCGGCGGTGATGGCGTCAACGATGTAGGAGACCTGGGCCTCGGTGATCTGGAACGCGGAGGTGTGCCCGGTGCCGAGGCTGGGCCCGAGGACGATGAACGCGTTGGGGAACCCGGACACGACCGTGCCGAGGTAGGCCTCGGGCGACCCGGCCCAGTGCTCGGCCAGCGAGCGGCCGTCGGCGCCGCGGACGAGCTCGGCGACCGGCATGTCGAGGATGTGGAACCCGGTGCCGAGGATGATCGCGTCGACCTCGACGGCGGTTCCGTCGGCGCCGACGACGGTGGAGCCCTCGACCGAGCGGACTCCGGTGGCGTGCACCTCGACGTTCGTCCTGCCGAGGGTCTGGAGGTAGTTGTTGGAGAACAGGATCCGCTTGCAACCGATGAGGTAGGCCGGCGTCAGCTTCTCCCGCAGCTCGGTGTCGCGGACCGCCGCCCGCAGGTAGGCCTTGCCGAGCGCCTGGAGCGCGTGCATCAGCGGCCGCGGCCGGTGGAACGCGAGCCCCACGAGCTCCATCATCGAGTACTCCAGCCGCTTCACCGTCGCCGCGAGCAGCGGCACGTTGTGTAACGCCCACTGCTCCGGCCCGGGCACGGGGTGGTCGAGCTTCGGGAGGACCCAGTGCGCGGTGCGCTGGAAGAGGTGGAGCTCGGCGACGTCGGGCTGGATCTCCGGCACGAACTGGACGGCAGAGGCTCCGGTCCCGATCACGGCGACCCGCTTGCCGCGCAGGTCGTAGTCGTGGTTCCAGCGCGCGGAGTGGAACACCTCGCCCGGGAACGCGGACAGCCCCGGCACGTCGGGGATCTTGGGCTCGTTCCAGGGGCCGGCGGCCGAGACGAGGTAGGTCGCGGTGAGGTCGCCCGCGGAGGTCGCGATCCGCCACCGTCCGGCGGGACCGTCCCAGGCCGCCGACTCGACGGCGACGCCGAACCGGGTCACGTCGTCGAGCCCGTGGTCGCGGGCGACGGCGTCGACGTACGCGAGGATCTCGGCCTGGCCGGAGTAGACGCGCGACCAGCCGGTGTTGGGAGCGAACGAGTAGGAGTAGAGCCGGGACGGCACGTCGCACGCGCACCCGGGGTAGGTGTTGGCGCGCCAGGTGCCGCCGTAGGTCTCGGCCTTCTCGAGGACGACGATGTCGGTGACCCCGGCGTCCCGCAGCCTGATGGCCGCGCAGATGCCGGAGATGCCGGCGCCGACGATGACGACCTCGTGGTGGGTGGTGCTCATGCGGTGGCTCCTGCTGTGTCGGCGGCGCGGACGGCTGCTGCGACCCGTGCCGGGAGGGCGCGGCGGGCCGCGACGATCGCGGCCTCCCGCCGGGCGATGTCCATGAAGTTCGGTCCCATCGCGGCCAGCTCGTCGGCGCCCGGCTCCACCCGGATCACGCGGATGCCGGCGTCACGGAGCATCGCGACCTCGCGGTCGAGCCCGCGGGTCATCTGGCTGCGCAGCAGCCGCTCGAGCCGGGACAGGCCGGTGCCCGGGACGCCGCCGTGGGTGGTCATCGGCGCCACGACGACGACCTCGTCGACCTCCCGGCCCAGCAGGAGGTCGGCCGAGACCGAGGAGACCGCTCCGCCGTCGACATAGCTCCGGCCGCCGATCCCGACGGGAGGGAACCAGCCCGGGATGGCCCACGACGCGGCGACCGCGTCACCGAGGTCTGCGCTGGGCGCGTCGGCGTCACCGAAGGCCACCCGCCGACCGGTGCGGGCGTCCGCGGCGACGATCAGCGTGTCCGGATGAATCGTCCAGCCGGTAGCGGGGTCGGCCAGCACCTCCCCGAAGGCACGCAGCCAGGAGGCGTCCGCGCTGCCCCGCGGCAGCAACCCGGCGACCGCCGTGTACGCCGAGCCGCCGCGGATGCCCGCCCGCACCAGGCCCC
Organism: Nocardioides thalensis; assembly: GCF_013410655.1. NCBI lineage: Bacteria > Bacillati > Actinomycetota > Actinomycetes > Propionibacteriales > Nocardioidaceae > Nocardioides > Nocardioides thalensis. The sequence goes on from NZ_JACCFP010000001.1 coordinate 2,532,856, forward strand.
AGGCCGGGACACCGATCGCCGGAAACCGCGGCAGGTGCCCGGGATGGGTGTCGAGGTGCCCGGTGAGAAGGGAGTCCGCCCCGGGCTCGTGGTCCAGCGCGGCGAGGAGGTCCGCCGTAGACCGGCCGGAGCCGATGGCGGCGACCAGCTCCGCCCCGGCCGAGGTGCCGACCAGGGTGTGGGCGTCGCGGACGTCCCAGTCGAGGGCACGTTCCAGCTCGGACAGCGCCACGGCCGTCCAGGCGAGCCCGAGGGTGCCGCCGCAGCCGATGGCGAGTGCACGTCGCGTCGTCATACTTCGGATACTAACGGTATTCGAATACCAACGGTAGTCCGATGCTAGGATTTCTTCGTGAGCCGGATCAGCCGCAAGGAGTCCCACGCCCGCACCCGCGAGGCTCTGGTGACGACCGCCAAGCAGCTGTTCCTCGAGCAGGGCTACAACGTCACCTCGCTCGAGAAGGTCGCCACCGAGGCGGGGTTCTCCAAGGGCGCGGTCTACTCCAACTTCGGCACCAAGTACGAGCTCGGCCTCGCCGTGCTCGATGCGGTCCGCGAGGACCGGGTCGTGTCCCTGGCCGCCGCGATCGACGGACTGACAGAGGTCGAGGAGCAGCTCGACGCGTTCGCCGTCTGGGCCGACGCCAACATCGGTGACGTCGGCTGGACAACGCTCGAGGTCGAGTTCGCCACCAGCAACCGGCACGTGGCCGGGGCGACTGCGCAGCTCGCCGAGCGGCGCCGGGCAGTGACCGCGGCGATCGCGGACCTGATCGAGCGCCAGGCCGCCGACCTCGGACTGACCCTCCCGATGCCGGCCGAGGACGCGGCCGTGACCCTGCTGTCGCTCGGTATCGGCCTCGGCGTGCAGCGAGCCTTCGACCCCGAGCTCCCCATCACCTCGCTGGTCGACCTGCTGCGCCAGCTCTACGTCCGGCAGCCCGCGCCGCAACGGCACGAGTGACCCGGGCCGGCGGCGCCGGGCTCAGCTCAGTCCCGCGTCAGCCGCCCTGCCCGCGCGCCGCGGCGGAGTCCTTGGTCGCGCGGTGGGCGATCGCCATCCCGAGGTCGCTGAGCCGTGGCGCGACCAGGTTGAACACCTCATAGGCGTCGGCGAACAGCGTGTTCACGGTCAGCGGCCGGTCCTCGAGCGCACGCACCACCCGCTCGGCGACGGTCTCGGGCGAGAGGCCGCGACCGGCGTACGCCTCCGTGGGGGCGGTCATCGCGGTGTCGACGGTCGACACCCGCATGTTGGTGAACGTGACGTTGTCGAAGAACGCCTCCCGCCCGGCGATGCGGGAGAACACGTCGAGCGCCGCCTTGGAGGCGATGTAGGGGGCGAACTTGGGCGCCTTGATCTGCACTCCCCAGGTGAGGATGTTGACGACGTGCCCGAACTTCTGGGCGCGCATCGCCGGCAGCAGCCCCATGGTCAGGCGCACCGGACCGAAGTAGTTGACGGCCATCGTCCGCTCGAAGTCGTGGAACCGGTCGTAGGTCAGGTCGAGCGACCGCCGGATCGAGCGGCCCGCGTTGTTGACCAGGTAGTCGACGGCGCCGTATGCCTCGAGGGCGTCGGCGACCAGTGCGTCGACGGCCGGGCCGTCGGTGAGGTCACAGGGAAAGACGTCCGCCGCTCCCCCAGCCTTCTCGATCTCGGCGCGGACCTCCTTGAGCGCGTCGGCGCGTCGCGCGACGAGGACCACGCGGGCACCGCGCCGCGCGGTGGCGAGCGCGGTCGCCCTGCCGATGCCCGACGAGGCGCCGGTGATCATCACGACGCGGCCGTCGAGCGGGCTCGGAGCGCCGGTGACGCGGCGCAGGACCCGCGCGGCAGCGGCGCGAGGGGTCTGGACGATGAGCTTCACGGGTTCTCCTCAGGTCTCGCGGCTCACGCTAGTGGTCGCGCCACCGACGTCACTCCTCGAGCCGGTCGAGGATCATCAGTGCGGCCCGCTGCACGTGCCGGGTCCGGTCATCGTCGGCGACCCCCTGCAGGCTGAACCCCCAGTGGCCCTCGAAGAGGCAGGCCAGCGCGTAAGCGCTCGCGGCGACGGCAGGAGCAGGGGCTCCCGGATGCTCCTCCGCGAGCTGCGCCTCGAGGTCGGGGAGCCAGCGGCTGTCCCAGAGCTCACGCATGCGCGCGGCCACCTCGGGATCGCGCGCGCTCAGCGTGACGAGCTCCTTCCACACGACGAGGTCGTCGCGGCTCTGGTAGGCCCCCGGCGCGAGCATCATCCCCACCCGCTCGCGCAGCGAGTGCTCTCCCGAGCCGCGGTGCAGGATCTCGGTGCCGACGTCCCCCATCGCGTGGTCGATGAACGCCGAGATCAGCTCCTCCCGCGACCCGAAGTAGTGCAGCACGAGCGTGCGCCGCAGGCCAGCCTCCTCCGCGACCTTGGCGAAGGTGACGCCGGCCAGGCCCTCGCGGGCGACGACGGCGACGGTCGCCCGCAGGATCTCGGCACTCCGCTCCTGCACCTTGCTCGGGCGCCCGACCTGCTTTACTGTCATGACAGTCAATCTATCCGAAGGGCACGCTGACCACCAGCACCACCATGAACCCCTCGATCATCATCATCGGCACCGGCTTCGGCGGCATCGCCGTGGCGATCCAGCTCAAGCAGGCGGGCTTCGACGACATCGTCATGCTGGAGAAGGCCGACGACGTCGGCGGTGTCTGGCGCGAGAACACCTACCCCGGCGCGGCGTGCGACGTGCCGACTCCGCTGTACTCGTACTCGTTCGAGCGCAACCCGGCCTGGCCGCGCCGCTTCGCCCCGCAGGACTCGATCCTCGGCTACATCCACCACGTGGTCGACAAGTACGACGTCCGCCGGCACATGCGGTTCGGCGCGGAGGTGGCACGCTGCGACTGGAGCGACGCGGACCACCGGTGGACGGTCACCCTCGCGTCCGGCGAGCAGGTCACCGGCGACGTGCTGGTGCCCGCGGTCGGGCAGCTGTCGCGGCCGGCGTACCCCTCGATCCCGGGGCGCTCGACCTTCGAGGGGACGACGTTCCACTCCGCCGAGTGGGACCACGACGCCGACCTGGCGGGCAAGCGGGTCGCCGTCATCGGCACCGGCGCGAGCGCCATCCAGTTCGTGCCGGCGATCCAGCCTGAGGTCGGCTCGCTCACCCTGTTCCAGCGCACCCCGCCCTACATCGCGCCGCGCAACGACGCCGCCTACGGACCGCGGCACCACTCGCTCTTCCGCCGGGTCCCGGCCGTGCAGCTCGGGGAGCGGCTGGCGTGGTGGGCGCTGATGGAGACCCTCACCACCGGGTTCGTCTACTCCCCCGCCGTCGGCCGGGTCTTCCAGGCCTACTCGCGCCGGCACATGAAGAAGCAGACCGCGTCCCGCCCCGGCCTGTTCGAGAAGGTGTGGCCCGACTACCCGTTCGGCTGCAAGCGCATCCTGCTCTCCGACGAGTACCTGCCCGCCCTCGCGCAGCCCAACGTCGAGGTGGTCACGACCGGCATCACTGCGATCGAGCCCGCGGGCGTCCGCACCGCCGACGGCACCCTCCACGAGGTCGGCGTGATCATCTACGGCACCGGCTTCGCGGCCACCGACTTCCTCGCGCCGATGGACGTCACCGGCGCCGACGGCGTCGCCCTCGACAAGGTGTGGTCGGAGGGCGCGCACGCCTACTACGGGCTCACCGTGCCGGGGTTCCCGAACATGCCGATGATCTACGGGCCCAACACCAACACCGGCGGCGGGTCGATCCTCTACTTCCTCGAGACCCAGGCCCGCTACGTCGGGCAGTACGTCGAGCACGTCGCCCGCGTGGGCCGACCGATCGACATACGTCCTGAGGTGGCGGAGGAGTTCGACCGGGCCACGCAGGACCGGCTCGCCGACAGCGTGTGGACGCGCTGCTCCTCGTGGTACCGAAACGCGCACGGCCGGGTCACGACCAACTGGCCGGGCATCTCCCTGGAGTACCGCCGCAACGCCGTCTTCGACAGCGCCGACTACGTGGTGCGCTGAGGCTCCCCACCGGCGGGACGGTTCGCCGACTCCTCGGCGCGGGCGAGCAGGATCGCCCGCTCGCTGTCGTTGCGGGTCAGCGCCGCCGCCTCGCGGAAGGAGACCGCCGCGTCGGCGTGCCGGCCGAGCCGGGCGAGCAGGTCGGCGCGGACGCTCGGCAGCAGGTGCGAGCCGCCCAGCGCGCCCGCGGGCAGCGCGTCGAGCACCGCCAGGCCGGCGGCGGGGTCGGACGCGCGACCGAGCGCGACGGCCCGGTTGACCTCCACGATCGGGCCCGGCGCCGCTTCGGCCAGCACCTCGTAGAGGCCGGCGATCGCACGCCAGTCGGTGTCCTCCGGGGTGGCCGCCCGCGCGTGGCAGGAGGCGATCGCCGCCTGGAGGTAGTAGCGGCCGACCGGCTTCCCGCGCGCGGCGAACGACTCGGCGCGCCCGAGCGCGGCGAGCCCGCGCCGGATCAGGAGCTCGTCCCACCTGCTGCGGTCCTGGTCGTCGAGCAGCACCGGCCGGCCGTCGGCGTCGACCCGCGCCGACGAACGCGACGCCTGCAGCTCCAGCAGCGCCTGGAGTCCGTGCACCTCCGGCTCGTCGGGCACCAGCTCGGCGAGCATCCTCGCCAGCCGGATCGCCTCGTTGGCGAGCTCGGGACGCATCCAGTCGTCCCCGGCTGTGGCGGCGTACCCCTCGTTGAAGATCAGGTAGACCACCGCCATCACGTCGTCGAGCCGAGCCGTGCGCTCGTCGCCGACCGGCAGCTCGAAGTCCGCGCGCGCCTCCGCGAGCGTCCGCTTCGCCCGGGAGATCCGCTGCGCCATCGTGGACTCGCTGGCGAGGAACGCGCGGGCGATCTCGGCGGTCGTGAGGCCGCCGACGAGCCGGAGCGTCAGCGCCGCCCGTGACTCGGGCGTCAGCTCCGGGTGGCACGACAAGAAGATCAGCCGGAGGACGTCGTCCTCGATGAAGTCCACCTGCGAGGTGAAGTCGGGCATGCCGTCCTCCTCTCGCAGTCCGTGGCCGAGCTCTGCGGTCTTGCGGCGCAGGTTCTCGGACCGTCGGAACGTGTCGACGGCGCGACGCTTGGCGGTGGTCATCAGCCACGCCGCGGGATTGGCGGGTACGCCGTCGGTCGGCCAGCTCTCGAGCGCGCTCACGAGCGCGTCCTGGGCGAGGTCCTCGGCCAGCTCGAGGTCGCGGGTGATCCGGGTCAGGGCGCCGACCAGCCGGGCGGACTCCTCACGCCAGGTCGTGGTGACGGCGTCCGCGGTGGTCTCGGGCATGCGGCCAGACTATTGCCGGCCGCATGCCCGTCTGCAGGCGACGCTCAGGCGTCGGCCGGCTGCGGCGGCTCGTCGGAGATCTGGCGCAGGGTCGCGACCATCTCGCACTCCGGCCAGTACTTCGCGTGCAGCTCGGCGAACTCCTGCTGCCCGGCGATCGCGTCCTCCAAGCTGTCGTACTGCATGAGCGCCCAGCCGCCGACGACCTCCTTCGCCTCGGCGTACGGGCCGTCGACGCGCGTGGTCTCGCCCTTGCGGACGACGAAGTTGACGGTGTCCTCGGTGCCGAAGAGCCCGCCGCCGTCGAGGAAGTGGCCCTTCGCGGCCTGCTCCCCGATGTACTTGTCCATCGCGTCGAACAGCGCCTGCGGCGGCGTCGGGCCGCCCTCTTCCATCCTCACGAAACCCATGAAACGCGGCATTGCTCTCGCTCCTCGTTGTCGGCGTCCACCGCTGGTCGGTGGCCGGTTCGCCCAGACGTCGAACGGCATCCTCCTGCCTCGACATCGCCGTGAAAAGAATTTTGGGGCGAACGGGAGCGAGTCGAGGGTCAGCCGCCGGCGGCGATGGCCGTCGGCGCGTCCTCCGGCGACTCGGCGAGCTCCTCGAACTCGGTGACCGCGTCGATCTCGGTGCCCATCGACACGTTGGTGACCCGTTCGAGGATCACCTCGACCACCACCGGCACGGCGTACTCCGCCATCATCGACTTGGCCTTCTCGAACGCCGCCAGGATGTCGTTCGGCTCGGTCACCCGGATCGCCTTGCAGCCCAGGCCCTCGGCGACCTTCACGTGGTCGACGCCGTAGCCGGCGACCTCGGGGCTGTTCACGTTGTCGAACGCCAGCTGAACGCAGTAGTCCATGTCGAAGCCACGCTGGGCCTGCCGGATGAGCCCGAGGTAGGAGTTGTTCACGACGACGTGGAGGTACGGGATGTTGAACTGCGCCCCGACCGCGAGCTCCTCGATGAGGAACTGGAAGTCGTAGTCGCCGGAGAGGGCGACGACGAGCGCCTCCGGGTCGGCGGTCGCGACGCCCAGCGCTGCCGGGAGGGTCCAGCCCAGCGGCCCGGCCTGTCCCGCGTTGATCCAGTGCCGCGGCTTGTAGACGTGCAGCATCTGGGCCGCCTGGATCTGCGAGAGGCCGATCGTGCTGACGTAGCGGGTGTCGGGGCCGAACGCCCGGTTCATCTCCTGGTAGACCCGTTGCGGCTTGATCGGGACGGCGTCGAAGTTCGTCTTCCGCTCCAGCGTGCGCTTGCGGGCGCGGCAGGACTCCGCCCACGCCGTGCGGTCCGGCAGCGTCCCGTCGGCGTCCTGCTCCCGGGCGACCTGGAGGAACGCCTCGAGCGCTGCTCCGGCATCGGAGACGACGGCGAGGTCGGGCGCGAAGACCTTGCCGATCTGGGTCGGCTCGATGTCGACGTGCACGAACTTGCGACCCCTGGTGTAGGTGTCGATGCCGCCGGTGTGGCGGTTGGCCCACCTGTTGCCGATCCCGACCACGAGGTCGGACTCGAGCAGGGAGGCGTTGCCGTACCGGTGGGAGGTCTGCAGCCCCACCATGCCGGCGTTGAGCGGGTGGTCGTCGGGGATCGCACCCCAGCCCATCAGGGTCGGGACGACCGGCACACCGGTGAGCTCGGCGAGCTCGACCAGCAGGTCCGCGGCGTCGGCGTTGATCACCCCACCGCCCGCGACCAGGAGCGGCCGCTCGGCCGCGGCGAGCAGGGCGAGCACCTTCTCGGCCTGGACCCGGGAGGCCGCGGGGCGCTGCACCGGGAGCGGCTCGTAGGCGTCGATGTCGAACTCGATCTCGGCGAGCTGGACGTCGAGCGGCAGGTCGAGCAGCACCGGGCCCGGCCGGCCCTCGCGCATCAGCCAGAACGCCTTCTGGAACGCGCCGGGCACCTGTGCCGGCTCCAGGACCGTGGTCGCCCACTTCGTCACCGGCGCGGCGATGTCGGCGATGTTGATCGCCTGGAAGTCCTCCTTGTGCAGCTTCGCGACCGGGGCCTGGCCGGTGATGCAGAGGATCGGGATCGAGTCGGCGGTCGCCGAGTAGAGGCCGGTGATCATGTCGGTGCCCGCGGGGCCGGACGTGCCCACGCACACGCCGATGTTGCCGGCAGCGGCCCGGGTGTAGCCCTCCGCCATGTGGGAGGCACCCTCCACGTGGCGCGCGAGCACGTGCTTGATGCCGCCGTGGTTCTTGACCGCGTTGTAGAACGGGTTGATCGCGGCTCCGGGCAGCCCGAACAGCTGGGTCGAGCCCTCCTTCTCCAGGATCAGGCAGGCCGCGTCGACGGCACGCATCCGTGCCATGTCACGCCTGCCCGTCCGTGCGACGACCGGACATCCGCTCCACGCCCCGGAGCAGCGCCGAGTGGTCGAGGCCGCCGTCACCGGCGGCGCGCGTCGCCGCGACCAGCTGGGCGACGAGCGAGCCGAGCGGGATGACGACGCCCGCCTCACGGGCCGCCGCCGTCACGATGCCCATGTCCTTGTGGTGCAGGTCGATCCGGAAGCCGGGCTGGAAGCTCCGCCCGAGCATGTTCTCCTTCTTCTGCTCGAGCACCTTCGAGCCGGCGAGCCCGCCGCCGAGCACCTCGAGCGCCGCCTTGGTGTCGACGCCGTACGCCTCGAGGAACACCAGCGCCTCGGAGACGGCCTGGATGTTGGCGGCGACGATGAGCTGGTTGGCGGCCTTCACCGTCTGCCCCGCTCCGTTCGGGCCGACGTGCACGACGGTGCCGCCCACGATGTCGAAGATCTGCTTGGCGGCCTGGAAGTCGTCGGCGGATCCGCCCACCATGATCGACAGCGCGGCGTTCCTGGCTCCCGCCTCGCCTCCGGAGACCGGGGCGTCGAGGTAGCGGAAGCCGCGCTCCCGCGCCTCCTCGGCCAGCTCGGCGGTCACGTCGGGCCGGATGCTGGAGAAGTCGATGATGAGCGCGCCCGGCTTGGCGTGGGCGAACACCCCCTCGGCGCCCCGCATCAGCGCGACGACGTCCGGGGAGTCCGGCACCATCGCGCAGACGACGTCGGCGCCGGCCACCGCCTCGGCGACGGAGGTCGCTGCCCGCCCACCCGCTGCAGCGAGCGGCTCCGCCTTCGCGGCATCGAAGTCGTAGCCGGCGACCGGGTGGCCGGCCGTCGCGAGGTGGACCGACATCGGGCTGCCCATGATGCCGAGCCCGATGAAGCCGATGCTGGTGGCGCTGCTCATGTTGATGCTCCTTCGTGGGTGGTCAGTGGGTGACGTCGAGGGCCGCCGTACGGCGCTCCCGCGGCAGCCAGTCGAGGCTGGCGGCGGTCGTGGTCGACGGCTTGTACTCCAGCCCGACCCAGCCGGCGTATCCCCCGGACTCCAGCGCGGCCAGCTGGCGCTCGAGCGGCAGCTCACCGGTGCCGGGCTCGTTGCGGCCGGGAGCGTCGGCGATCTGCACGTGGCCGACCCGCCCGACGTGTGCGGCGATCGCGGCGTCGACGTCGTCGCCGTTGACGGCCAGGTGGTAGAGGTCGGCCAGCAGAGCGATGTTGGTGGCGCCGCTGTCGGCCCGCACCTTGTCGATGACCGCGACGGCGTCGTCGGCCATCAGCAACGGATAGCGGGGCGACCCGCTGATCGGCTCGATGAGGACGGTTCCACCGATGCTGGCCACCGCCTCGGCGGCGAACGCCAGGTTGGTCAGCGCGAGCTCGTCCTGCTGGACCGGAAGCGCGTCGTCGACGCGGTTGCCGTAGAGCGCGTTGAACGCGGTGCACGCGAGCTGCTCGCCGATCTCGACGAGCACGTGGACGCTCTCCCGGAACTCGATGCTGCGGTCCGGCCAGGACACGAGGCCACGGTCCCCGCCGGGCATGTCCCCCGCAGCGAAGTTCAGGCCGACGAGCGCGACGCCGGCGTCGCGCACCGCGGACACGAACGCGTCCACCGCGGGACCGTCGGGCACCGCTTTGTCGAACGGCCACCAGAACTCGACGGCGGAGAACCCCGCCGCTGCGGCGGCCGCCGGCCGCTCCAGCAGGGGCAGCTCGGTGAAGAGGATCGAGCAGTTGACGTCGTAGCGAAGTGAGTGACTCATGCCAGCTTCGGTCTCCCGGATTCGGCCCCTTGCGGAGTGGATCAGTTCGTATACAGTATGGATTCGACGGTATACGACGTCAATACCGAGGGAGTGCCCGTGAGGATCGCCGTAGTCGGAGCAGGAGCAATCGGCGCCTATTGGGGCGCTGCCATGGATCGCGGCGGCGCCGAGGTCCACCTCATCGCGCGGAACGCCCACCTCGAGGCGATGCGGGCACACGGGGTCCGGGTGCTCAGCCCGCGCGGCGACTTCGTGGCCCACCCCCACGCGACCGACGACCCGGCCGAGGTCGGCCCCGTCGACTACGTCTTCCTCGGGCTCAAGGCGCACTGCTACCCGACCTGCAGCGACCTGGTGTCGCCACTGCTCGGCCCCGACACCGCGGTGATCGCGGCCCAGAACGGGATCCCGTGGTGGTACTTCCACGAGCTGAAAGGGCCCTACCAGGGCCGGCGGATCGAGGCAGTGGACCCCGATGGCGCCACGAGCGCGGTGCTCCCGCCCGAGCGGGCGATCGGCTGCGTGGTCTACCCCGCGACCGTGATCGAGGCGCCGGGCGTCATCCGCCACCTCGAGGGCACCCGGTTCTCGATCGGCGAGCCGTCGGGCGAGATCTCCACGCGCTGCACCGACCTGAGCGACGCGATGATCGCGGGCGGGCTCAAGAGCCCGGTCGAGCCCGACATCCGCAACGACATCTGGATCAAGCTGATGGGGAACGTGGCGTTCAACCCGATCAGCGCGCTCACCCGGGCGACCATGGTCGAGATCTGCCAGCACCCGCAGACCCGGCAGGTGGTGGTGCAGCTGATGGAGGAGACGCTCGACATCGCGGCCAGGCTCGGCAGCTCTCCCGACATCTCGGTCGAGAAGCGGCTGCGGGGCGCCGAGGGCGTCGGCCACCACAAGACGTCGATGCTCCAGGACCTCGAGGCCGGCAAGCAGCTGGAGCTCGACGCCATCGTGACTGCCGTCGTCGAGCTCGCCGACATCACCGGTGCGGCGGCGCCGACGTTGCGCACCATCCATGCGGCGGTCGACCTGCTGGCGAGCACGGCAATCCCGTGACTCTCACCGACAGGGCGAGTACGGTGGGATCTGAACTACTGCATGGTTCATACTCCATACAATCTAGTGATGCTCAGCGCTCTCCCAAGGAGGAAACCTTGACCACGATCGACGATTCCAAGCCCCTCGTCGAGGCCGAGGGCGGTGCCGAGTCGCCCTCCCTCACCGACGGGATCCACGTCGTCATCGACGCGCTGAAGCTCAACGACGTCAAGACCATCTACGGAGTCGTCGGCATCCCGATCACCGACGTGGCGCGCCTCGCGCAGGCGTCGGGCATCCGCTACATCGGGTTCCGCCACGAGAGCGACGCCGGGCACGCGGCAGCGGCCGCCGGCTTCCTGACCAAGCAGCCCGGCATCTGCCTCACCGTCTCCGCCCCCGGGTTCCTCAACGGGCTGGTCGCGCTCGCCAACGCGACGACGAACTGCTTCCCCATGGTGCAGATCTCCGGCTCGAGCGAGCGCCACCTCGTCGATCTCCAGCGCGGCGACTACGAGGAGATGGACCAGCTGGCCGCCGCCCGCCCGTTCTGCAAGGCCGCCTACCGGGTGTCCCGGGCCGAGGACATCGGTCGCGGCCTGGCGCGCGCGCTCCGCACCGCTGCTTCCGGTCGCCCCGGCGGGGTCTACCTCGACATCCCCGCGGCCGTGCTCGGCGAGGTGATCGACGCCCAGCAGGCGCAGGACTCGCTCTGGAAGCCGGTCGACCCGGCGCCACGGCAGGTACCCGAGCCCGCCGCGATCGACCGCGCGGTCGACCTGCTCGCCAGCGCCGAGCGGCCGCTCGTCGTGCTCGGCAAGGGCGCCGCCTATGCCCAGGCCGACGAGACCATCCGCAACTTCATCGAGTCGACCGGCGTGCCTTATGTCCCGATGTCGATGGCGAAGGGACTGCTCCCGGACGACCACCCGCAGTCGGCCGCGACCGCGCGGTCCTTGGCCCTCAAGCGCGCCGACGTGGTGATGCTCGTCGGCGCCCGGCTGAACTGGCTGCTCGGGCACGGCGACGCGCCGCAGTGGAGCCCCGACGCGAAGTTCATCCAGGTCGACATCGAGGCGAGCGAGATGGACAGCAACCAGCCGATCGCGGCGCCCCTGGTGGGCGACGTCGGGTCGGTGATGGACGCGCTCGTCGAGCGGAGCAAGCCGGGCCAGATCGCCGTGCCCGACGAGTGGCGCGCGGAGCTCACCGCGAAGTCCGACCAGAACGTCGCCAAGATGGCGACCCGGCTCGAGGCCGCACGGGCCGCGCACCCGATGAAGTTCCTCGGCGCGCTCCAGGCGATCCGCGACGTGCTCGACGAGAACCCCGAGTCCTACATCGTCAACGAGGGCGCCAACGCGCTCGACCTGGCGCGCAACACCATCGGGATGAAGGTCCCGCGGCACCGCTTGGACAGCGGGACCTGGGGCGTCATGGGCATCGGCATGGGCTACGCCATCGCGGCCGCGGTGGAGACCGGCAAGCCGGTCATCGCGATCGAGGGCGACAGCGCCTTCGGCTTCAGCGGCATCGAGCTCGAGACCATCTGCCGCTACGACCTGCCCGTCGTGACCGTGGTCCTCAACAACAGCGGCGTCTACCGCGGCGACTCCCTGTCCCCTACGGGCGACCCGGCGCCGACGGCGCTCAAGGCGCGCCACGACCTGATGATCCAGGCCTTCGGGGGCACCGGCCACCAGGCGACGACGCCGGAGGAGGTCGCGTCGTACCTCCGCGACGCCCTGGCTTCCGGTCGCCCGACCCTCATCGACTGCGTGATCGACCCCTCGGACGGCACCGAGAGTGGCAACATCGCTCACCTCAACCCCAAGGGGATCGCTGGCGCGCGCTGAGCACACCCCTCCTGACCGGGACAGTGAGACGATGTGACGAGGAGATGCTGAGCCGATGAGTCTGACAGTGAACGGGTCGGTGGGCGCGGAGACCGAGGCGGTCGTCCGCGAGGTCGCTGCCGCGCACCGGGCCGAACGCGGCCCCCTGCTGGAGATCCTCCACGGCGTGCAGGAGCGCCTCGGCTGCGTGCCGCCCGAGGCCGTCCAGGTGCTGGCCGACGAGCTCAACCTGTCCTACGCCGACGTCCACGGGGTGGTGAGCTTCTACCACGACTTCCGGTCGGAGCCGGCCGGGCGCACGACGGTCCGCGTCTGCGAGGCCGAGGCCTGCCAGTCGGTGGGCGCGCGCGACCTCGTCGCGCGCCTGAAGGAGCAGTACGGCGCAGCCCATGGCGACACCACGGCGGACCGGTCGCTCACCGTGGAGCGGGTGTTCTGCTTCGGCAACTGCGCGCTCGGCCCGACGGTCGAGATCAACGGCCGCCTGCACGGCCGCGTCGACCCCGATCGGCTCGGCTCCCTCGTCGACAAGGAGCTCGGCCGATGAGCACCTCCTCCCCCGTCACCGTCTACGTCCCCCGCGACTCCGCGGCCCGCTCGGTGGGTGCCGACGACGTCGCCGACTCCCTGCAGCGCGCGGCCGACGGCCAGGGCCGTGAGATCCGCGTCGTGCGCAACGGGTCCCGCGGCCTGCTGTGGCTCGAGCCGTTGGTCGAGGTCGAGACCGCCGAGGGGCGGGTCGGCTACGGCCCCGTCGCGCCGGAGGATGTCGACGACCTGGTCGCCGCGGGCCTGCTCGACGGCGCCGAGCACCCGGCGCGGGTCGGCGTCGTCGACCAGCTGCCGTGGCTGGCCCGGCAGAACCGAGTGACCTTCCGTCGGGTGGGTGTGACCGACCCCCTGTCGACCGACGACTACCTCCGCAACGGCGGTCTGACCGGGCTGCGGCGCGCGCTGGAGATGTCGCCCGCCGAGGTCGTCGCCGCCGTGACCGAGTCCGGGCTCCGGGGGCGAGGCGGCGCCGGCTTCCCGGCAGGCATCAAGTGGAAGACGGTCCTCGACTGCGACGACGAGCTGAAGTTCGTCTGCTGCAACGCCGACGAGGGCGACAGCGGGACGTACGCCGACCGGATGCTGATCGAGGGCGATCCCTTCGTCCTCATCGAGGGGATGACGATCGCGGCGCACGCCGTCGGCGCCACGGAGGGCTACGTCTACCTCCGCTCGGAGTACCCGGACGCCGTGGCCACCCTGCGCGCCGCGATCGAGATCGCCCGCGAACTGCGCTGGCTGGGTGACGACGTGCTCGGCTCCGGCCTTTCCTTCGACCTGAAGGTGCGGGTCGGCGCGGGCGCCTACATCTGCGGCGAGGAGACCTCGATGCTCGACAGCCTCGAGGGCAAGCGCGGCATGGTGCGCTCGAAGCCGCCGATCCCCGCGATCGAGGGTCTCTTCGGCAAGCCCACGGTGGTCAACAACGTGCTGACCCTGGGCACCGTGCCGGCGATCCTCGCCGACGGGCCCGAGGCCTACCAGCGGCTCGGCGTCGAGCGGTCGAGGGGCACCCAGGTCTTCCAGCTCGGCGGCAACCTCCGCCAAGGTGGCATCGTCGAGACCGCCTTCGGCGTCACGCTGGGCGAGCTCGTCGAGCAGTACGGCGGCGGGACCCGGTCCGGCCGCCCGGTCCGGGCCGTTCAGGTCGGAGGCCCGCTGGGCGCCTACCTGCCCCCGTCGCAGTTCGACCTCCCGATGGACTACGAGGCGTTCGCCGCCGCGAACGCGATGGTCGGTCACGGCGGGATCGTCGTCTTCGACGACACCGTCGACATGGCCGCGCAGGCCCGGTTCGCGATGGAGTTCTGTGCCGCGGAGTCGTGCGGCAAGTGCACGCCGTGCCGGGTCGGCTCGGTGCGCGGCGTCGAGGTGATCGACCGCATCACCGCAGGCGACCACCGCGACGAGAACCTCGCCGTGCTCGAGGACCTCTGCGACGTGATGACCGAGGGGTCCCTGTGCGCGATGGGCGGGCTCACGCCGATGCCCGTGCGCAGCGCGATCACCCACTTCTCCGAGGACTTCTTCCCCCCACCCCCAGGACAAGCAACCGTGCCCACCGACGCGATGACGGAGGCCAGCTCATGACCGTGCTCAAGGAACCTGACTTCGGCACCCCGGCCCGGGACGGTGAACCGACCGTCGCCATCGAGGTCGACGGCCGGCAGGTCTCGGTGCCCGAGGGCACGTCGGTGATGCGGGCGGCCGCGCTCGCCGGCGTCGACGTACCCAAGCTGTGCGCGACCGACTCGATGGAGGCGTTCGGCTCCTGCCGGCTCTGCCTCGTGGAGATCGACGGACGCAAGGGCACGCCCGCGTCGTGCACCACCCCGGTGGCCGATGGGATGGTCGTGCACACCCAGACCCCGAAGGTCGACAAGCTCCGCCAGAACGTCATGGAGCTCTACATGTCCGACCACCCGCTCGACTGCCTCACCGACGGGGCGCAGGGCGACTGCGAGATGCACGACCTCGCCGACCGGGTCGGGCTGGTGCACGTGCGCTACGGCCAGGAGGGCGCCAACCACCTCCACGAGTCGCCCGACCTGACCAACCCCTACTTCAACTTCGACCCCGCCAAGTGCATCGTCTGCTCCCGCTGCGTGCGTGCCTGCGACGAGATCCAGGGCACCTTCGCGCTCACCATCGAGGGACGCGGGTTCGACTCGAAGGTGTCGCCGGGCGGCACGACGTTCATGGACTCCGAGTGCGTCTCGTGCGGCGCGTGCGTCCAGGCCTGCCCGACCGACGCGCTCCAGGAGCGGTCGGTGGTCGACCTCGGCATGCCCAACCGCTCGGTGGTCACCACGTGCGCCTACTGCGGGGTCGGCTGCTCCTTCAAGGCGGAGCTGAAGGGCGACGAGCTGGTGCGCATGGTGCCCCTCAAGGACGGCGGCGCCAACGAGGGCCACTCGTGCGTCAAGGGCCGCTTCGCCTACGGCTACGCCACGCACTCCGACCGGCAGCTGCGTCCGATGGTGCGCGACAAGATCACCGACCCCTGGCGCGAGGTCGAGTGGGAGGAGGCCATCACGACGGTCGCCACCCGGATGCTCGAGATCCAGAAGCAGTACGGCGCCGGCGCGATCGGCGCGATCTCCTCCTCCCGCTGCACCAACGAGGAGGTCTTCGTGGTGCAGAAGATGGTGCGGGCCGCGTTCGGCAACAACAACATCGACACCTGCGCGCGGGTCTGCCACTCCCCCACCGGCTACGGCCTGAAGCAGACGTTCGGCGAGTCCGCCGGCACCCAGGACTTCCGGTCGGTCGCCCAGGCCGACGTGATCGTCGTGATCGGCGCCAACCCGACCGAGGCACACCCGGTGTTCGGGTCGCGGATGAAGCAGCGGCTCCGCGAGGGTGCCGAGCTCATCGTCGTCGACCCGCGGCGCATCGACCTGGTCCGGTCCCCGCACATCGAGGCGGCCCACCACCTCCAGCTCAACCCCGGCACCAACGTCGCCGTCGTCAACGCGATGGCCCACGTCGTGGTGACCGAGGGCCTCGTCGACGAGGCGTTCGTCAGCTCCCGATGCGAGGGCTTCGACGAGTGGGCGGAGTTCATCGCGCGGCCGGAGAACAGCCCGGAGGCCGTCGCGGCCCTCACCGGCGTGCCCGCCGACGAGCTCCGCGCCGCGGCGCGGCTCTACGCCCGCGCCGGCAACGGGGCGATCTACTACGGGCTCGGCGTGACCGAGCACAGCCAGGGCTCGACGATGGTCATGGGCATGGCCAACCTCGCGATGGCGACCGGCAACCTCGGACGCGACGGCGTCGGCGTCAACCCGCTGCGCGGCCAGAACAACGTGCAGGGGTCGTGCGACATGGGCTCGTTCCCGCACGAGCTGCCCGGCTACCGCCACGTCTCCGACGACGCGGTGCGCAGCGTGTTCGAGAACCTCTGGGGCCGGACGCTCCTCTCCGAGCCCGGTCTGCGGATCCCCAACATGTTCGACGCCGCGATCGACGGGTCCTTCCGGGGACTGTTCGTGCACGGCGAGGACATCGCGCAGTCCGACCCCAACCTCCAGCACGTGTCCGCCGCGCTCGGCGCGATGGACCTCGTGGTCGTCCAGGACCTGTTCCTCAACGAGACCGCGAAGTTCGCCCACGTGTTCCTGCCGGGCGCCTCGTTCCTCGAGAAGGACGGCACGTTCACCAACGCCGAGCGCCGGATCAACCGGGTCCGCGCCGTGATGCCGCCGAAGTCCGGGAAGCACGAGTGGACGATCGTGTGCGAGATCGCGACGGCCATGGGCTACCCGATGCACTACGACCACCCGAGCCAGATCATGGACGAGATCGCGGCCACGACACCGACGTTCACCGGCGTCTCCTTCGACCGGATCGACCAGGTCGGCAGCATCCAGTGGCCGTGCGACGAGGCCGCCCCCGAGGGCACCCCGATCATGCACGTCGACTCCTTCACCCGCGGTCAGGGCAAGTTCGTGCCCACGCCGTTCGTGCCCACCGACGAGCGGAGCACGCGGAGGTTCCCGCTGATCCTCACCACCGGGCGGATCCTCTCGCAGTACAACGTCGGTGCGCAGACCCGCCGTACGGCGAACGTCGCCTGGCACCCCGAGGACGTCCTCGAGATCCACCCGCACGACGCCGAGGACCGTGGCGTCGTCGACGGTGACCTGATCGAGATCGCCAGCCGGGTCGGCAAGACGACTCTCCACGCGCAGATCTCCAACCGCGTGCCGCCCGGCGTCGTCTACACGACGTTCCACCACCCGGTGACGGGCGCCAACGTCGTGACGACGGAGAACTCCGACTGGGCGACGAACTGTCCGGAGTACAAGGTGACCGCCGTCCAGGTCACGCGCACGCACGCGCCGGTCGAGGAGCGCGAGGAGCCGATCGCCGAGCAGCCGGCGTCCGAGCAGCTGGTGGGCTGACGTGTCCGCGACGACTCCCCCGGAGATCCGGCTGATCAACAACATCGCCGTGCAATTCGGCCACCTGGCGCCCGAGCGGGCCTCCGAGGAGGTCGCCAACCACGTCCGCAAGTTCTGGGACCCCCGGATGAAGGCACGGCTGCTCGAGCTGGCGACGACGGAGGCAGAGCTCCTCCAGCCGGCGGCGTACGCCGCGGTGGGGCTCGTGAACGGCAGCGTGTCGCCGCCGCAGGCACCGGCGACGAGCGCGACCCTGTTGTCGGTCCGGACGGCGGACGGATCGCTCGAGGTCGACCTCGGCGACCCGCGGTCGGTCGACGGGCTGCGGTCGGCGATCGGCGTCGACAGCACCGGCCGCACCGCCTCCGACCTCCGCGGGGCGATCGAGCAGGTGACGACCCGCTGGACCACGGCGGAGGCGCTGCTCGCGCTCGACCAGGAGGACGTGCCCGCGCGCGCCGTGAACGGCGACCACGGCCTGGTCGCGCCGTAGACTCGATCCAGGTGAGGTGAGCGTATGGGACGCGTGACGAGACGACGACGGGTGATCCGCCTGGGGCGCCAGGGCGTTGCGGCGCGGCCCGACACCCTGGCCGTCGAGGAGCCACTCGAGGTCCGGGTGGCCGGCCATCCGCTGTCGGTGACGATGCGCACCCCCGGCCACGACTTCGACCTGGCGGCCGGGTTCCTGGTCAGCGAGGGCGTGATCCGCGGCTCCTCCGACATCCAGGGCATCCGCTACTGCGCCGGCGCCGTCGACGACGGCACCAACACCTACAACGTCGTCGACGTGTCGCTGGCCCCCGGGGTGGCGCCCCCGGACCCGTCGGTCGAGCGCAACTTCTACACGACGTCGTCGTGCGGGGTGTGCGGCAAGGCCAGTCTCGACGCCGTCCGCACGTCGGCGTTCTGGACCGTGCACGACGACCCCGTCCGGTTCGACACGTCGCTCCTCGAGCAGCTCCCCGACCGCCTGCGCGCCGCCCAGCCGGTCTTCGACCGCACGGGCGGTCTGCACGCCGCAGGACTCTTCACCGCCGACGGCGAGCTGCTCTGCGCGCGCGAGGACGTCGGACGCCACAACGCCGTCGACAAGGTCCTCGGCTGGGCCGCGCGCGAGGACCGGCTGCCGCTCACCGGCACCATCCTGATGGTGAGCGGGCGCGCGTCGTTCGAGCTGGTGCAGAAGGCCGTAATGGGTGGGATCCCCGCGCTGGCTGCGGTCTCCGCACCGTCGTCGCTCGCCGCGGAGCTCGCCACCGACGCGGGCCTCACCCTGGTCGGCTTCCTCCGGGGGTCGTCGATGAACGTCTACAGCGGGGCCGACCGGCTCGGGCTGGAGCAGGCCGCGCAGCTCGGCGCGTGACGAGCGCGCGGCCCACCCATCACGCGGGCTGAGCGTCCAGCTCCGACGCCAGCGCCGCCCGCGCCAGGGCGGCGGTGGCTGAGGGGGTCTTGCCGACCTTGACGCCGACGGCTTCGAGGGCTTCCTGCTTGGCGGCGGCGGTGCCGGCGGAGCCGGACACGATGGCACCCGCGTGGCCCATGGTCTTGCCCTCGGGGGCGGTGAACCCGGCGACGTAGCCGACGACGGGCTTGGTGATGTTGGCCTTGATGTACTCCGCGGCGCGTTCCTCGGCGTCCCCGCCGATCTCACCGATCATCACGATGACCTTGGTCTCCGGGTCGTCCTCGAAGGCCTGGAGGGCGTCGATGTGGGTGGTGCCCACGATCGGGTCGCCGCCGATGCCGATGGCGGTGGAGAAGCCGAAGTCCTTCAGCTCATACATCATCTGGTAGGTCAGGGTCCCGGACTTCGACACCAGGCCGACCGGGCCGGAGCCGGTGATCGTGTGGGGGGTGATGCCGGCCAGCGACTCACCGGGGGTGATGATGCCGGGGCAGTTGGGGCCGATCATCCGGGTGGACTTGCCTTGGAGGTAGGACCACACCTCGGCGGTGTCTTGGACCGGGACGCCCTCGGTGATCACCACGATCAGCGGCATCTGGGCGTCGATGGCCTCGATGGCCGCGTCCTTGGTGAACGCCGGCGGCACGAACAGGACCGACACGTCGGCGCCGGTCTCCTTCATGGCCTCGGCCACGGTGCCGAACACCGGCAGCTCCACATCCGCACCGTCGGCGTTCTTGTGGGACACGGTCGTTCCGGCCTTGCGGGCGTTGACCCCGCCGACGATCGTCGCGCCGGAGTCGAGCATCAGGGCGGTGTGCTTGGCACCCATGCCGCCGGTGATGCCCTGGACGATGATCTTGCTGTCCTTGTTCAAGTAGATAGACATTCTCGTCCCCTTCTCAGGCGTTCGCGTGGGCGAGCTCGGCGGCCTTGTCGGCCGCGCCGTCCATGGTGTCGACCTGCGTGACGAGCGGGTGGTTCAGCTCATCGAGGATCGCCCGGCCCTGCTCGACGTTGTTGCCGTCCAGGCGCACCACCAGCGGCTTGGTCGCGGCGTCGCCGAGGATCTCCAGGGCACCCTTGATGCCGTTGGCGACCTCATCACACGCGGTGATGCCACCGAAGACGTTGACGAACACGCTCTTCACGGCCGGGTCGTTGAGGATCACATCCAGGCCGTTGGCCATCACCGTGGCGTTCGCGCCGCCGCCGATGTCGAGGAAGTTCGCGGGCTTCACCCCGCCATGCGCCTCGCCGGCGTAGGCGACCACGTCCAGGGTGGACATGACCAGGCCCGCGCCGTTGCCGATGATCCCGACCTGCCCGTCGAGCTTGACGTAGTTGAGGTTCAGGTCCTTCGCCTTCGCCTCCAGCGGGTCGGCCTCCTCCCGGATCACGAACTCCTCGTGATCGGGGTGCCGCACCTCCGAGGCGTTGTCATCGAGCGAGACCTTGCCGTCCAGCGCCTCCAGCTTGTCGCCCTCCAGCCGCGCCAGCGGGTTGACCTCCACCAGCGTGGCGTCCTCCTCCACGAACACGGTGTAGAGCTTCTCGATCATCTCCACGGCCTGCTCGAAGACCGGCTCGGGGAACTTCGCCTCAGCAGCGATCTCACGGGCCTTCGCCGCATCCACACCCTGGCCGGGGTCGATCGCGATCTTCTTCACCGCATCCGGGTTGGTCTTGGCGACCTCCTCGATCTCCACACCACCCTCCACCGAGGCGATGCACAGGTACTGGCGGTTCGACCGGTCCAGCAGGAACGAGAAGTAGTACTCCTCGACCGGCGGGGTCGCCGGGGTGACCAGGACCCGGTTGACCGTGAGGCCCTTGATCTCCATCCCCAAGATGTTGCTCGCGTGCAGATGCGCCTCCTCGGGCGTCTTCGCCAGCTTCACACCACCGGCCTTGCCGCGGCCACCGGCCTTGACCTGCGCCTTGACGACACAGAAGCCGTACTCCTCCGCAGCCGCACGCGCCTCCTCGGCGGTCTCCACAACCGTGCCGAGAGTGGTGGTCACACCATGCTTCGCGAAGAGCTGCTTCGCTTGAAACTCCATCAGGTCCACCGAGGGCCTCCTCCGCCGCGGTCCACGCAAATCAGTAGGGATCAATTCGGTTCGCAGACAGTATGCTGTATGCAACATCACAGGCAAGAGGAGGCGACGATGTTCACCACTTCCATCCGTCTGGTCAGGTTCAGCCGCGAGGTGACCGACGCCTACGGCCGTCGCTACCGGGTCGGCGAGACGCCCGAGGAGCTCACCGGACGCCCACGCGAGCACCAGGTGTGGCGTGCCTGGCTGTGCCTAGCCGCCATCGGCCCCCTGCAGTACCTCTTCGGCTTCGCCGTGCTCGGCGTCCCCGGCACGAGCACCTGGGACACCGTCCACGCGGCGTGGCTCCTGGCGCTCTTCGTCGTGGTCCAGGCCGGCACAGCGCTCCCCTGCGCCTGGCTGGCGCGGCGCCGGATGGCTCCGTCACCCTCGGCGCTCGTCACCACGGGGGGCGTGCTCGCGGCGGCCGGCCTCCTCTGCCTCGGCCACGCCGACAGCCTCGCGGTGGCGGCGGTCGGGTACGCCGGACTGGGCGGCGTCGGGGCCGGCCTCGTCTACTCCACAGCCGCCTCGACGGCAGGCCGCTGGTTCCCGGACCGACGCGTCTCCACGATCGGCTTCGTCACCGGAGCGTTCGCGTGCGGCGCCGTACCCGGCATCCTGGCGCTCACGCTCGCGACGTCGGCCGACGCCCACGTGGTCGTCTACGACGTGCTCGCCGGAATCGCACTGGTCGTCGTGACCGCGGCCGGGCGAGGGCTCGTCGATCCGCCGCCGCAGTGGTGGCCCGCCGACATCGACCCGCAGCTCTGGGCGATCGACCACAGCCTCAACCGCAGCCTCCCGCACAACGTGCCCGCGGTCCGCGAGTACCCGCCGCTGGACGCGCTCCGCACCTCGGCGCTGCCCCTCATGTGGCTGATCTTCGCCACCGTCACCGCGGTCGCGCTCCTCGGGACCGCCTTCGTGAGCCACTACGCCGTCGAGGCAGGGCTCGGGGTCACGGCCGCCGGACTGGCGGCCGCCGGACTGGCCGCGGTCAGTGGGCTCGGGCGGTCCGCCACGGCCCGTCTCTCGGACATCTTCGGGCGCTCCCACGTGCTGGGCGTGATCGTGGCCGGCGAAGGAGTCGCCCAGCTCGGGCTCGCCGCCACGGGCCACCTCGGCAACGCCATCGGGTTCACGCTCTTCGCGATCCTCGCCGGCCTCGGCGGCGGCGCCTTCTACGCCATCTTCGCCCACCTCGTCCTCGAGTACTTCGGCGAGCGCGACGTCCTCCAGAACCAGGCGATCCTCTACAGCGCCAAGGCGGTCGGCGGCGTCGTCGGGATCGGTGGCGGCGCCGCCCTGATCTCGCACTCCGGGCACGTCGCCGCGTTCACCACTGCCGGCTGCGCGGCCCTCGTCGCCGCCTGCCTCCTGCCCCGGCTCAAGCAGCCCGGGCGTCCCACGCTGCCCCCACGCGGCTGATGCCCGCCGGCCAGGTTGCATACAGCATTCAAATCTGCCGAAACTCCGCGCAGCCCCTAGACATTCCCGCTCGGAGTGAGGTACACATCACATAACACCGCATACGGTATGCAGTTTCATGGCGACCGTCCGCAGAACACGGAGGCGACAACATGACCAAAGCCCTTGAAGGCGTCCGAGTGCTCGACATGACGCACGTCCAGTCGGGCCCCTCCTGCACGCAGATCCTGGCGTGGCTAGGGGCCGACGTCATCAAGCTGGAGTCCCCCACCGGCGACATCACGCGCCAGCAGCTCCGCGACCTGCCGGACGTCGACAGCCTCTACTTCACGATGCTCAACTGCAACAAGCGCAGCATCACGCTGAACATGAAGAGCGAGCGGGGCAAGGAGATCTTCACCGAGCTCGTCAAGCAGTCCGACATCCTCGTCGAGAACTTCGCGCCGGGCGCCGTCGACCGCATGGGGTTCACGTGGGAGCGGCTCCAGGAGATCAACCCGGCGCTGATCTTCGCCTCGATCAAGGGCTTCGGCCCGGGCAAGTACGCCGACTGCAAGGCCTACGAGGTGGTGGCCCAGGCGATGGGCGGCGCGATGAGCACCACCGGCTTCGAGAACGGCCCGCCGACCGCGACCGGTGCGCAGATCGGCGACTCGGGCACCGGCATGCACCTCGTGGCCGGCATCCTCGCAGCTCTCTATCAGCGGGTGCAGACCGGCCGGGGACAGCGGGTCTCCGTCGCCATGCAGGAGGCCGTGCTCAACCTGACCCGCGTCAAGCTGCGCGACCAGCAGCGGCTCGCCCACGGCGGCCTGTCGGAGTACCCCAACGAGGAGTTCGGCGACGAGGTGCCGCGGTCGGGCAACGCGTCGGGAGGCGGCCAACCCGGCTGGGCGGTCAAGTGCAGCCCCGGCGGCCCGAACGACTACATCTACGTGATCGTGCAGCCCCCCGGCTGGCCGAAGATCGCCGAGCTGATCGGCCACCCCGAGCTCGCGGAGGACCCCGACTGGGCGACCCCGGCGGCGCGGCTCGACAAGCTCGACAAGATGTTCGCCCTCATCGAGGAGTGGACCCAGGGCCTCACCAAGTACGAGGTCATGGACCACCTCAACCTCCTCAACGTGCCCTGCGGGCCGATCCTCAGCACCCGCGAGCTGATCGAGGACCAGACGCTCGCCGATCTCGGTGCGGTGGTCGAGGTCGAGCACCCCGAGCGCGGTGTGTTCAAGACCGTCGGCTGCCCGATCAAGCTCTCCGACTCCCCCGTGGAGATCGTCACCTCCCCCGGGCTGGGCGAGCACAGCGCCCAGATCTACGGGGAGCTCGGCATCGACGCTGCCGAGCTCGAAGACCTGAAGACCGCCGGCGTCATCTGACAACGGGCCCCACCACTCACCGAACAGGAGCAGGCATGGCACACGACCGGACCGCCGTACAAGCAATCCTCGACAAGGCACTGGCGGAGGGGCGCACCAGCCTCAGCGCCCCGGAGGCCAAGCAGGTGGCGGACGCGTACGGCATCCCGACCCCGGGCGAGGCACTCGCCACCTCGGCCGAGGAAGCCGCGAAGCTCAGCGCAGGCATCGGGTACCCGGTCGTGCTGAAGATCGTCTCCCCCGACATCCTGCACAAGACCGACGCGGGCGGCGTCGTGGTCGGCGTCGAGAGCGACGAGGCGGCGCGCTCGGCGTACGACGAGATCATCGCGAACGCCAAGGCCTACAAGTCCGACGCCGACATCACCGGCGTCCAGGTCCAGCAGATGCTGGTGAACGGCCCCGACGTCCAGGAGGTCATCGTCGGCGCCGTCACCGACCCCGCCTTCGGGAAGATCGTCGCGTTCGGCCTGGGCGGCGTCCTCGTCGAGGTGCTCAAGGACGTGACGTTCCGGCTCGCGCCGACGTCGCCGGAGGACGCCAGGTCGATGGTCGACGGCATCGGCGCGGCGGCCGTCCTCGACGGCGTGCGCGGAGCGGCGCCGGTCGACAAGGACGCTCTCGCGGCCGTGATCTCGGGACTCTCGGACCTGGTGACCGACTTCCCGGAGCTCTCGGAGGTCGACCTCAACCCGGTGCTCGCGGGCCCCGATGGCGCGACGGCGGTCGACGTGCGGATCATCATCGACCCGGAGGGCGCCGAGGAGCCCGAGCGGTTCTCCCAGGAGGAGATCCTCGCGTCGATGAACCGGATCATGAAGCCGAAGGCGATCGCCGTGATCGGTGCCTCCAACGAGGAGGGCAAGATCGGCAACTCGGTGATGAAGAACCTCATCAACGGCGGCTACCAGGGCACGATCTTCCCGATCAACCCCAAGTCGGACACGGTCCTGGACCTGCCTGCTTACAAGGCGATCACCGACGTCCCGGACGACGTCGACGTCGCGGTGTTCGCGGTGCCCGCCAAGTTCGTCGCCGGCGCGCTCGAGCAGTGCGGTGAGAAGGGTGTCGCGGGCGCGATCCTGATCCCCTCCGGCTTCGCCGAGACCGGTGAGCAGGAGCTCCAGGACGAGGTCGTGGCGGTGGCCCGCAAGCACGGCGTGCGGATCCTCGGGCCGAACATCTACGGCTACTACTACACGCCCGAGAACCTCTGCGCGACGTTCTGCACGCCTTACGACGTCAAGGGCAGCGTGGCGCTGTCGTCGCAGAGCGGCGGCATCGGTATGGCGATCCTGGGCTTCAGCCGCTCCTCGAAGATGGGCGTCTCCTCCATTGTCGGCGTCGGCAACAAGGCCGACATCGACGAGGACGACCTGCTCACGTTCTTCGAGTCCGACGACAACACGCAGCTGATCGCGATGCACCTGGAGGACCTCAAGGACGGGCGCTCGTTCGCCGAGGTCGCCTCCCGGGTGTCGAAGAAGAAGCCGGTCGTCGTGCTCAAGGCGGGTCGCACCGACATGGGCGCCCGGGCGGCGAGCTCGCACACGGGCGCGCTGGCGGGCAACGACAAGGTCTACGACGACATCCTCAAGCAGTCCGGCGTGATCCGGGCCCCCGGCCTCAACCACATGCTCGAGTTCGCCCGCGGCGTCCCGAAGCTGCCCACGCCCAAGGGTGAGAACGTCCTGATCATCACCGGCGCCGGCGGCTCGGGCGTGCTCCTCTCCGACGCGGTCGTCGACAACGGCATGACCTTGATGGACATGCCGGACGACCTCGCGGCGGCGTTCGACGAGTACATCCCGCCGTTCGGTGCCTCGGGGAACCCGGTCGACATCACCGGCGGCGAGCCGCCCTCGACCTACCGGAACACGATCGCCCTCGGGCTCGAGGACGACCGGATCCACTCGCTGATCCTGGGCTACTGGCACACGATCGTCACGCCGCCGATGGTGTTCGCCAAGCTCGTCACCGAGGTGGTCGAGGAGTATCGCGCGAAGGGCATCGAGAAGCCCGTGGTCGCGTCGCTCTCCGGCGACGTCGAGGTCGAGGAGGCCAGCGCCTACCTCTACGAGCACGGGATCGTCGCCTACCCGTACACCACCGAGCTGCCGGTCGACGTCCTCGGGGCGAAGTACCGCTGGGCCCGGAACGCCGGACCGCTCGGCGGCTGAGACGCATCGGTGGCCGCCCGCCACCAGGCGCGGCGGCCCCAGAAGGAAACAACGCTCGACGACACCCCGAGAGGAGCGGAGCACAGCAGTTCAATCTCTGTCGGCATGCTGTTCGCTGACGTCGATCAAAGGGAGGCCATCGCCTTGGACGTCTCAGGTACTACATCCGGGGTTCCGGAAAAACCTCGCACAACTCAAGAACGTGCATCGGAGGAGAAGGTGTGGGAGGCCGGTGGGCTCGATCCGATGCCCATCCGCAAGCTGCCCGAAGCGCCGCCCTCGGTGCACATCCTCGGACCCACCGTGTTCCTGCTCGCGCTGGGCGTGGGCATGGGCGAGTCCTTCATGTGGCCCCGGCTGGTCGTCGTCTTCGGACCCGAGATCCGATGGCTCTTCCTGATCGGCGTCACGCTCCAGGCCGTCGTCATGCTCGAGATGTCCCGCTACGCCATGGCCACCGGCGAGAGCATCTTCACGGGCGCGGCACGGGTGTTCAAACCACTGATGTGGTTCTTCTTCCTGACGGCGATCGGCGTCTACATCTGGCCCGGCCACATGTCGGCCGGCGCCGGGGCCTTCGAGGAGCTGACCGGAGTCCCCTGGCAGGTCACCGGCACCATCGCGCTGGTCGCGGTCGCGGTCGTCTTCACGTTGGCCCGGGTCATCTACGACCTGCTGGAGAAGGTGCTCGGCGTGCTCATCGGCTGCCTGGTCATCGGCACCGCCGTGATCGCCTCGATGGTCGGCAGCCTGGACGCCCTCGGCGACACGATCCTCGGGATGTTCCACTTCGGCTACTTCCCCGACGAGATCCAGACCGCGGCGTGGTTCCCCGTCGTCGTCGGTTCCATCGCGTTCGCCGGCCCCTCGGGCATGCAGCAGATGTGGTACACGCTCCACCTGCGGGAGAGCGGTGCGGCGATGGGCGCCCACATCCCGAAGCTGACCGGGCTGGCCCACACCAAAGACGTCGACATCGCGGCGATGCCCGAGCGTGGGTTCATGTTCGACACCGAGGACCCGGCGGAGATGGAGAAGTGGAAGGGCTGGCGCAAGTGGGTCACCTTCGACGCGTTCGCCCTCTTCTGGGGCGTCACGATGCTCGTCACCATCTCGTTCACGGTGATGGCGATGGCGGCCGCGGAAGAGAGCGCGGCCGTGCGGGAGCGGCTCCTCGCCGGTGACCGCGACGCGGCACTGCCCGCGATGGCCGATGCGTTCTCGTCCGCCGGCTGGGCGGGCCTCGGGAGCGTCTTCCTCGGGTTCATCTCGCTGATCGGCCTCAACGCTACGCTGGGCCTGTTCGACTCGTTCTCCCGCGGCCAGGCCGACATGGTGTTCAACAACGTGAAGGGCGCCAAGAAGATCGGCATGGCGAGGCTCTACGGCGCGTTCCTCTGGGGCGTCGTGATCTTCGGGATCATCATCGTCAACTGGGGACCGGCCGACGGCCCGACCGCGGTCCTCGACATCCTGGCGTTCCTGTCGACGTTCGCCATGGGCGCCTACTGCGTGACCCTGCTGCTGGTGAACAACCGGATCCTGCCGAAGAAGATCCGACCGGGCATCGTCCCCAACGTGGTCATCGGCCTCGGAGCGCTGTTCTACCTCGGCATGCTCTTCTACAGCATGATCAAGTTCGGCGTCACGGACATGGGCTGATCGGACCGCCATGACAACCGTGACCAAGTCGCGGCTCGCCGACCTCGGGGAGCTGATGCTCCCCGGGGCCGGCATCGGCGCCGCAGCCGGCCTGTTCGCAGGCATCATCACGATGATCGCGGGCCTCGGCTGGGGCCTCGCCCTCGTCAACGTCATCGCGCTCGCGGTGCCGATGGCGCTCTTCGGCGGCGGGTACACGATCCTGTGCGCACGGGGAGTCGTCCCGGTCGGGGTGTTCGCCCCGGCCGCCCTGTACTGGTTGATCGCCTATCCCGTCAGCCGACTCGTCCAGGAGGGCTCGGCCTCGGTGTACCTCACCGGCGGGCCGGGACTGTCGACCGACGTCGTGTCGTTCGCCCTCTACAACGCCCTGCTGGCCCCGGGTCTCGCCTTCGGGTTCATCTGGCTGCACGAGCGGGTCGCACCGCTGTGGCTGTTGCGGATCCGCGACCACAACCCGCTGGCGGCCGGCCTCGCCGAGGCCTACCTCGCCTACGCGTCGCGCGCTTACCAGCAGAAGGTCCGCGAGGACGCGCGGAAGAAGGCCCGGCGCGCCAAGCGCGCGCACGCCTGACCACGGACCGACGAGGAAGAAGGAGAACACGCAGTGGACGTATCGATGTCGGTGTGGGCGATCACGCTGGTCGTGACGATCGGCGTGCTGGCGCTCGACTTCTTCATCGTGGCGCGCAACCCGCACGAGCCGTCCCTGCGTGAGGCCACGATGTGGGTGACGTTCTACGTCGCCCTGGCCGTGACGTTCGGCATCGGCGTGACCGTGACGGCAGGGGGACAGCGGGGTGGCGAGTTCTTCGCCGGCTGGTTGACCGAGTACTCGCTGTCGGTCGACAACCTGTTCGTCTTCCTGCTGATCATGGCGAACTTCGCCGTGCCGCGCGCCTACCAGCAGAAGGTACTGCTCATCGGCATCGGCCTGTCGCTCGTGCTGCGCGGCATCTTCATCGCGCTGGGTGCGGAGGCCATCGAGCGCTTCGACTGGGTGTTCTTCATCTTCGGCGCGTTCCTCGTCTTCACGGCGTGGAAGCTCGCAACGGCCGAGGACGACGCGGAGGACGAGTTCAAGGCCAACCGCGTCCTCAAGGCGGCCAACCGTTTGCTGCCGACGACCGACGAGTACCGCGGCGCGGCCCTGCTGACGCGGATCGACGGCAAGCGGTTCGTGACGCCGATGCTGATCGTGATGATCGCCATCGGCACGACCGACCTGATCTTCGCGCTGGACTCGATCCCCGCCATCTTCGGACTCACCCAGGAGCCCTACATCGTCTTCACGGCCAATGTGTTCGCCCTAATGGGGCTCCGACAGCTGTACTTCCTGATCGGCGGCCTGCTGGACCGCCTGGTGTACCTGTCCTACGGACTGGCCGTGGTGCTGGGGTTCATCGGCGTCAAGCTGATCCTCGAGGCGGCGCACCACCACGGTGCGGACTGGGCCCCGGAGATCCCGATCCTCGTCTCACTCGGAGTCATCGTCGTGACGCTAGGCGTGACGACCATCCTGAGCCTACTGAAGTCCGCACGGACGCCGTTGTCCGAGCGGACCCCGGTGGGAGTGGAGGCCGAGGTGGACTAAGGGCTCAGTGGTCGTCGGCGGACTCGAAGTCCGCGTCCTTCAGCAGCTCGTCGAGCTCACGGTCGAGGTCCTGCTCCGGGGCTGTCTCGCGGAAGTTCGGACGGGCGGCAAGGGCACCGAATCGACTGGTGAAGATCATGGTTCAACTCCTTCTTCTCGGGGGCTGGGCCGACTGGCGCCTGCCCGTTTGACTACTGCATACAGTCTTCCAGCGCACCGACGCAGAACCCAAACGTCGGGCACGTGATCCTGTTCACAAACCGATCAGTACCCGATCAGGGCTGTTCGAACGGCCCCTCCCGAGGGAGGAGATCAGTCCTCGGCAGAGCCCTCGCGCTGCTCGTGGTGCAGGTCGCGGGTGCGCTCGGTGTGCTGGCGCATGAGGGTGGCCGCCCGGCGGGCGTTCTTCTCCTCG
The DNA here is from genome assembly GCF_013410655.1 of Nocardioides thalensis. Classification (NCBI taxonomy): domain Bacteria; kingdom Bacillati; phylum Actinomycetota; class Actinomycetes; order Propionibacteriales; family Nocardioidaceae; genus Nocardioides; species Nocardioides thalensis. Next base: position 2,562,261 of record NZ_JACCFP010000001.1, read on the forward strand.
ATCGCGGCGATGATCTCGGCGTGCTCGTCCCAGGCGTCCTTGCCCCGGGTCCGGGCGATCGGGGTGTAGTACCACCGCACCCGCCGGTCGACCGAGGCGATCATGTCGGCCAGGACGCCGTTGCCCGACATGGAGACGACGTAGGCGTGGAGGTCGGCGTTCGCCGACACCATCGCCTCCTGGTCGTCGGCCGCGACGGCCTCCTCCCCCACGGCGAGCAGGGCCCGCAGCTGCGCGACCTGCTCCGGAGTGGAGTGCTTCGCGGCGAGGCGCGCGGACTCCGACTCGAGGAGCGTGCGGACCGCGAGGAGCTGGTCGGCCTCCTCGTCGGTCGGGACGTGCACGAACGCGCCGTGGGCCGGGCGCAGGTCGACCCAGCCCTCGGTCTGCAGCCGCTGCAACGCCTCGCGGACCGGCTGGCGGCTGACACCGAGGTGGAGGGCCAGCTCGTTCTCGACGAGGTGCTCCCCCGGCTTGAGCTCGCGGGTGATGATCATCTCCGCGATGGCGTCGTAGACGCGCTCGCGAAGCGGGGTGGGCCGCTCCAACGGCGGCCGGGCGGCGCGGGTCGGAGCCGCCGCCTTGCGCAGGCCGGCCCCTCGCGCGGTCGTGCCTACTTGCTGCTCGCTCATGCCCTACCCCCACGCTGTGATGACGATTCTCCGGCGGGCAGTCCTCGCCGGAGTTCTTAGTATACAGTCGTCAAGATGCAACGGGGCCGAACTGCGGCAGATCGGACGGTCCGCGGCGCGATGCTCCGCCACCCGACCGTGCACCGCGCCGACCTGACCGTCCGGGAGGCGCGGTCGGTCTTCGCCGCCGGCGCCAAGACCCGGGTGCTCCTCCTCGTCACCGGCGGCCGGCTGGTGAGCACGGTCGTGCGCGAGGACCTCGACCCCGGAGCGGACCCAGCGGCCGCCGCTGCGAACGCCGGGACGCTGACCGGCAGGTGCGTCGCAGCGGACGCCCTCCTCGAGGACACCTTCCAGGCGATGCTTCGCGAGGGGCAGCGTCGCCTCGCGGTCATCGAGCCCGACGGAACGTTGCTCGGGCTCCTGTGCCTGAAGCAGAGCCGGTCCGGGTTCTGCACCGATGAGGGCGTGGCCGCGATGCGCGCCAGCCGCATGCGCGGCGCCTGAGCACCGTTCGACGTCAGCGACCGCTGGCCCGTACCGTCTCGACGAGCCGCGCCAGGCGCGGGTCGGCGGCCGCCTCATCGAGGGCCTCGCGCAGCGCTGCATCGTGCGTCGGCCTCGCCTCGGAGAGGAGCTGGAGACCCGCAGCTGTCACGTCGGCGTAGATGCCACGCCGGTCGGTCGCGCAGAGGTAGCGGGACAGCAGGGCACGGTCCTCGAGCCGGGTGACGAGGCGTGTGGCCGCACTCTGGCTGAGCACGACCGCGTCGGCCACCTGATTCATCCGCAGGTGCCCACCCTCCCCCGCGTGCTGCCGGCTGAGCACCTCGAGCAGCGAGAACTCACGCGCGCTCAAGCCATGACCGGCCTGCAGTGCCCGCTCGACCCTCGCCTCGATCCGGTCGTGGAGCAGCGACAGCGCATACCAGCCGTCGACCAAGCCGATCGGACCCGCGTCCTTGACGGTCATCACCACTCCTGTCGCCGAGGCCTCCGCCTCCGCCTCCGCAGGCAGTCTACCGCGCGGCCGCGGTTCTCACGCTTTTGCATTTTATGCGCGTGTGCAACTACCGTCGCCTGCATGGAATCCTCCTCTCGGACGGCCGGCGCCTCGTGGGCCCTGCTCGCCCTCGCCATCGGCGCATTCGGCATCGGCACGACCGAGTTCGTGATCATGGGGCTGCTCCCCGAGATCGCTGACGAGTTCCGCGTCTCCATCCCGACGGCCGGCTGGCTCGTGAGCGGGTACGCGCTGGGCGTTGTGGTCGGAGCACCCGTCACGACCGTGCTGGGCACTCGCCTCGGACGCAAGACGATGCTCCTCCTGCTGCTGGTCCTGTTCGTCGCCGGGAATCTGCTCTCCGCACTGGCGCCCACCTTCGGTCTCATGCTGATCGGCAGGCTCGTGACGTCGCTCGCCCACGGCTCGTTCTTCGGTATCGGCTCCGTCGTGGCAGCAGAGCTCGTCGCGCCGCACAAGCGGGCAGGCGCCATCGCGTTCATGTTCACGGGTCTCACGGTCGCGAACATCCTGGGAGTCCCGCTGGGGACCTTCGTCGGGCACGCGATCGGGTGGCGCACCACGTTCGCCCTGGTCGCCGTCCTCGGGGTGGCCGGCCTGGTCGGCATCGCCGCCCTGGTGCCGGCCCTTCCTCGGCCCGAAGGCGCGCGACTCCGTGCGGAGCTGTCCGCCTTCCGCAACATCCAGGTCACCTTGGCGATGGCCATGACCGTCCTCGGCTTCGGGGGCGTGTTCGCCGCGATCACCTACATCGCGCCGATGATGACGGAGGTCGCGGGATTCGCCGAGAGCTCCGTCACCTGGCTGCTGGTCCTCTTCGGTGTCGGGATGTTCCTCGGGAACCTCCTCGGGGGCCGGTACGCCGACCGGGCGCTGATGCCGATGCTCTACCTGACGCTCGGCGGCCTGGCCGTCGTGCTCGCCCTCTTCACCGTCACCGCCCACCACCGGGCTCTCGCTGCGGTGACGATCCTGCTCGTCGGCGGCCTGGGCTTCGCCACCGTCCCCCCGCTCCAGAAGCGCGTGCTCGACCACGCGGCCGGTGCCCCGACCCTGGCGTCAGCGGTCAACATCGGCGCCTTCAACCTCGGCAACGCGCTTGCTGCCTGGTTGGGTGGCCTGGTGATCGCCGCCGGCCTCGGCTACACCGCCCCGAACTGGGTGGGCGCCCTGCTGGCCGCCTCGGCGCTGGCGCTCGCCGTGCTGTCGGGTGTCCTCGAGCGCCGTACGCCCCGCGCCCCCGTCTCCCTCACCGGCGCGCCGAGGCTGGTCGTCGCCGACTGACAGCCACAAGGCGCCCGGACACCCAACAGGTGACCGGGCGCCCTGGCGCCTCAGAAGTCCGCGTCGACCCCCGCCGCGCGCAGCTGCTCGCGGTAGAGCTCCACGTTGCGCATCTTCACGCTCTCGTAGCCGCGCACGACGTCCGGCAGCTCGGCGATCCGGCACGCCCGGTCATACGACGCCGGGGAGAGGTCGTCGGCGAGCGTCATGAGGAGCGAGCGGTAGTGCCGCACCATCGCCCGCTCGGTCCGACGGACCTCGGCGTACCCGAACGGGTCGAGCGCCGTTCCCCGCAGGAACTTCAGAGTCGCGAGGAGGCGGAGCAGGACCTGGAGGCGGGGGCCGAACCCGATCTTGCGCTCCTTGAGGAACCGCGTGAGGATCGGCGGCCGCAGCTGGAACGTCACCTTGGTGCCTGCCGGCACCTGCGTGCGCACGTCGTCGAGGGCGCTCGGCGCGGTGAGCAGCCGCGCGACCTCGTACTCGTCCTTGTAGGCGGTCAGCTTGAACAGGTAGCGGGCCGCCGCCTCGCTGAAACGGGTCTCGGTCGTGACGGCGCGCTCCTTCTCCCAGAGGCGTCCCACGAGGTCGACGTACGCCTTCGCGGTCGCCTGGCCCTGGAAGTCCACGAGCTGCGGCGCCCGGACGTCGACCAGCCGGCGCACCTCGCCGTCGAACGGAGCCGACGCGAGCGCGGGCACCTCGACGGGCCGCGCGGGCTTCACCGTGCGGGCGGTGGCCTTCCGGAACGCCTCGGGAGCCGCCACGGACGCCCGGCCCCACCGGAAGGCCGCGACGTTGGCGGCGACAGCGACGCCGTTGATGCCGACGGCCTCCTCGATCGCCTCGGCGGCGATCGGCAGGGCGCCGGCCTGGTAGGCCGCGCCGACGAGCAGGAAGTTCGCGGCCGCCGTGCTTCCGAACAGCACCTCGGCGGCGGCGAGCGCGTCGAACGCCGTGACGTCGGCCGCGACCCCGGCGACCCGGGCGAGGAGCTCGTCGGACCCGGGATAGGCGATCGACTTGTCGTAAACCATCGGCCCCGTGGGCGTCTGGCTCGTCGACACCACCGCCACGGTGTGCCCGCGGTCGCCGTACGCCAGGTTCTTGCCCTCGGCCAGCGTGAGCAGGTCGAAGCCGATCAACGCGTCCGCAGAGCCGGGCGTCACCCGGTTGGACGGCTCGACCGCACCGGGCCCGAAGCGCAGGTGCCCGGTGACCGGTCCCGCCTTCTGGCTCATGCCGACCTGGTCGAGCGACTCCACGCCGTAGCCGGCCCGCAGCGCCGCGGTGGCCAGCACCTGGTTGACCGTGACGATGCCGGTGCCGCCGATGCCGGCCATGAAGACGCTGAACGTCCGGTCGAGCGGCTGGTACGTCGGCGCGGGGACCTGCGGCGGCTCGGGGGTGGCCTTGCGCGCCACCTTCGCAGCCGGGTCGGTCTCGACCGTCATGAACGACGGACACTCCCCCTGCACGCACGTGTAGTCGGTGTTGCAACCGGTCTGGTCGATGCGGGTCTTGCGGCCGAGCTCGGTGTCGACCGGCTGTACCGACAGGCAGTTGCTCTTCACACCACAGTCGCCGCAGCCCTCGCAGACGGCCTCGTTGATCACGACCCGCTTGGTGCGCGGCGCGAGCGTGCCGCGCTTGCGCTGCCGGCGCGCGTCGGCGGCGCAGTGCTGGTCGTAGATCAGCACGGTCACGCCCGGGATCTCGCGCAGCTCGCGCTGGGCCTCGTCGAGGCGGTCGCGGTGCCACAGGCGCACGCCCGGTGCGAGGTCGCGCTTGCGGTAGCGCTCCGGCTCGTCGGCGCACACGATCACCGCGCTGACGCCCTCGTTGACCAGCTTGTGGGTCAGCTGCGCCATCGCCACGGCACCTTGGCGCTTCTGCGCGCCGGTCATCGCCACCACGTCGTTGTGCAGCAGCTTGTAGGTGATGTTGACGCCGGCGGCCACGCACGCCTGGACGGCCAGCTGGGCGGAGTGGAAGAACGTGCCGTCGCCGACGTTCTGGAACGTGTGGGTGCTGTGGCTGTAGGGCGCCTGCCCGATCCACTGCGCACCCTCGCCGCCCATCTGCGTGATGCCGGTGACCGCGCTGTCGTCGCGCTGCGACACCGTCACGAGCGTGTGGCAGCCGATGCCGCCCGCGCCGAGCGAGCCGTCGGGGATCGCGGTCGAGCGGTTGTGCGGGCAGCCGCTGCAGAAGTACGGCAGCCGCGACGTCGACAGCAGCGGCAGGTCGATGCGGGTCGGCGGCTCGGGCGTCATCTCGGCGCGCCCGGCCAGAGCCCGGCGCAGCGGCTTGAGGAGGCGACCCGCGGTCAGCTCGCCCTCGAGCGGGACCAGCGGCACGCCGGCGCTGTCGTTCTTGCCGACGATCGCCGGCGCGCCGGGACGGCCGTACAGGATCTCGCGGACGCCCTGCTCGATGAACGCGGTCTTGTCCTCGACGACCACGATCTCGTCGAGGCCGTCGGCGAACTCCTCCACGACGGTCGGCTCGACCGGCCACATCATGCCGAGGCGCAGCACCCGGACGCCGGCGGCGACCAGGTCGTCGTGACCGAGGCCGAGGTCGGTCAGCGCCTGGCGCGTGGAGTCGTAGCAGCTGCCGGAGGCGATGATGCCTACCTTCGCGTCCGGCGTCTTGACCTCGATCCGGTTGAGCTTGTTGGCGGCGGCGTACGCCTTCACGACTGCCATCCGCGGGCCGTAGAGCTTCGCCTCCGCGCCGACGATGCGGTCGGGAAACAGCTCGATCTTCGTCGGCTCGTAGGTGTACGGCGCACCGCCCCACTCGACGGTCGGGACCACGGGGTCGAGCACGCCGATCTCGGGCTGCACCACCCAGGCGCCGTCGGCGACGTCGGCCACGATCTTCAGCGCGACCACGCACCCGGACGCGCGGGACAGGGCGATCCCCTCCATGCCGTACTCGACGATCTCGGAGGAGTTGCGCGGGAACAGCACGGGGATGCCGAGCGAGGCGAGCGTGCGCTCGCTGACGGCGGGGACCGACGACGACTTCGCCGCCGGGTCGTCGCCGACGAGCATCAGCATGCCGCCGTTGCGGTGCCCGCCGTACATGTTGGCGTGGCGGAAGGAGTCGAGGGCGCGGTCGACGCCGGGGCCCTTGCCGTACCAGACGCCGGTGACGCCGTCGTACTTGCTGGTGTCGAGGGTGACAGCCGACTGGGTGCCCCACACGGCGGTGGCGGCGAGCTCCTCGTTGAGGCCGGGGACGACGGTGATGTCGGAGTCGGCCATCTCCTGCTTGAGGCCCAGGAGCAGCGTGTCGAGCCCGCCCAGCGGGCTGCCCGGGTAGCCGGAGATGAACGTGCCGGTGCGCAGGCCGCGACGACGGTCGAGGGCGCGCTGCTCGACGAGCATGCGGGCGATCGCCTGCACGCCGGTCAGCAGCACCGGCCCCGCGCCGACGCGGTAGCGGTCGGCCAGGTCGTAGGCCTCGAACGCGGTCCCCGGCTCGAAGACCGCGGTCACCGCGCGAGCTCCGCGCGGCGGGCGGCGAGGCGCTGCTCCACGACGGCGTCGGCCGCGGCGCTGGTGGTCACGCCGAGCTCCTCGGCGTGCACCAGGATCTCGGTGGTCGTGTCGGCGATCCGGGCGATCTTGGCCTCCACCTCCTCGCGGGTGGCGTCGACGAGCTCGCCGCCGACCTGCACCAGACCCCCGGCGTTGGCGACGTAGTCGGGCACCCAGAGGATGCCCCGCGCGTGCAGCTCGTCGGCGACCTCGTGGGTCGCGAGCTGGTTGTTGGCACCGCCGCACACGATCGCTGCCTTCATGTCGCGGACGGTCGCGGCGGTCAGGGTCGCGCCGAGGGCGCAGGGCGCGTAGACGTCGACGTCCTCGTCGAGGACGGACGGTACGGCGCGCACGTGTGCCAGCGTCGAGGTGAGCGCATCGAGCGCCGGCTGGTGGGGGTCGGCCACGAGGATCCGCTCGACGCCGGCCGAGGACAGCAGGGCGACCAGGCGCGAGCCCACCTTGCCGACGCCCTCGACGCCGACGGTGCGGCCGGCGAGGCCGTCCTCGCCGTACCGGTGCTCGGCGGCGGCGCGCATCGCGCTGAAGACGCCGTACGCCGTGGAGTAGCCGCTGTCGCCGGAGCCGCCGGCGTTCTTGCCGACAACGTGGCGGGTCACCTCGGCGACGACGTCGAGGTCATCGGCGGTGGAGCCCACGTCGGCCGCGGTGATGTAGCGCCCGCCGAGCGTGTCGACGAACCGGCCGTAGGCGAGGAGGAGCTCGCGCGACTTGATGCGCTCGGGGTCGCCGATGATGACGGCCTTGCCGCCACCGAGGTCCATGCCCGCGGCCGCCGCCTTGTAGGTCATGCCCTGCGCGAGGCGCAGCACGTCGGTGAGCGCCTCGGCCTCGGACGCGTAGGGATAGATCCGGGTGCCGCCCAGCGCGGGGCCGAGTGTCGTGTCGTGGATGGCGATGATCGCCTTGAGGCCGCTCGCGCGGTCATGGCAGAAGACGACCTGCTCGTGGGCGGCGGCACCGAGCTCGTCGGTGCGATCGAAGACAAGCCCGTCCAGGCGGGCCGGCGCTGCATTTGCGGACACGCGTCTCACTCCTCACTCATCCGGGCGGAGCTGGTGGTCCGGTCCGGAGCAATGGCCGGGGAGCCCGGGTGAGGGCGCCCCGTCGGGGGACGGTCACAGGGTGGGTGACCGTGTGACCCACATCATGGTCCAACCGGATGCCCGATGAACAGTTGGCACGCCCTCTAGGCGGTCCACCGGTGGGTACCTGTCGGGCAGCACAGGGAGGGGATCCATGCCGCGACCCGAGGTCCATGTCGAGCCGTTCGTCCACCTGGTCGACGTCACGCACGACGCGGCGCTGGTCGCGTGGGGTGCGTTCCACTTCCGGCGGGACCACGCGGAGCAGCGGTGGGAGATCGTCGACGACTCCGAGCTCCAGGAGGGCTTCGGCCGGCACACCTGCATCGGCCACGACGCCGAGCCGTTCGGCGCCGGGGTCGTCGAGGTGCTCGACGCAGGTGGCGGCGTGGTCGCCCGGGCGACGACGGAAGACCGCACCTGGGCCTGGGTCGACGGGCTCGCGGCCGACTCGACGTACACCTATCGCGTGCTGGTCGACGGCGCGGAGTGGGCCGCCGGCGAGCGCCACGACTGGGTCGAGGACCGCCGGGGCGGCTACGACCTCGCTCCGGCGGGTCGTTCCTACGACCTCCGCTTCCGCACCTTCCCGGCGCCGGACGGCCCGACTCCCCCGCTGCGGTTCCTGGCTCTCGGCGACTACGGCGTCGGGATCCGCTCGGACTCGGAGTCGAGCCGCCGCCAACGCCGCGTGGCAGAGGTCCTCGACCGGCTGGTCGCCGAGGGCGACGTCCGCTTCGTCGTGTCGCTCGGCGACAACATCTACCAGGGCGAGCAGGGCGCGGTGGACGACGAGAGCGGTGGCGAGGACGACGACTGGTACTCCAGCTTCTTCCAGCCCTACCGCTACGCCCTCGCGCAGGTGCCGTTCTTCCCCGTCATCGGCAACCACGACACGACCGACACCGAGGGCAGCGACGACCGCGCGCAGATGGCGGACAACTTCCACCTCGCCGAGCGCTTCCAGGGCCCCGGGCGCAGCAGGATCGAGCCCGGCCTCTTCTACACCGTCCGGTTCGGCGAGGACCTCGAGCTGGTCGGCATCGACACCTCCCAGGACCCCGAGGAGGACGTGAGCCGGCACTTCCTCGCCGAGCGCCAGCTGGCCTGGCTGCGCCGGGTGTTCGCCGAGCCCGGCGTGCGGTGGCGGATCCCGCTCTCGCACCACCCGGCGTACTGCGCCGGTCCACATCACGAGGACGACGCGGACATGATCGACGCGCTCGTGCCGCTCTTCGACAGCGCCGACGTGCGCCTCGTGCTCGCCGGCCACGAGCACAACTTCCAGGTGGGCCGCATCGGCAAGAGGACGTACGTCGTCTCCGGCGCCGGGGGCAAGGTGCGCGAGGAGGCGCCGGCCCGGCTCGGCGAGCCCGGCGCCGAGGCATGGGCGGCGCACGCGCACCTGCTGGTGGTCGACGTCGACGGCGAGCGTGCCGAGCTGACGCCGGTCTCCGGCCTGCTCGCGGACGGGACGCCGCACCTGCTCACCGCGCTGGATGCGGACAACCGCGTCGTCCGGCCGCCGTTCACGGTCGAGTAGCGATCGCGATCCATCGTCGCTGGCGACGGGTCTCGACGGCGCGCCGGTGATAGCTCGCCCGCACCCAGTCGACGGCTTCCGCCGGGTCGACCCCGCTCATGACGGCGAGCACCGCGATCGCCGTGCCGGTCCTGCCGATGCCGCCGCCGCACGCCACCTCGACCCGCTCGGTGGCGGCCCGGTCGTGCGCCTCCCGCAGCGCGGCGACAGCCTCGTCGGTCGAGGCCGGCAGCCGGAAGTCCGGCCATCGCACCCAGCGGCTCGGCCACGCGGTGATCCGCGGGTCCTTGCCCAGGAGGTAGACGGCGAAGTCCGGGGCGGGCACGTCGCCCCGCGGACGCCGTACGGCGGTGCCGCGGACGACGCGCCCGTCGGGCAGCCGGACCGCCCCCGGCGCCGCGCCCCAGTCGTCCATCACCGACCTCACTCCGGGGCGCCGGCCTCGGCCCGCGCCTTGACGCAGCACTGGTCGGGCCCGGGTTCGAGGCAGGCGCGGACCCCGTCGTACCCGAGTCCGTCGACGACGCCCTGCACGAAGTCGTGGTTGAGCCCGCACACCAGCTCGGTGTGCTTGCGGGCGAGCGAGTCGAACGGGCAGTTGCTGAGCAGCACCTCGTCGACGTCGATGCGCGGCTCGTAGCCCTGGATCGCCAGCACCTGCGCGACGGCCGCCAGCGGCTCGGCATCCGCAGCAATCCCCTCCGCCGAGTCGCCGAGAGCGCGTCCCTCCTCGCGGGCGACCTCGCTCATCGCGGTCGGGAGCGCCACGCCGTCGGCGGCCCGGGTCACCGCGGCCGCGAGGATGTCGCCCACCAGGTCGTAGCGCCGGGGCGGCAGCGAGACGGCGAACTCCTGGGCCGCGCGGCGGTACAGCTTGCTCGGCCGGCCGGCGCCAGGACCGGACCGACCGCTGAGTCGGCGGTACTCGACCTCGAGCAGGCCCTCGGCGACGAGCTTGTCGAGGTGGAAGTTCACGTTGTGCTGCGCGATGTCGAGCGCGCTGGCCGCCTGCTCGCGGCCCACCGGCTCGGGCTGGGCGACGACGTACTCATAGAGCGCGCGGCGCGTGTCGTCGGCGAGCGCGCCGATGCCGGCCGCCTTCGTCCCCAGCTCCATGAGCGCAGTCTAAAACAGAAAGTCCTTGACACAACAGTGCCCGCGGGTCTCTACTTCTAATAAAGTTCTGTTTTAGTAGAATAGGAGGCCGTCATGGCGACTTCGACCACCGCCACCCCCGCCACGAGCCAGGGCCGCCGCACCGGCGCCGACCTGGCGTACCGGCTGCTCCGCACCGTCTTCACGGTCGCACCCATCGCGTTCGGGCTCGACAAGTTCGCCGAGCTGCTGACCGAGTGGGACAGGTACCTCGCGCCCTGGGTCAACGACCTCGTGCCGGGCAGCGCGCACGACGCGATGCTCGGCGTGGGCGTGATCGAGATCGTCGCGGGCGTCGTCGTCGCGATCGCGCCCCGCCTCGGCGGACCGCTCGTCGCCGCCTGGCTGGCGGGGATCATCCTCAACCTGGTGACCATGGGCGAGTACTACGACGTCGCCCTGCGCGACTTCGGCCTGCTCGCTGGAGCGCTCGCGCTCGCGCTCCTCGCGTGGGACGCCCGGCGTCGGAGGGATTGACGTCCTACGCCGGGCTCGAGGACAGGGCGTCGATCAGGGCGGCGTGCCCGATGGCGATGGCACTCTCGATCGACGCCAGGTCCTTGGTCAGCCGGGACACGTCGTGGGCGCCGGGCGGCGGCCGCACCTGGGTGAGGTGCGCAGACTCGTGGCGGGCGGCGTCGGTCGACCGGTAGTGCTCGTGACGCACCCGGTGGCTCCGGCCGGCGCCGCGGGCGTGGCGCAGGAAGTACGGCGCGAGCGCGAGCCGCTCGAGCCTCGACCCGGCGGGCAGCTGGCCCTCCCGGCGGGTGCGCAGGACCAGGACGTGGGTGGCGCCCTGCGCCACCGCGGTCGGCCACGGCACCGCCTCCGACAAACCACCGTCGACGAACGTACGCCCGCCCAGCGGCACCGGCCGCCCGGCGAGGAGCGGCATGCAGGCCGACGCACGCAGGGCGGTCTGCACGGACACCCGGTCGGTCAGGTGCGGAGCCAGGTCCGCCGACTCACCCGTCCGCGCGTCCGTCGCGATCGGGTGGAGCGTGATCGGGTTCGCGAGGATCGCCTCGAAGTCCATCGGCGTCAGCCGCTCGTAGACGTGGCCCACCAGCACCTCCAGGTCGACGACCGGTCCCCCGCGCAGGAGCCGCCGCGGATCCGTCACCCCGGCGGCCGCCACCTCCGGCGACGCCCACGACGGCAGCCAGCGCTGCGCCTCTCCCGTCAGCAGCCACGCCGCGTTGAGCGCACCCCCGGAGGTGCCGTACACCGCGTCGAAGCAGTCGGTCAGCCCGAGCTCGTCGATCGCGAGGCACATCCCGGCCGAGTACGCCGCGCGGTTGCCGCCGCCCTCGATCGCCAGCGCGACCCGGTGCCCGTCCGAGCGAGCACCCGGACGACTGCCGGCCTCGCGGCGCGCTCGCAGCACATCGGCCACCGTCATGGCCCGGATCCTCGCACTACCGGCGCGCGAGCAGCGGCGCGAGGTGCCGCGCCGCCTGGTCGAGCGGCTCGGTCGACCGAGCAGCCCGCGCCGCCAGCAGCGCCCCCTCGACCGAGCTGACCACGAACCCGGCCAACGAGCGCGCCTCCTCACGGGGATGTCCCTCACCCTCGAGCTTGGCCGCGAGCTCCCCTGCCCAGGCCTCGAACGACGCGGCGGCCGCCTCGCGCACGGCGACGGCGTCGGCCGGCGCCGCGGCCGCGGCCGCGACCGGGCAGCCGAGCCGGAAGTCCGAGTCGACGAGGTTGGCGGACGTCTGGCGGATCGTCTCGACGAGCAGGGTGGCGCTGTCCATCGTCGCGCCGACCTCGCGCATGACCCGCTGCATCCACGCTCCGGCCGCGCGGGTCGCCGCGTCGATCAGCTCCAGCTTGCCGCCCGGGAAGTGCTGGTAGACGGACCGTCGGGCACTGTCGCTGCGCTCGAGGAGGTCGGCAAGGCCGGTACCCGCCACGCCCCGCTCACGGACCAGTTCGATCGCGGCGACGATGAGGCGCTCCCGCGGTCCCTGTGGCATCGCCCACACCTCGTTTCGCCGATCGCTGTAGACCAGATGGTCTACATCATGGTTGTCTGTAGACCAGTCAGTCTACTGGAGGCTTCCTGATGCAGCGCACGACCGAGTCCGTGAACCGCCGTACCGTCCTCGAGCGGCCGCTCGAGCTGCCCAACGGCTTCGTGATCCCCAACCGGCTCGCCAAGGCCGCGCTCAGCGAGGGCCTGGGTGACCGCGACGGCGGCCCCGGCACCAGGATCCGGACCCTCTACCGGCGTTGGGCCGACAGCGGCGTCGGACTCACGATCACGGGCAACGTCATGATCGACCGGCGCCACGGGCTGGGCGAGCCGGGCAACGTCGCGGTCGAGGACGACCGCCACGGCGACCAGCTACGCTCCTGGGCGGAGATCACGAAGTCCGGCGGCTCCCGCGCCTGGGTGCAGATCAACCACCCGGGACGCCAGACCCCGCGCACGCTCACGCCTCACCCCGTGGCTCCCTCCCCCGTCGCCCTCCCCGGCTCCGCGAAGCTGTTCGCCACGCCGCGGGAGCTCACCGGCGCGGAGATCGAGGACCTCGTCAGCCGCTACGCGACGACGGCGCGCATCGTCACCGATGCAGGGTTCGACGGAGTCCAGATCCACGGCGCCCACGGCTATCTCGTGAGCCAGTTCCTCTCCCCCTTGGCCAACCAGCGCACCGACGGGTGGGGCGGCACCCCGGAGAAGCGGCGCCGCTTCGTGCTCGAGGTGTTCCGTGCGATCCGCGCCGAGGTCGGAGCGGACGTCCCGATCGCGATCAAGCTCAACTCCGCCGACTTCCAGAAGGGCGGCTTCGGCCACGAGGAGTCGCTCGAGGTCGTGCACGCCCTCGCCGCGGAGGGCCTCGACCTGCTCGAGGTCTCCGGCGGCACCTACACGTCGGCCGCCATGCTCGGCGTCGACGTGTCGCTCAGGGAGAGCACCCGCAGGCGCGAGGCGTACTTCCTGGAGTACGCCGAGAAGGTGCGCGCCATGCTCCCCCAGCTGCCGCTCATGCTGACCGGCGGCTTCCGCACCGCCGACGGCATGGTCGACGCCATCGAGTCCGGCGCCATCGACGTCGTCGGTCTGGGCCGGCCGCTCACCGTGCAGCCGGACTTCCCCGCGGACCTGCTCGCGGGACGCGTCGACGAGAGCGTCGTCAACCCGCGCCGCAGCGGCATCAAGCTCCTCGACAACCTCACCGAGCTGACCTACTACACCGTGCAGATGTGGCGGATGGCCAAGGGCAAGGAGCCAGCGCCGGACCGTCACGCCGCCATCAACGTGACCCAGTACCTGCTCAACAACGGCATCGAGAGCCTGCGCTCGCCGCGCGCCTGAAAGGACCAGCGATGAAGACCGTCGTCGTGACCAAGACACTCAGGGCCCCGATCGAGGAGGTCTTCGAGGCCTACACAGACCACGAGCGGCTCGCCGACCTTCCGATGGTGATCTCGGCGAAGGTGACCGTGCCCGGCCGGACCGAGAAGAACGGGCTCGGCGCCGTGCGCGAGGTCAACGGCGGCCTGATCTGGCTGCGCGAGGAGATGGTCGGCTGGGAACGGCCGACCCTCATGGAGTACTCGATCACCAGGTCACGGCCGGCGTCGACCCACGAGCTCGGCCGGGTCGAGTTCAGTGAAGTGCCGGGCGGAACGAAGGTCGTCTGGACCACACGATTCGGCCTCGAGAACAAGATGCTCGCCGTCGCGGAGGCGGGCTTCGCGGCCGCGTTCCGCTTCATCTTCGTGATGACGCTCGCCCAGGTCGAGAAGCGCGCCATCGCAGCAAGCGCGGCCGCCTGATGCCGGGCCTCCGCCGGCGCGAGGGCGTCCACGTCCTCGACCTCGGCGACACGGAGAACCGCCGACAGATGACTGAAGCGACCTGGCAGAAGTCGGCCTGCATCCTGTGCGAGTGCAACTGCGGCCTGGAGATCCAGGTCGTGGACGGGCGGCTGGCCAAGATCCGCGGCGACAAGGACCACGTCTCGTCGCAGGGCTACACCTGCGAGAAGCCGCTGCGGCTCGACAAGTACCAGAACAGCCGCGACCGGATCACGTCCCCGCTGCGGCGCCGTGACGACGGCAGCTACGAGGAGATCGACTGGGACACGGCGATCTCGGAGATCGCCGCCAAGCTCACCGGCATCAAGGAGACACACGGCGGCGAGCGCATCCTGTTCTACGCCGGTGGCGGGCAGGGCAACCACCTGCCGGCGGCGTACGGTCAGTCGCTGCGCGCGGCGCTCGGCACGAAGTACTACTCCAACGCCCTCGCGCAGGAGAAGACCGGCGAGGCCTGGGTCGACGGCAAGCTGTACGGCGGGCACACGAAGGGCGACGTCGAGCACGCCGAGGTCGCGATGTTCATCGGCAAGAACCCGTGGCAGACCCACTCGTTCCCGCGAGCCCGCCCCGTGCTGAAGGAGCTCGCGCGCGACCCGCAGCGGTCGATGATCGTGCTCGACCCGCGTCGCAGCGAGACCGCGGCGATGGCCGACTTCCACCTCCAGGTCAGGCCCGGCACGGACGCCTGGTGCCTGGCGGCGATGCTCGGCGCGATCGTCGAGGAGGACCTGATCGACCACGCGTTCGTCGACGACCACACCCACGGGGTCGACGAGGTCCTCGAGGTCCTGCGGGAGGTCCCCGTGGCGCAGTACGCCGCCACGTGCGCCGTGCCCGAGGCCCTGATCCGGGCCGCGGCCCGGCGCTTCGCCACCGCCGCGAGCGCGATGACCTACGAGGACCTCGGCACCCAGCAGGCGCCCAACAGCACGCTCGTGTCCTACCTCAACAAGCTGCTCTGGATCCTGACCGGCAACTTCGGCAAGCCCGGCACGATGGCGCTGCACTCCTGGTTCGCCCGGCTCGCCGGCGAGCCACCGGCCGACCCGCGCGCCACTCCCCGCAGACCTGCCTCCACCCTGACGAGGCTGCAGCGCCGCGCGGTCGCGAGCGCCGTCACCGCCGGGGCTGCGGGCGTCTCCCGGGCGACGCCGTGGGGCGCCCGCCTGCACAAGGGCGCCACCAACACGGTCTCGGCGAAGCTGCTCGCCCAGCTCGCCCCCGTGCTCGCCGACGGCCTGGCCGCCGGCGCCTACCCGCGCGCCGAGCGCACCACGCCGGTGACCGGCGCCCGGGTGATCGGCGGCATGATCCCGGCGAACTCGATCGCCGAGGAGATCCTGACCGACCATCCCGAGCGGATGCGCGCGATCTGGATCGACAGCTCCAACCCCGCCCACTCGCTGCCCGACTCCGACCGGTTCAAGAAGGCGATGCGGGCCTGCGACATCACGGTCGTGGTCGACGTGGCGTTCACCGAGACCGCGCGCACCGCCGACTACGTGCTCCCCGCGTCGACCCAGTTCGAGAAGTGGGAGTGCACGTTCTTCAACCTGGAGTTCCCGCACAACTCGTTCCAGCTGCGCGCCCCGCTCCTCGACCCGACCCCGGGCACCCTGGGCGAGCCGGAGATCTATGCCCGCGTGATCCGCGAGCTGGGCGTCGTCGACGAGGGGGTGCTCGACCGCCTGCGCACGGCCCTGACGGCCGGACCGGACGCGTTCGCCCTCGCGTTCTTCTCGGCAGCCGCCGCCGATCCCTCCCTGATGAAGATGGCGGGCTTCGTGCTCCACGAGACCCTCGGCCCGACGCTCCCGAACGGAGCCCGGGCCGCCGCGGTGCTGTGGGGCCTGGCGCAGCTCTGCGTGCTGTCCTACCCCGAGGGGACCGCGCGCGCCGGTTTCGACGGACCGCTGCTCCAGGCCGGCCAGAAGCTGTTCGAGGCCGTGCTCCGAGAGCGGGCCGGCGTCACGTTCACGGTCGACGAGTGGGAGCACGCCTGGGACTACGTGGCCCGCAAGGACGACCGGATCACCGTCGCCATCCCCGAGCTGCTGCCCGAGCTCCGGGCGCTGGCCGACGCCCCGTCGTCGTGGACGACGGACGAATTCCCGTTCGTGCTGATGGCCGGGGAGCGGCGCGCCTTCACCGCCAACGACATCATCCGCGACCCCTCGTGGCGACGCCGTGACGCCGACGGCGCGCTGCGGATCAGCCCCAGCGACGCCGAGCGCATCGGCGTGGCCGCGGACGGCCGGGTGCGGATCACGACCGAGACGGGCGCCGCGGAGGTGGGCGTCGAGATCACTGACGTGATGCAGCCCGGCCACGTGTCCCTCCCCAACGGCCTCGGCACCGACTACCCCGACGAGAGCGGCAACCGCGAGCGGACCGGCGTACCCCTCAACGAGCTGTCGGGGGCGCTCCGGCGGGACCCGATCGCGGGGACTCCCTGGCACAAGTACGTGCCGGCGAGGGTCGAAGCTGTTTGATGGACGCCATGGAGACCGTCGGCGACGCGATGCTGCACCACCCCACGGTGCACCCCGCGGACCTGACGGTCGCCGAGGCGCGAGCGTTCTTCGCGAGCAGCCCGAAGCGGCACTTGCTCCTGCTGGTGCGCGACGACGTCCTGGTCGGGGCCGTCTCCCGCCACGACGTCGAGACCACGCCGGAGGCGGACGCCGCCGCGCCCGCCGCGAGCATCGCCTCTCTCGAGGGCCGCACCACCAGAGTGGACGTGCCGGTCGGGCCGCTGCGGGAGTCCATGGCCGGCACCGGACTGCGCCGGATCGCCGTGGTCGACGACGAGATGCACCTGGTCGGCCTGCTCTGCCTGAAGGCCAGCCTCACCGGGTTCTGCACCGACGAGGGCGTTGCGGAGATGCGGCGCTCACGCAGCGGCTAGCGTCGCCCTCGTGGAGCCCCTCGGCCAGTATCCCGACCCGACGCACACCGTCGCCCACCTGAGCGACCCGCACCTGCTCGCCGACACGCTGCAGTACGGCGTGGTCGACACCGTGACCCGGCTGCGCCAGGCGCTCGACCGCCTGCGCCGGATGCCGACGCCGCCCCAGGCGCTCGTCTTCACCGGCGACCTGGCGGACCAGGGTGAGCCCGCGGCGTACGCGACGCTCCGCGCGGTCGTCGAGCCCGTCGCCGAGGACCTCGGCGCCGAGGTCGTGTGGGTGATGGGCAACCACGACGACCGCCGCACCTACGCGCGCGAGCTGTTCGACACCGACAGCGACGCTCCGCAGGACCGCGTGCACGACGTCGCGGGCCTGCGCATCGTGGCTCTCGACACGAGCGTGCCGGGCTGGCACCACGGCGACCTGACCGACGACCAGCTGGCGTGGCTCCGGGACGTGCTCGCCGAGCCGGCACCGCACGGCACGCTGCTGGCCATGCACCACGCGCCGATCCCGGTGCCGATGCTGCGGCTCGCCGAGCTGATCGAGCTGCACGACCAGCCCCGGCTCGCGGAGGTGGTCACCGGCTCCGACGTGCGCGGTATCCTCGGCGGGCACTTCCACTTCACGTCGTACTCGACGTTCGCGGGCGTGCCGGTCTCGGTGGCGGCGGCGACCTGCTACACCTCCGAGCTCGCGCCCGACGAGCGGCTGCTGTCGGCCGTCGACGCCCACCAGTCGTTCACGATGCTGCACCTGTACGCCGACCAGATCGTCCACTCCGTGGTGCCGGCCGCCGACTCGCCCGAGATCAGCGGCTACGGGCTGGAGATGCTCGAGCCGTTCCGCGCGCTCACGCCGGAGCAGCGGTTCGACATGGTGGCGCGCAAGGACTCCCCGCTCAACCGCAGGGAGGAGCCGGTCGTCCCGTGACGGTCCGCTAGCGCGGCGCGTGGGCGGCGATGCGGGTGCCCGCGGGAGCGCGTGACGGGATCCGCCGCAATGGGACCTCGTGGGCGCCCGGTCCGAGATCAAGGTCGATCGACGCGAGGCGACGCAGGGTCACCTCGAGCAGCGCGGCGGCCGAGGGCTCACCGGGACAGCGGTGGCCCTTGCGCACGTCTCCCCCGCCGTGCGGCACGTAGCGATGGACGTCGGGCTCGACCACCCGGCCCGTGGCGTCGAGGAAGCGCTCGGGCTCGAAGAGGTCGGGGTCCCGCCAGACGGCCGGGTCCCTGTTGGTGCCGATGATGTCGAGCACGATCCAGTCCTTCTGCCGCGCCGTGCCGCCCGCCCAGTGGATGTCACGGCGCACGCGGCCCGGAAGCAACGGGGCGAAGGGATACCACCGGCGGATCTCGTGCTCGAACGCGCGGCGCTCGTCGTCGGTGCCGTCGGCCAGCCTGGACCGCCACTCGGGGTGGGCGGCGAGCGCATGGCCCGCGAACGCGCCGAAGAACGCCACCGCCACCGTCGGGCGGAGCACGTTGACGAGCTCGGTCGCGGCCACGGTGTCGGACAGGTCGGAGGCGGCGATCACGTGGAGCGCACTGCCCGGCGGCGCCACGCGCTCACCGGCACGCGTCTCGCGCACGATCCGCCGCGCCCACAGCTGGGCGCGGACCCGTCCCAGCACGGCACGCGGGTACGCCGTACCGCGGATCCCGAATCCGTCGACGATGAGCGCGAGCTCGCGTGCGATCCGGTGGGCCTCCGCCCGCTCGGTCTCGATGCCGCTCCACTCCACGACGGCCTCGCCGTAAACGGCGGTCAGCTCGTCGAAGAGCCGGATCTCGGCGCCGTCCCACGCGCGGCTCGCCTCGTCCAGTCGTCGGTCGACCAGGGCCGCGAGCCGCCGTACCGATGCGTCGTCGATGATCCGGAAGAACAGATCCTTGCGCTCCAGGTGGGCCACACCGTCCAGCCCGTGCACGGTGCCGGGGCCGAACAGCAGCAGTCGCAGCGGCGCGGGCACCGCGCCGCGGCGGGTGACGAAGTCGGGGTCGTAGAACGTGCGGACGCCGAGCGGGCCGCGGACGACGAGCGCGCGACGGCCGAGCAGCCGCGCCTCGAACCAGTCGGCGCCTCCCCCGGCCTCCCGGAGGCGGGCGATCGCGGCGTAGCCGTGACGGACGAGGGCGAGGGACAGCTCGTTGCGGAACGCCACCATGCGCACCGCGGTACCCGACCGCCGGAGTGGGAACCGGTGCGGGGTCACTCATCCGCCGGCAGCTCCGCCAGGAGCTCTCGCGCGGCCTCGCGGATCCGGTCGGCCTCCTCGCCGGAGATCTCCGCGGCGAGCTCGGCGCGCGACGTACGGGCGACGAGGCGGTCGAGGGCCGCCCGGACCTTGTCGTAGTCGCCTGCCTCGATGGCCGCTTCCACCGCGTCCAGCTGCGTGGCGAGCGCCGGCACGTCGTCGGCGGGGGCGGTCTCCGACCCGCAGCCGGAAAGCGCGACCGGCACGAGCAGGCCGGCGAGGGCGAGGCGCGCGTTCATCCGTCCTCCCCCAGCACGGCCTCGCGCAGCTCCACGAGCGGTTCGCGCAGCTCCGGCGGAGTGTTCGCCGGTAGCTCGCTGGAGGCGCCGTCACCGGAGGCGATCGCGACGACGACGAGCAGTGCGAGGAGCACGGCGACCGCGGCAGCGACGCCCCGCACGTGCGGCGGCACCGCGCGCGCCCGCCCGACCAGACCGTGCAACCGTTCGCGGGGCGTGGGTCCCTCGCGTGTCGGAGTCGGAGTCGGGGCGTCGGGCGCCCAGCCCGGTGGCGGCGCCGTCGGCCGTGGCCCTCGGCCCGTCGGGGCGGGCACCGATGGCGGCGGAGCGGTGAGCGGCTTCGTGGCGCCGGGGCCTGCCGCGTCGGTCGCCCCAGGGGCAGCCAGGATCGGCGCCGTCATCGCGTCCGGCACGCTCTCGCTGCCCGACGGAGCGGCGCGGGCGAGGCCGGCGCGCAGCGTCTCGCCGACCTCGAGCGCGGACGGTCGCTCCTGCGGATCGGTTGCGGTCATCGCCACCAGGAGGTCGCGCCATGCCGGTGGCAGGTCGGGCACCTCGGGCGAGCGGTGGAGGCGGGCCATCGCGGCCTCGGCGGCCGGGCCGGCGTACTCGCGGCGCCCGGTGACGGCCTCGAGCAGCACCAGGCCCAGCGAGTACACGTCGGCGGCGCCGTCGACCTCCTCCCCGCGGACCTGCTCGGGTGCGAGGTACGCCGCCGTACCGATCGCGTGACCCGTGCGGGTGTGTCGCGTGGCCTGGGCGACGAGCCGGGCGATCCCGAAGTCGGCCAGCTTGACCCGATCGGCGGGACCGATGAGGACGTTGCCCGGCTTCACGTCGCGGTGGATGACCCCGCGGCCGTGGACGTAGGCGAGCGCCTCGGCCACCTGTGCCCCGATCGCGCCGGCGTCTGCGAGCGGCATCGGCCCGACGGCGATCCGGTCCGCCAGCGTCGGCCCCTCGACCAGCTCCATCACGAGGAACGGACGCTCGATGTCGGGCGGGCCGGTGCCGTCGTCCTGTCGCTGCGTGCCGAAGCCGGCGTCGAGCACCATGACCAACCCGCTGTGCGAGAGCATCGCGAGGGTGCGCGCCTCGTCGATGAAGCGGGCGCGGTCGCTCTCGTCGCCCGCGGTGTCCCGCAGGAGCTTGACCGCCACCGGGCGGCTCAGCTTCACGTCATCGGCGCGGTAGACCTCGGCCATGCCGCCGGTGCCGATGACCGCCTGGAGCGCATAGCGACCGGCCAGCAGCGCCGAGTCGGCCACTGCCGGTCCCTCGTGCATCGGTCAGAGCGGTCGGTGGGTGTCGCGGTGCTCCGAGACCACGGTGGAGCGGGTGCGCTGCTGGTTGACGATCAGCGAGATCACGATCGCGACGATACCGGCGATCAGGAGGATCCAGCCCAGCGTCGCGGTGTCGACGACCGACGTGTCGATGTTGATGACGTCGAGTACCAGGATCAGGCCCAGGACGATGAGGACGATGCCGCTTCCGATGGCCATGATGTATTGCTCTCCTCGGGTTGAGTCACCACGCCGTGCCCGGCGCGTTGTCGGCCAAGCGGTACCCGGTGTCACGGTCCATATTCTGGTCTGGACGCTCGGAACGAGGGGTCCCTAGCATCCTCGGCGAGGCCGCCGCCGCTCGGGACCGTGTGACCTCGGCCCATGGTTCCCAGGCCGTTGCTCCGCGGCCACGAGGAGATGCCGGCATGCTCCGGAACAGTCCCTTGCGCGTCCTCCTGGCGGTCGTCGCCACCACCGCGGCAGCGGTCACCACCGCGCTGCCGGCCCAGGCCGCCCCTCCTGCCCCGGCTGCGGCCCCCGCCGCCGCGGTGGCGGCAGCGGCGCCCAACCCGAACGACGGCCTCGACGGCGCGTTCGGCGGGCAGCCGAGCACGTTGCTGCGGAATGCACTGTGTCCGGTGGGCACCGGGGTGGCCGACTCGATCGGCGACGCTCCCGTCGTCGGTCCGGTCGCGAGCCAGCTGCCGGCGATCACGTGCGCCCTCAACGTGGCCGGCTTCGTGTGGCGCTCGACTTACTACCCGCCGAGCGGGCCGCCCGTCGTCCGCTACACGAAGGCGACGGCCGGCGTACCCGCGCTGATCGACGTCGACGGCAAGGGCATCCTCCCCGACTTCACCGGCATGCTCGGCGTCAACCTGCTGGCGCCGGGCGTCTGGGTCCAGGTCTCGCGCAACGCGTACTTCCCCGCGGCCAACCGGGTCACGCTCGAGGCGGTCCTCATCAACCCGGTGGCGGAGAACAGCTACATCGGTTTCGGCCCCGACGGCTCCACGGCCGGCATGGGCGGCATGTGGAAGGCGCTGCTGAGCGTCGCGTCCATCGCCGCCGACGGCGCCGACCTGGGCCTCAAGGTGACCTCGGCCAACGCGCCGTCCTCGCAGGGCCTGATCGCCGAGATGTTCAGCGGACCGGACCCCGACGCCCCGGACGACACCTACCGCGGCAAGCTCGGCTTCGCCCCGGTCCCGCCGGAGTTCAACACCCGGCTCCGGCTTGCTGACGGCCGCCAGCAGGTCACCGTGAACGGGCAGCCCACGAAACTGACCGGCGACGTGCTGATCGCGACGCCGGGACGTGAGCAGAACATCGACCTGGTCGCCGACCAGATCCCCTCGTTCGTCGACGTCGTCCACGACAGTGACGAGCAGACCGGCACCGACACCACGACCTACGACGCCAACGGCTCGATCGCACGCCTGACCGGGACCTACACCGACACGGTCGACGGCGACATCGAGACCGCAGCCGCGCTGGACGCGTGGGGCATCCCGTCCCACCTCACGTTCGAGCAGGCCGACGAGCAGACGACCGTGAAGACGGCCGACGACGCGAAGATCGACCGGATCCAGGCACGCTTCGCCCGCGGCTCCGACGTGACACCGCTCGTCGAGGACCCGGCCCCGTTCGCACGGTTCCACCGCACGACGGAAGAGGACTTCACCGCATCGCTCCAGGTCTCCGACCTACGCTCGGTCCGCATCGACCAGGGGGCGCCGTACGGCGGCCGGCTGGTGTTCGCGACCGCACCCGGGCTGTTCCCGTTCACCGCCGACGACGACGTCACCTCGACCCATCTCGAGGGACACCTGTCCAACCTGCCCGCGGACACCGAGGTCTCCCTCGACCTCGACAACGGCAAGGTGACGTTCGACGGGCACGGCACCGGGATTGACGAGATCCACCTCGAGGCCACCCGTCCCGACCCGTTCTTCGACCGGGCCACCCGGCTCGAGGCGACGCTCGAGGACCTGCCGGCGCTCGAGGTCATCGACGTCAAGCAGGAGGACGGCACGGTGACCGCGACGGCCAGCGAGCCGCTCGGCGCGCTCACCCTGCTCGCCAGCAACGGCCCCGGCGCGCCTGCGATGACCGGCTCCGCGGTGTCCTACGACGACACCCCGGCGCTCTACCGGGCGTTCCTGCGGATCTCCGGGCTGAAGGAGGTCAGCTTCCAGGCCGACCCTGTGGTCGCCACGCTGAAGACTGCTCAACCGCAGTTCCTCACCGTGCGCGGCGATGCGGGCGGCGTGACGTTCGACGGCACGATCGACTCCCTGCCGGCGCACCTGACGTTCTCCCTGCAACCCGGGCCCAACGCCGAGACCGTGGTCGACTTCGACAGCCACGGGCAGGAGATCGAGGAGATCGTCGCGACCGGCAGCGGCCTGCCCGCTCCCGCAGGCATGCCGAACTTCGAGGCCGTCATCGAGCACCTGCCCAGCCACCTGACGCTCACCCTGCCGAAGAACGACGGCAACGTGGTGTTCGACGCACACGGCGACCACATCGGCCGCGTCTACGCGCAGGCGTACGGCGGAAGCCCGCGCGCCGTCGACCCGGCGCGCCAGCTGCTCGCGTACTCGGAGGGCCAGCACATCGCGGCGAACCTGCTGCAGATCGGCAACGCCGAGGTGAGCAAGGCCGCGAAGCCGTTCCGGCTGAAGTACGACATCGCCGCCGTGCCGCTGGACTTCGTGGTCAACGTCCCGGACACGAGCCTGCGGGGCACGGTCGCGAACCCGCAGCCGGCCACGGTCGTGTTCCACCCCCGCGACAAGGACGTGGACGGCGAGGGAGGGCTCACGGCGACGTACAACGTCGACCCAGCCAACCACACCGGCGACGGCTCGATCGACTCGATCTCCGTCACCGGGGTCATCGGCGGCGCCTTCCTCGAGGCCGACCTGCAGAACGTGCCCGCGAACCTCGACCTGTGCCTCCAGACCGCCAAGGGCACGCTGTGCCGGCCGTCGTGGGTCCCGGGTACGGCGACCGGGCGCACGGTGCACGACCCCGACTTCGCGGTGCACTTCTTCCCGACCAACCTCAACGGCACCGTCCCCGCGACGCCGCTGGTGGTGAACGGGATCGCGTGCACCGACGTCGCGGACGAGGGGGCGTGCAAGGACCTCGGCTCGAACCGGAAGCGGATCGTCATCGACAACCTCGCGTTCAAGACGGTCGAGGCCGCCTTCAGCTCGATCGACGAGGGCTGCGACGTGGCGTGCGGCGCGGTCTGGGCCGGCGCCAACACGCACGGGCCCGGCTCGCCGCCGGAGGGTGACCACATCACCGGACGGGTGCGGTACTTCAACGGCGACGGCGACATCTTCCCGGAGCCGCTGATGGACCTGCGGTTGAACGCACCCGACGACTTCGTCGCGCTCAACCAGCTGTTCTTCTACCTGCACTACGACGTGATCTCGCTCGACCCCCTCGACTACACCTCCAGCGGCAGCCTCACCTGTGGCGACAGCCCGAACCTGGAGATCGCGATCAACAACCTCCCCAACCCGGACGTCCTCGACGGCACCTTCGGGGTGTGCTGAGGGGTTCCTGATGGGGTGAGGTCGGCGGCCCCGAGCACTACGCTCGGTGCCATGGCCGCCTTCACCCAGTCCCGCGAGACCACGATCGCAGCGCCGCCGGCGAAGATCCACGCGATCCTCGACGACTTCCACCAGTGGCAGGGCTGGTCGCCCTGGGAGGAGATGGACCCCGACCTGAAGCGAGAGTTCAGCGGTCCGGCGAAGGGCGTCGGCTCCCACTACGCGTGGGAGGGCAACAAGAAGGTCGGCACGGGGTCGATGGAGATCACCGGCTCGACGCCGGAGCGCATCGACATCGACCTCGAGTTCATCGCGCCCTTCAAGGCGAGCAACAAGACGATCTTCGAGCTGGTGCCGGAGGGCGCCGGCACCCGCGTCGTGTGGACCATGACCGGCGACCGCGGGCTGCTGATGTCGGTGATGGGCAAGCTGTTCTTCGACAAGGCGATCGCCAAGGACTTCGATCGCGGCCTGGCGAACTTGAAGGCGCTCGCAGAGAAGTAAAGAAAGCCGGGACGCAACCATCCTCGCGGCCGTAGCGTCTCGGAGTTGTGGAGTCCTTTCGCGCGATCGCGCTGACCGTCCGCCGCACTCTTCTCGTCGCCGCCCTCGGGGCTGCTCCCCTGCTGGCCACCACAGGTACGGCCTCGCCGGCGGGCGCCGCCGAGCCTGACGGCCCGGCCTGGGAGGTCGTCGATCACGGCGACGGCTCGTTCGAGGTGTCGTGGACCTCCGGGAGACGGTTCCCGACCACCTCGGACCGGCCGACGATCGTCGGCGACGGACTCGACTTCGGGCCGCCGACCGTAAGCGCCGACGGCCGCACCGTCACCGCGTCCGTGACCGCCGACGCGGCGCCGGAGGCGGCCGACCTCGACGTCGTGCTGTCGGGCGACCGGCTCGACGAGCCGGGCTTCGACCCCTCCGCCGTCGGTACGGCGACGCCGCTTGCGGAGCGCGCCACCACCGCCCTCGAGGCGGCAGATCCCGGCCTGCCCGGAGCGTTCGAGATCGTCTCCAGCGACTACGAGCTGCCCGGTGTGAAGCTGCCGGGGATGCCGCAGCCGATCGAGATGGTCGGCCACGTGGTCGAGCCGGCGGCGGGCGCCGAGACCGGCCCACGTCCGCTCGTGCTCTTCCTCCACGGCCGCCACAGCGTCTGCTACAACCCCGACGATCCCGACGACGGGGGCGGCCGCTGGCCGTGCCAGGCGCCGGCGAAGGAGATCCCCAGCCACCTCGGCTACGACCACACCCAGCGGATCCTGGCCACCCAGGGCTACGCGACCGTGTCGATCCGGGTCAACGGCATCAACGCCCAGGACCACCGCCTCGCCGACGGTGGTGCCGACGCCCGCGCCGCCATCGTGCAGGAGCACCTCGACCACTGGGTCACGCTCGCCGGCGAGCACCAGGTCGACATGGACCAGGTCGTCCTCGTCGGCCACAGCCGCGGCGGCGAGGGCGTCGACCGGGCCGCCATCCAGATCGGGCCGGGCGCGCCGTACGACGTCGTCGGCCAGGTGCTGCTCGCGCCGGTCGACTTCGCGTGGCACACCGCGCCCGGCGTGCCCACCGTGACCGTGCTCCCCTACTGCGACGGCGACGTGTTCGACCTCCAGGGCCAGCGCTTCACCGACGTCGCGCGTGACCTCGCTCCGGGCGACACCTCGCTGAAGAGCTCGGTGCTGGTGATGGGCGCCAACCACAACTACTTCAACAGCGAGTGGACGCCGTCCACGGCGGCCGCGCCGTCGTGGGACGACTGGGGTGGCGAGCGCGACAAGACCTGCGGCACCCGCCACGAGGGCCGGCTCTCGGCGCGGGAGCAGCGCAGCGTCGGCACGGCGTACGTCGCCGGCGCGGTGCGCCTGTTCACCGGCGAGGACGACTACCTGCCCCAGTACGACGGCTCACCCGTCCACGTCCCGTCGGTCGGCGACGCCGAGGTGCTGAGCCACGCCATCGGCGGCGGACGGTCGATGCGCCGGCCGGGCATCGACGCGACCCGCACGCTGCCCTCCGGCGCGGAGACCCAGCTCTGCACCGGCGTGGTCACCTACGAGAGCGCGGCGTTCGGCATGTGCGGCCGCGACTCCGGTCGCCACGTCGCGCCGCACTGGGCGTCCCAGGGCGACCGCGTGCCGACCCGCCGGTTCCTCGAGATGTCGTGGGAGGCCGCGGGCGCGACCGGCGGGCTCCGCTTCAGCGACCCGCTCGACCTCACCGCGGACCGGCTCGAGCTCCGGGTCATCCTCGACGTCGGGTACGCCGCGCCCGACCTTCAGGTGCGGGTCTCCGACTCGTCCGGCGGCACGGCGCTGCTGGACCCCGTGACGGGCACCGAGCCGATCCGGCTCCCACGGATGTCCTACGGCACCAAGCTGTGGGCGCAGGCGCTCCTCGTCGACGCGTCCGCAGCGACCGGTGTCGACCTCGCCGACATCACCGCGGTCGAGCTCGTCGCGAGCAACGCGGAGGGCCGGCTCTGGGTGACCGACCTGGCGTCGGCGCCCGCAGTGCTGCCCGCCCCGCCGGCAGACGCGCTGCCGCAGGTCGACATCGGCACGATCAGCGTGGAGGAGGGCGACAAGGGCACCCACACCGCCAAGGTGCCGTACACGATCACGGGCGCGGTGACCGATCCGGCGAGGTTCGTCGCGATCACCGCGGGTGAGGAGCGCGGCTCCTCGCAGCGCGTGGTCATCGACGTCGCGCCCGGACAGACCAGCGGCACGATCCCGTTGACCTGGGTCGGCGACACCTACTTCAGCCGAGCGCGGCTCGTTCAGATCACCGCATGGCCGCTGACGGGCATCGCCACCGACGACTACATCGGCGGCCTGCGGATCGTCGAGGACGACCCCGAGCCGGTGATCACCGTCGACGCCCCGCGCCGGGTCGTCGAGGGCAAGGCCATCGAGGTCACGATCAGCTCGGACATCCCGCTCGGCCGCGCGTTCCGCATCTACGCCAGCGCCGACAAGGGCAAGGGCGAGCCGCTGCGCGGCAGCGACGTACCCGCCACGTGGCTCGCCGAGCACAGCGAGGCTGCGGACGACCGGGTCGGCCGACCGCTGTGGCGGCTGCACGTCTGGCTCCGGGGTCGCATCCAGGCGGGTGAGACGAGCACGACGTTGCGGATCCCCACGGTTGCCGACGGTCGCAAGGAGGGCGCCGAGTTCCTCGACCTCGACCTGTGGATGAACGACCGCCCCGAGCAGGTGCGGGTCAAGGTCGTCGACGCCGGCTGACGCGGCGATCCGCCGGTGCTGTCGGCGCGGCGGCAAGATGCGGCATGTAACACGTTGTCCGCTCGGCTTGTCGCCGCTTCCCAGATGTTCGGTCCCCATGCATGGCGTCCGAACATCTGGCACCGGCCGCCTAGATCGGCGAACAGCGTGTTACATGCGCGTCCTGGCAGCCGACCGGCGTCCGCAAACCACCGCGGCGCTCTCTCGTGCCCAGCCGCTTGAACCTCGGCCGACGGAGACCTTGCGGCCGAGCGCCACTCACCACCGAACCGGTGGGTTCCTGCCGATCGTCACCACGGGCTGGGCGCGTAGTCCTTCACGAAGCAGCCGTAGAGGTCCTCACCGGCCTCGCCACGGACGATCGGGTCGTAGACCCGGGCCGCTCCGTCGACGAGGTCGAGCGGGGCGTGCCAGCCCTCGGCGGCGATGCGCAGCTTCTCCTGGTGCGGCCGCTCGTCGGTGATCCAGCCGGTGTCGACGGCCGTCATCAGGATGCGGTCGGTCTCGAACATTTCCCCCGCGCTGGTGCGGGTCATCATGTTGAGCGCGGCCTTCGCCATGTTGGTGTGCGGGTGGCCCGGGCCCTTGTAGCGCCGCGAGAACTGGCCCTCCATTGCCGAGACGTTCACGACGTAGGCCCGTCGCGCGCCGCCCTGGACGGCGGCCCGCATCGCCGGGCGCAGGCGTGAGACCAGCAGGAACGGCGCGATCGAGTTGCAGAACTGCACCTCGAGCAGCTCGAGCGGGTCGACCTCGTCGACGTGCTGGGTCCACGAGTTGGTGGTCTGCATGTCAGGCAGCAGCCCACCCGCGTCGACGGCGGTCCCCGCGAGGTGCGCCTCGAGCGACGCGTTGCCCGCCTTGAGCGCGAGGGCCGTGATGGTCGCGGCGCTGTGGGCGGCGGCCGCAGCCGCGGGCGACTCCCCCTCGTGGTGGGCGACCGCGTGCTCCTCGAGCGCACCCGCGATCGCCGCCGGGTGCGCCTCGGAGATCCGGTCGAAGGTCACCATCTCGGGGAGGTCGCGCCCGTCGGCCAGCGGCAGCAGCGGCGCGCTCTCACCCTCGACCAGGTGGGAGTAGGCGCCCGGCGAGCGCCGTACGGTCTGGCACGCGTTGTTGATCAGGATGTCGAGCGGCCCCTCGGCAGCCACGTCGTCGGTGAGCGCGATGACCTGCGTGGGGTCGCGCAGGTCGATGCCGACGACCTTGAGCCGGTGCAGCCAGTCGGCGGAGTCCTCCATCGCCGAGAACCGGCGCACCGCGTCCTTCGGGAACCGCGTCGTGATCGTCGTGTGCGCGCCGTCGCGCAGCAGCCGCAGCGCGATGTACATCCCGATCTTCGCCCGGCCGCCCGTCAGCAGCGCCCGCTTGCCGGTGAGGTCGGTGCGCTGGTCACGCTTGGCATGGCTCAGCGCGGCGCATCGCGGGCACAGCCAGTGGTAGAACGCGTCGACGAGCGTGAAGTCCTCCTTGCAGATGTAGCACCCGCGGGCAGTGATCAGCTCGCCCGCGAACGCGCCCTGCGCGGTGGACACCAGTGGGATGCCCGCGGTCTCGTCGTCGATCCGCATCGGCGAGCCGGTCGCGGTCCGCTCGATGATGTCTTGGTCGTGCCGCTGCCGCTCCAGTCGGATCTCGGCCCGGCGCTGCTTCTTGATGAGCTTGTACATGTACGACGCCGCGCGCTTCATCGTGCGCACGTCGTCGTGGTCCGGGTGCAGCTCGGGGATCTGGCGCAGGACCTTGATCGCGATCGCGAGCTCGTCGGGGTCGATCCGCTCCGTCGGCGAGTTCGGGCGAGGTGCAGCGGGGTCGGTCACCGCGGAATCGTATGTGCTCGCGCACCTTGGCGCCGCTTCGCGGAACGGCCACGCGCAGGGCCGATCAAGTGGGACACGCGGTCGTCGTACGGCGTGTCGTGTCCGTCCTGCTCGTCAGGCGGCCTTCTCGGTGATCGCTTCCTGGATCGTTGCCATGACGTAGCTCGGTGACCACATCACGTGGTTCCAGGTGAACCTGAGCACGAGCCATCCCGCGGCTGTCATCGCGTTGAAGCGCACACAGTCACGATCGTGGGTCTCCTTGTCTGAATGGAAGCCCCAGGACTCCGCCTCGACGGCGATGCCGAGGAAAGGATTGGCCAGGTCGGGGTGATAGGTCTGTTCGCCGCAGGTCGTCGCGAACTGCGGGACGACCAGGAGACCGGCTTGGACGGTCAGCGCACGTAACGCCGACTCGAAGGGGTTGGCGGGGCGCGGGTCGGCCCACTCAGCCACCCGTCGGACGTGCTCGGGCTCACGCTTCGCGGCGCTGACGAGCTCCTCGTGCAGGACGTCTCCGTGACGCATGGCCGAGTCGGCCACAGCGAGGGCGGCGGTGAACGGAAGGTCGCGCGCGCAATCGAGCACCGTCCTCATCTTCGACGTGGCCCAGCCGTCGACTTCGCCAGGCTTCAGGTCGGTCCGTCGCAGGTCGCAGTGTGTCGACAGGACTGTGCTCGACGCCGGGACGACGATCGACGCGACAGGTGGTTGCTGCCAGATTTCCCAGCCCCAATGGGCAGCTGCGGTCAGATGGCTGAGGTGGCCACGGAGAGCGACCGCCGCCGCGAGTCCGGCCTGGGAGGTGGGAAGCGCGTATCGGTTGGGACCGAGTTTGAGGACGCTGCCGTTGGCGACGGAAGTGCGGAGCCGCCGGCGTGAGGACAGCTGGATCACGGACGCGGCACCGGCGATACCGCCGAGCCGCTCCAGCGCCTCTGTCGCAGTCAACCCACCCACGGCGCAAGTGTCCGCCAGTCGGGCCTGCCGCTGCTGACTTCATCCACAGGCCACGCCAGACGCAGCAGGGCCGCGACACGCGGTCGCCATACGGCGTGTCGCGGCCCGGCGTTGCTCGGGAAGGCCCCCTGATGCGCCGAGGGTCACCCCAGCAGGTGGCTGAGCAGGATCCGGAGCCCGATCCCGACCAGGATCACGCCGCCGACCAGGGTGGCCCAGCGGCCGAGCCGCTCCCCCGCCCGCGCGCCGATGAAGACCGCGCCCAGCGAGAGCGCGAACGTGACGACCCCGATCAGGGTGACCGCCGGGGCGACGGAGACCTCGAGCACGCCGAACGTCACGCCGACGGCCGCGGCGTCGATCGACGTCGCGATCGCCAGCGGCAGCACCGACCGGACGGTCACGACCGGCGTGGTGTGGTCGTCCTCGTCCTCGAACGACTCCTTGATCATCTTCCCGCCGATGATCGCGAGTAGCCCGAACGCGATCCACGGCGTCGCCTCGCTGACGGCGTCGGCGGCCCAGAACGCCAGCACCCAGCCGAGCACCGGCATCAGCGCCTGGAACAGGCCGAACATCGCCGCCATCAGCAGGGCGGCCCGCCACGGTGGCCGACGGAGCCGGAGGCCCTCCGCGAGGGACACGGCGACGGCGTCCATGGCGAGGGCGAACGCCAGCACGACGAGCTCAGCGGTGGTCACGAGCCGCGAGCCTAGGGTCCGGCGATTGAAACGTCGGCATCGGGGGCAGCCGAGAAATAGGCATCGGGCCGCGACCTCTGGGGGGGTCGGTCGCGGCCCGACGAAAGAATCATGCCATACATCTGTTCGGCTTGCCTAAGCACCCCGCCGAGAAATCCGGGTCACTCCCAGAAGACCCGGTCGACCACCGCCCTGGCCCGCCGGGTGACCCGCAGGTAGTCGTTGATGAACTCGTCGCTGTGGTCGAGCGGGTAGCCGACGATGCCGGCGACGGCCCGCCTCTCGCGAGGATCGCTCGGCAGCTGGTCGCCCGCGCGCCCCCGCGCCAGGACCACGGCGTTGCGCACCCGGCTGACCGTGCGCCACGCGGTGGTGAGCTGGTCGGCGTCGGCCTGCTCGAGCAGCCCGGCCTCGGTCGCGGCGTCGAGCGCGGCGAGGGTCTCGGCGGTGCGCAGCCCGGTCACCTCGGCGCCGTGCCGCAGCTGGAGCAGCTGGACCGTCCACTCGACGTCGGCCAGGCCGCCGCGGCCCAGCTTGAGGTGCAGCGCCGGGTCGGCGCCGCGCGGCAGCCGCTCGGTGTCGACGCGCGCCTTGATCCGGC
The DNA here is from genome assembly GCF_013410655.1 of Nocardioides thalensis. Lineage (NCBI taxonomy): Bacteria > Bacillati > Actinomycetota > Actinomycetes > Propionibacteriales > Nocardioidaceae > Nocardioides > Nocardioides thalensis. The sequence continues at coordinate 2,594,001 of NZ_JACCFP010000001.1, forward strand.
GCACCTCGATCACGTCGTCCTCGGAGAGCCCGCCCGCCGGGTAGCGCAGCGGGTCGATCAGCTCGGTGAACCGGTCGCGCAGACCGCGGTCGCCGACGACGGCGTCGGCGCGCAGCAGGGCCTGCGCCTCCCAGACGTGCGACCACTTGGCGTAGTACGCGGCGTAGGAGTCGAGGGTGCGCACCAGCGGCCCCTGCTTGCCCTCCGGGCGCAGGTCCGCGTCCACCACCAGGGCGGGGTCCGGACCGGGGCTGGCCAGCGAGCGCCGCAGCTCCTCGAACACTGCCTTGGCGTACGACGCCGCGGCGTGCGCGTCGGCGCCGGGCACCGGGTCGTGCACGAACAGCACGTCGGCGTCGCTGCCGTAGGCCAGCTCGAAGCCGCCGTAGCGGCCCATCGCGATGATGGCGAGCCGGGTGGGCGTCCGGTCCAGGCCGCGCTGTCGCCGCACGGCGTCCTCGGTGACCGCGAGCGTGGCCTCGAGCGTGGCGTCGGTGAGCCGAGTGAGCGCGCGGCCGACGTCGGCGACGTCGGTCAGCCCGAGCACGTCGCCGGCAGCGATCCGCAGCAGCTCGCGGCGCCGTACGGCCCGGACGGAGCGGACCGACTTCTCCAGCGTCTCCTGGCGCTGCGCGGTCGCGAGCATCTCGTCGACGAGCACGGCCGACTCCAGCGGCTGGAGGTCGCCGCCGAGCAGCCGCACGCCCTGGGGCTCGCGCTCGAGGAGGTCGGTGCAGTAGCGCGACGTCGCGAGCAGGTGGGCGAGCCGCTCGGACACCTCGCCCTCGTCGCGCAGCGTCGAGAGGTACCAGGGCGTGCTGCCGAGCGCCTCGCTGATCCGGCGGAAGCCGAACAGGCCGGCGTCGGGGTCGGCCCCCTCGGCGAACCACTGGAGCATCGCCGGCAGCAGGGTGCGCTGGATGCTGGCCGTGCGGGACATGCCGGAGGTCAGCGCCTCCAGGTGCCGCAGCGCGCCGGCGGGATCGTCGTACCCGAGCGCCGACATCCGCGCCCGCGCCGCCTCCGACGACAGCCGCGCCTCGTCGCCGCTGATCTGGGCGACCGCGGTGAGCAGCGGGCGGTAGAAGAGTTTCTGGTGGAGCCGGCTGACCTCGCGGCGGTGGTGCTCCCAGGTGCGCACCAGGTTGACGTCGGGCTGCTTGGTGAACCCGAGGCTGCGCCCGAGCCGCCGCAGCGCGGCCTCGTCGTCGGGGACGATGTGCGTACGGCGCAACCGGTGCAGCTGGATCCGGTGCTCGAGCTTGCGGAGGAACGCGTAGGCGTCGTGCAGCGCCTCACCGTCAGGGCGGCCGACGTAGCCGCCGTCGATCAGGCGGGCCAGCGCGCTGAGCGTCGTGGGCAGCCGGATCTGCTCGTCCGCGCGGCCGTGCACGAGCTGGAGCAGCTGGATCGCGAACTCCACGTCGCGCAGGCCGCCGGGACCGAGCTTGAGCTCGCGCTCCACGACGTTGGCCGGGATGTGGTCGACGACGCGCTTGCGCATCGCGCGCGCCGCCTCGACGAAGCCGGGCCGGTCGGCGACCGACCAGACCATCGGCTCGACCATCGCGGTGAACTCGCGGCCCAGCTCGAGGTCGCCCGCCACGGGGCGGGCCTTGAGCAGCGCCTGGAACTCCCACGGCTCCGCCCACCGCTCGTAGTAGCCGCGGTGGCCGGTCATCGTGCGGCTGAGCGCGCCGGCCTTGCCCTCCGGACGGAGCGCGGCGTCGACCTGCCAGATCGTGCCCTCCGCGGTGTGGTCGGAGCAGACCTGGATGAGGTGCGACGCGAGCCGGACCGCGGTGCGGCCGACCGCAGCATCATCAGCCCCCTCCGTGGCCGGCTCGTGGACGAAGATCACGTCGACGTCGGAGACGTAGTTGAGCTCGCGGGCGCCGCACTTGCCCATCGCGATCACGGCGAGACGGACGTCGGCCGACTCGGGGCCGACCCGCTGCCGTGCGACCGCCAGCGCCGCCTCGAGCGTCCCGGCGGCGAGGTCGGAGAGCTCGGCCGCCGCGTCGTCGACGCCGAGGTCGTGGGCGAGGTCGCGGGCGGCGAGGCGGAGCAGGAGGCGGCGGTACTCGACGCGCAGCGCGTTGACCGCCTCGCCGTCGGCCAGCGTCGCGACCGGTGCGACGGCGTCGGGGTCGGCGCCGACGGCCCGCAGCAGCCGGTCACGCAGCCAGTACGCCGCCGGCCGGGTCGACCCGAGCGTCGGGTCGGTGAGCTCGCGCCAGTGCTCCGGGTGGTTGGCCAGGTGGTCGGCCAGCGCCGTGCTCGCGCCGAGCACACGCAGGAGGCGCATCGCCGTACCCTCGTCGTCCGCCACGCTCTCCAGCAGCGCGTCGCGGTCATCCACGGACTCGGCGAGGCGCACCAGCCCGGCGACGGCGGCGTCCGGGTCCGCCGTACGGCCCAGGTAGGCGAGCAGCCGGACCCCGACCTCGCCGAGCTCCGCCAGGCCGTCCACGGCCCGGTCGATGTCGGCGAAGCCGAGCCGCAGCAGGTCGCTGCGGGAGTGGGCCCGGCCGGCTGTCACAGGACGGGGAGCATCTGGTCCCGCTCGAAGGCCGACACCTGGCCGCGGTAGTCGTCCCACTCGGCGCGCTTGTTGCGGAGGAAGTAGTCGAAGACCTGCTCCCCCAGCGTCTCTGCCAGCAGCTCGGACCGCTCGGCGATCTCGATCGCCTCGTTGAGGTTCTTGGGCAGCGGGTCGATGCCGAGGCTGCGGCGCTCCTTGTCGGTGAGCGCCCAGACGTCGTCCTCGGCCTCGCGCGGCAGCTCGTAGCCCTCCTGCACGCCCTTGAGCCCGGCGGCGAGCACCGCGGCGAACGCCAGGTAGGGGTTGCAGGCGGCGTCGATCGTGCGCAGCTCGATGCGGGTGGACTGGCCCTTGTTGGGCTTGTACATCGGCACCCGGACCATGGCCGAGCGGTTGTTGTGGCCCCAGCAGATGTAGGACGGCGCCTCGCCGCCGAACATCATCCGCTTGTAGGAGTTGACCCACTGGTTGGTCACCACGCTGATCTCGCCGGCGTGCTGGAGGACGCCCGCGATGAAGCCGCGGCCGGTCTTGGAGAGCTGGTACTCGGAGCCCGGCTCGTAGAAGGCGTTCTGGTCGCCCTCGAAGAGCGAGACGTGGGTGTGCATGCCGGAGCCGGGGTGCGTCGTGAACGGCTTGGGCATGAACGTCGCCCAGATGCCCTGCGCCAGCGCCACCTCCCGCACGACCGTGCGGAACGTCATGATGTTGTCGGCTGTGGTGAGCGCGTCGGCGTAGCGCAGGTCGATCTCCTGCTGGCCGGGCCCGCCCTCGTGGTGGCTGAACTCCACCGAGATGCCCATCGCCTCGAGCATCGTGATCGCCTCGCGCCGGAAGTCGGAGCCGTGCGAGTGTGCGGAGTGGTCGAAGTAGCCACTCCGGTCGATCGGCTCGGGCTCCCCGCCGTTCTCCGGCTGGTCCTTGAACAGGTAGAACTCGATCTCGGGGTGCGTGTAGAACGTGAAGCCCTGGTCGCCGGCCTTCGCGAGCGTGCGCTTCAGGACGTTGCGCGGGTCGGCGTACGACGCCGAGCCGTCGGGCAGCAGGATGTCGCAGAACATGCGCGCCGTGGAGGGCCCCTCGCCGCGCCACGGGAGGATCTGGAACGTCGACGGATCGGGCTTGGCGAGCATGTCGGCCTCGGACACCCGGGCGAAGCCCTCGATCGCCGAGCCGTCGAACCCGATGCCCTCGGCGAAGGCGCCCTCGAGCTCGGCCGGGGCCACCGCGACGGACTTCAAGAAGCCCAGCACGTCGGTGAACCAGAGCCGGACGAACCGGACGTCACGCTCCTCGAGAGCGCGGAGTACGAAGTCCTCTTGCTTGCCCATGGGGCAGAGCCTAGGGGTACGGCGATGCGCGTGCTGGTCAGGTCTGTTCCGTGACGGTGACGCAGCAGCCCGTCGGTGCCGGGCCGTCCCCGCGGCGCCGTACGCCGGCGGTGCACCCGACCTCGTCCGCGACTCCACGGACGAACGTCTCGTTGACGCCGCAGACCAGGTCGACGTGACTGGCGGCGAGGCGGGCGTAGGGGCAGTTGCGGAGCACCATGTCGCCCTCGCTCCCCTCACGCGGCTCGTACCCGAGCCGGTCGAGCACCTCGCGGACCGCGTCGCTCCCCTCACCCGAGGGCGCGACCTCCTCGACCATCGCCCGGGCCGCGTCGGCCGCGCAGGCGTCGAGCGCCTCCTGCATCGGCGTGCCCGCCAGCGACCGCTCGACGGCGTCGGCGAGCACCCGGCCGGCGAGGTCGTAGCGGCGTACGGGCAGGGTGACGGCGACCTCCTTGCGGGAGCGGCGGTAGAGCTTCGCCGGCCGGCCCGCGCCGGGACCGGAGCGTCCGGTGAGGCGACGGAACTCGGTGACGAGCAGCCCCTCCTCGACCAGCTTGTCGAGGTGGAACTTCGCGGTGTGGCGTGGCACATCGACGCCGCTCGCGGCCTGGTCGCGGCTCACCGCGCCCGGCTGCTCGGCGACGAAGCGGTAGAGCGCGCGGCGCACCGGGTCGGCCAGCGCACCCACCTTGCTCACCCGCCGCGCGAACGCGTCGTCCGGCATGGAGGCCCTCCCTCGTGTCCCGTCCGGATTTCTAACGGACATCAGTCTTGCCGAAACAGTCGTCCAGGTCTACCGTCGAATGTGACGTCCTTTACAAGAGGACCTCGAGAAAGGAGACGGCCATGGCGCTCACCCACGCCTGGCACGACATGCGGGACGAGATGCACGACCTCGCGACCTTCAACCGGGTGGACGCCGCCCGCCAGGCCTACCTCGGCCTCTGGGCGACGTTCATCGCAGTCCCGCTGCTGTTCGGCCTCGACAAGCTGTTCGGCTTCATGACCGACAACTGGGAGGGCTATCTCGCCACCTGGGCGAACGACGTCCTTCCGGGGACGGCCTCCGACGCGGTGATGTGGTTCGGCATCATCGAGCTGGCCCTCGCCGCATGCGTGGCGCTGGTGCCGCGGGTCGGCGGCGACCTCTTCGCCCTCTGGATGCTGCTCGGTGCGTGCAGCCTGTTCGCGATCGACGGTATGGCGCACCTCGCGATCGGCGTGCTGGCGCTCGGCCTGTGCGCGCTCGCCATGGCGCGGATGTCGACCGCCTACCACCACACGGAGCCCGCGCACCGGGCGCCGGGAGAGGCCGTCTGACCCCGGCGGAGTCTGCCCGCTCAGTCCTCCGGGACCGACGCCAGCTCGGCGAGCCACGCCGCCGCGCTGGCGTCGGACGGCATCCGCCAGTCGCCGCGCGGCGACATGGTGCCGCCGGGGCTGACCTTCGGCCCGTTCGGCAGCGCCGACCGCTTGAACTGGCTCGCGAAGAAGCGCTTGATGAACACCTCGAGCCAGGACCGTACCGTCGCCAGGTCGTACGACGTGCGCGCCTCCTCGGGGAAGCCCGGGGGCCACTCCCCCAGGTCCTTGTCGCGCCACGCGTGCCAGGAGAGGAACGCGATCTTGCTGGGCCGGAAGCCCCGCCGGACCACGTGGTAGAGCGTGAAGTCCTGGAGCGCGTAGGGCCCGACCGAGTCCTCCGTGGCCTGGGGCTTCTTGCCCTCCTCGGTGGGGATCAGCTCCGGCGTGATCTCCTGCTCGAGGATCTCGCGCAGCACCGCGTCGGCCTCGTCGTCGTACTGCCCGTCGTGCAGCTGGTGGGAGTCGATGACCCAGCGGATCAGGTGCTGGATGAGCGTCTTCGGCACCCCGGCGTTGACGTTGTAGTGCGACATCTGGTCGCCCACGCCGTACGTGCACCAGCCGAGGGCGAGCTCGGACAGGTCGCCGGTGCCGAGGACGATGCCGCCGCGGTGGTTGGCGAGCCGGAACAGGTAGTCGGTGCGCAGCCCGGCCTGCACGTTCTCGAACGTGATGTCGTAGACCGGCTCGCCCTCGGCGAACGGGTGCTTGAGCCCTTCGAGCATCTGCCGCGCGGTGGCGGTGATGTCGAGCTCCTCGAACGTGCAGCCGAGCGCCTGGGACAGACGGGTCGCGTAGGACTTGGTGCGGTCGCCGGTCGCGAAGCCCGGCATCGTGAACGCGTGGATGTCGCTGCGGGGGCGGCCGAGCCGGTCCATCGCCTTGGCGGCCACGATCAGCGCGTGGGTCGAGTCGAGCCCGCCACTGACGCCGATGACGATCTTGGGCTGCCCGATCGCCGCGAGCCGCTGCTCGAGCCCGGAGACCTGGATGTTGTAGGCCTCGTAGCAGTCCTGGGCGAGGCGGGCCGGGTCGTCGGGGACGAACGGGTAGCGGTCGACCTTGCGGAACAGGCCGATGTCGCCGTCCGGCGGCTGGAGCTCGAAGTCGATCCACCGGAAGTCACTCGCGATGTGGCCGGTGTTTGACGTGCGAGCGAACCGAGCCTCGAAACCCCGGCGGTTGTCGTCGACGGTGCCCTGCCGCAGCCGCTCCTGGCGGATCCGGTCGAGGTCGACGTCGACGACGGTACGGCGCGGGCCGTCGGGGAACCGCTCGCTCTCCCCCAGCAGCTCGCCGCACTCGTAGACCATCGTCTGGCCGTCCCACGAGAGGTCGGTCGTCGACTCGCCCTGGCCCGCGGCGGCGTAGACGTAGGCGGCCGAGCAGCGAGCGCTCGCGCTGCGCGCCAGCAGGTGGCGGTCGTCGGCGCGCGCGATGGTGATCGGGCTGCCGGACAGGTTGGCGAGGACGGTCGCGCCGGCGAGGGATGCCTCAGCGCTGGGCGGGATCGGCACCCACATGTCCTCGCAGATCTCGACGTGCAACTTGAGCCCCGGCACGTCGGTGGCGGAGAAGATCAGGTCGGGTCCCATCGGCACGATCTCGCCCGCGACCTCGATCTCGCTGCCGTGGAGGTCGTCGCCCGGCGCGAACCACCGGCGCTCGTAGAACTCGCGGTAGGTCGGCAGGTAGGACTTCGGCGCCACGCCGAGGACCTCGCCGCGATGGATGATGACCGCGCAGTTGAGCACCCGGTTGCGGTGCTCCAGCGGCGCGCCGACCACGAGCAGCGGGCCGAGGTCGGCCGACGCCTCGACGATCGACCCGATGGCCTGGTGGACCGCGGAGAGCAGGGTGTCCTGGAGGAAGAGGTCGTCGACCGCGTAGCCGGTCAACCCGAGCTCCGGGAAGATCGCGACCGCGACCCCCTCGTCATGGCACTCCCGCGCCTGCTCGAGCGTCCGTGCCGCGTTGCTGGCGGGGTCCGCCACCGCGACCGGCAGCGTGCACGCCGCGATCCGCGCGAATCCGTGGGCGTAGGCCGAGTAGAAGTCCACACGGGGAGTCTAGGGATCGCGGCCAGCAAGCACGTCCTGGCGAACGCGGCGTGGGCGACGACCTCCGCCTGATCGCGGCACCCGCGACAAGGCCACGGCCCGCGGCTCAGTCGCCGGTGACCAGGTCGGGCGCGACGTCGATCATGCCCATCGGGTCGGCGCCGCTGGTGACCCGCTCGAACTCGCCGGTGCGGAAGTGCCAGGCGACGAGGTGCCAGGTGTCGAGGTCATGCCGCTGCTCGGCAACCGCGTCGGGTTTCACGAGCAGCAGCACGGTGTCCTCGTGGAGGAACCCTTGAGCGGTCAGGCCGCCGTTGTCGCTGTAGGCCGCGTGCGGATCGCGGATCGGGGCGTAGGCAACCAGCTCGCCGGTCGAGGAGTCCGCGACGACCGGGCCGCCGCGCGGTGGGTCACCGAGGCTTCCGGTGGTGAACGCGACGAGACCGTGCCGGGCGACGAAGCGCTCGCCCTGCCACGGGAAGTCGACCCGGCTTGTCACCTTGCCGTCCTGCCACTCGACCAGCTCGCTGGTCCTCCAGCGGTGCTCGATGATCGCGCCGTCCGGGTCGATCGCGACGCTGTATCCGGCGAACGGCGCCTCGCTCCACTCGCCGTCGAGGCTCACGGCGCGGTTGTCGCGCCACGACATCACGGCGAGGCCGGCGTCGCCCGGGAGCCATCGCACCTGGGGTGCGGTGTCCCAGGGCGGGGCGAGGTCGTCCGGCCACGGCACGACCTGCTGGTCCCCCGTCGTGACGTCGACGACGAGCACCCCCTCCTCGGTCGTCAGCGCCACCCGGGAGCCGTCGCTTGAGAGCGCCGGGTTGGAATACCACCACGTGCTGGTCGCGGCGTCGTCGGTGCCCGGGATGCACCGCCACTCGCCGTTCGCCCCGAGGAGCTTCACGTCCTCGCCCTCCTCCGGCCAGGCGAGCACCGCCGCGTCCATCGGGTGGTCGAGCACGCTCGGCGGGAGGTCCGGCGGGTCCAGCCGCTCCGGCAGCACCGACTCCGCGAGCGGCGCGTCCGCGAGCGTGAACGGGTCCCAGAGCCGCTGCGCGGAGGGGTCGATGCCGCCCGCGCTCGTGGCTGTCGCCGGCGAGCTGCCGACCGGCGCCGGCGGGGCCTCGTCACGCTGGGTCGCGACGAAGGACGCCGCGCCCACCACGGCGACGACCGCGACGACCGTGCCGGCCACCGCACGGCGCCGGGCACGCCGCGCGCCCGCCACGCGCAGGGTGGTGGCCGCCAGGTGCGGCGTGGCGATCCTCTCGGTCGCCCGGTCCAGGACGCCTGAGAGACCTGACAGCCTGTCGTCGTCGTTCATCGCGCTCCTCCGATCAGGTCGAGCAGCTCCGGGGCACCGGTGCGGAGCCGGGCAAGGGCTGCGGCGTTCTGGCTCTTCACGGTGCCGATCGAGACGCCGAGGATCTCGGCGGTCTCGCGCTCGGTCAGGTCGTCGAAGTGGCGCAGCACGACCACCGCGCGCTGGGCCGGCGTCAGGCGGGCCAGCGCGCGCCGTACGACCAGCTCGGTCTCGGGGTCGGACGACGCGCCACCCTCGACGAACACCTCGGCGACCGTCACCTCCCGCCAGCGACGCCGCCAGGCGGAGATGTTGTCGCGGACCAGGATGGTGCGGGCGTAGGCCGTCGGGTTGCCGTCGCGCAGCCGCCTCCAACGCAGAGCCACCTTGACCAGCGCTTCCTGGACCAGGTCCTCGGCACGGTGGAGGTCACCCGTGAGCAGGTACGCCGAGCGCAGCAGCTGCCGCTCGACACCCTCCACCCACTCGGTGAACCCTGCCTCGTCCATCCCGCTCCTCACGTGCGACGTCCATCCAACGCGAGCCGGGCCGGAAATGGTTGGCGTCGATGAATTCGCCCAGCAGGAGCAGTCACCACCCCTATGAGCATCGCGACGAGCCGGATCCAGCCTTGCCTGTGGTTCGACGACAACCTCGAGGAGGCGGCCCGGTTCTACACCTCGATCTTCCCGAACTCCTCGATCGGCCACCTGGCGCGTTACACCGAGGCGGGTCCCGGCGCGCCGGGGACGGTGCTGGCCGGTGAGTTCACCCTCGACGGCGTCACGTTCCGCGGGATCAACGGCGGCCCGGGGCTGGTGTTCACGGATGCGATCTCGTTCTCGGTGACCTGCCGCGACCAGTCCGAGGTCGACTACTACTGGGACTCGCTCGTCGACGGTGGCCAGGAGTCGGTGTGCGGCTGGCTCAAGGACCGGTTCGGCCTGTCGTGGCAGATCGTGCCGACCCGCCTGTACGAGCTGGTCTCCGACCCCGACCCGCGCCGCGCGCGGGCGGCGACCGAGGCGATGTTCAAGATGCGCAGGATCGTCATCGCCGACATCGAGGCGGCGGTCGACGCCGTACCTGCCTGACCTCGGGGTGAGCAGCGACACAGCGCGCTCGGGGAGGCCGCGGGTCTAGCCTCGTGAGTGTCCGATTTCGAACGTGGACTCCGCCCGGAGCCGCGAGTCAGGAAAGAGGAGCTCGACGATGAGCGAAGAAGCAGCGCCGTACGGCGGCGGGGCCAACCCGGCTCCCGCGGTACGGAAGGTCCGCACCCACCACCTCGCCGACATGAAGGCGCGCGGCGAGAAGATCACGATGCTGACCTCCTACGACATGTACACCGCGCGGATCTTCGACGAGGCCGGGATCGACATCCTGCTGGTCGGTGACAGCGCGGCCAACAACGTCTACGGCAACGAGACCTCGCTCCCGGTGACGGTCGACGAGCTCATCCCGCTGACGCGCGCCGTCGCGCGGTCGACGAAGCGGGCAATGGTGCTCGGCGACCTGCCGTTCGGCTCCTACCAGGCCTCGCCCGAGCAGGCCTACCTGACTGCGGTGCGGTTCATGAAGGAGGGCCTCGCCCACGCGATCAAGCTCGAGGGCGGCGCCGAGATGGCGCCCACCATCAGGAAGCTCGTCGAGGGCGGCATCCCCGTGTGTGCGCACATCGGGTTCACGCCCCAGTCCGAGCACGCGCTCGGCGGCTACCGCGTCCAGGGTCGCGGCGACGCGGCCGAGAAGGTGAAGGCCGACGCGCGAGCGGTGGCTGACGCCGGTGCGTTCGCCGTGGTGATGGAGATGGTGCCCGGCGACATCGCCGAGCAGATCAGCAAGGAGCTCGAGATCGTCACCATCGGCATCGGCGCCGGCGCCGGCTGCGACGGCCAGGTGCTCGTGTGGACCGACGCGATGGGCATCCGCGGTCCCGACGACGGCAAGCTCCCCCGCTTCGTCAAGAAGTACGCCGACGTGCGCGGCCAGCTCCTCGAGGGCGCGAAGGCTTACGCCGCCGAGGTGAAGTCGGGCGCGTTCCCGGGCCCGGAGCACACGTTCTGACAGCAGTTGGCTGGCTGACAGTGGTCCCTGGATCACTCTCAGCCAGCCAACTCCGATTCAGCGCGGGCGCACGCGGAGGATCTTGTCGTTGCTGCCGTTGGAGGTCGTGACCAGCAGCGCGTTGCCCACGCGCGTGACCGACCGGAGACGCCCGTACTGGCGCATCGCCTTCGGGGCACGGGTCCACTCCAGCCGGCCGCGCTGGTCGAGCTTCACGAACATCAACCGCGATCCCTTCAGCACGCCGACGGCGAGCGTGCCCTTGAGCCGCCCCCAGCCGGCGCCGCCGACGAAGGTGGCCCCGGAGGTCGCGATCGTGGGGTGGCCGGACCGCCAGCGGGCGCCGATCTGCTTGCCCGGCAGCGAGAAGTCGGTCATCGGGACGCTCTCGTTGTAACCCGGCACCGGGTTCCACCCGTAGTTGCCGCCCCTGCGGAGGAGGTTGACCTCGTCGTCGCGATCGGTGCCGTGCTCGACCGACCACAGGGATCCGTCGCCTCGCTGCGCGAGGCCCTGCACGTTGCGGTGGCCGTAGGTGAAGACGTAGCGCTTGTTGCTCTTCGCGTCCGCCCACCGGTTGCCGGGCCACGGGCGGCCGGTCATCCGGTCGAGCCGGAGGGTCTTGCCGTTGAGTGAGCGGAGGCGCTGCGGGTTGCGCCCGACGCGGGAGTCACCGGTGCCGACGAGCAGCGAACCGTCGCGGAGGATCAGCAAGCGGCAGCCGCCGTGGATGCCGGCGCTGTTGATCGCGATGTCGTCGACGAGCGTCCGGACCCGGCGCGCGGAGCGCAGGTCGTCACTGAGCCGCCACGCGACGACGCGCACCTCGGGCCCGCCCGCCGCCCGCCACCCCGTGCACGTGTAGATCCGCCGGTTCTTCGCGAAGCGGGGGTCGACCTGGAGGCTCATCATCCCGGTCTCGCCCTCGGTCCAGATCCGGGCGCCGCGCAACCGCACCCGGCGCGCGTCGCCGTTGGCGCGGAGCAGGGTGACCGTGCCCCGGTCGCGCTCGGTGTAGAGCAGTCGGCCGTTGCCGATCGACTGGACGTCCCACGGGACCTCCAACCCCGACCGCACGACGGTGACCTTCAGCCGTGGGAGGGCGGTGCGGCTCGTCGGCGGTGGTACGTCGTCCGCCGCCTGTGTCGGAGCGGTCGTCGCGAGCAGGGGCAGCGTGAGGGCCGCGAGGGCGGCGGCGAGAGAGGCGCGCATGCCGGTGAGGTATCCAGGCCGTCGCAATGTCACTCAGGGCTGCGGGGTGATCCGCAGGATCTTGTCGTTGCTGCCGTTGGAGGTCGTGACGAGCAGCGCGTTGCCGACGCGCGTCACCGACCGCAAGCGGCCGAACTCCTTCAGCGCCGCCGGGGCCTTCGTCCACCTCAGCTTGCCGTCGGCGCTGAACTTCACGAACATCAGGCGGCTGCCCGCGAGGACCCCGACGGCCATGGTGCCCCTCAGCACGCCCCACTCCTTGCCGGCGACGAAGGTGGCGCCGCTCGTCGCGATCGTCGGCTCGCCCGAGCTCCACCGGGCGCCGTACTGCTTGCCCGGCAGGGAGAAGTCGGTCATCGGCGGGCTCTCGTCGTAACCGGGGCCGGGCTGCCAGCCGTAGTTGCGGCCGTTGCCGAGCCGGTTGATCTCGTCGTCGCGGTAGGTGCCGTGCTCGGCCGACCAGAGCGTGCCGTCGGCGCGCTGCGCGAGGCCCTGGACGTTGCGGTGGCCGTAGGTGAAGACGTAGCGCTGACGGCCCTTCTCGTCGGCCCACTTGTTGCGCGGCCAGGGCGCGCCGGTCATGCGGTCGAGGCGCAGGGTCTTGCCGCCGAGGCTGTTGCGGTTCTGCGGGTTCTCGGTCTGCGCGGCATCGCCGGTGCCGACGAGCAGCGAGCCGTCGCGCAGGACCAGCAGGCGGCAGCCGCCGTGCCGGCCACTCGTCGTCGGCAGGCCGGCGACGAGCGTCTCGGTGCGGGTGGCGGAGCCGAGGTCCTCACTGAGCCGCCAGGCGTGGACCCGGATGTCGTGGCTGCCGTCGTTCTTGGTCCAGCCGGAACAGGTGTAGATCCGGCGGTTCTTGTCGAAGCCCGGGTCGACCTCGAGCCCCATCAGGCCGGTCTCGCCCGACGACCACAGCGAGCCGTTGTCGATCTCGACGGGGTGCAGCTCGCGGTCGGCGTCGATCAGCGTGATGCTGCGACTGTCGCGCTCGGTGAACAGCAGTCGCCCGCCACCGATCGACTGCACGTCCCACGGGATCGCGAGGCCGTCGGCGACGGTGGTGACCCGGAAGCCCGGCAGGTCCGTGCGGCCCGGATCCCCCTCCGCCTCGGTAGGCACGGCGTCGGCGCGCCCGCCAAGACAGGTGAGCACCAGCACCGCGAGAACTGTGGAGAGACGGCCCGATCGCATGACACTCACCGTACTGCTCGAGTCGGCCGGGTGAGAGTGACCGATAGACCACTCTCACCCGGCCGACTCACGCGGCGGGGACACCCAGTAGCAGCAGATCGTGCGCGACTCGTCCCGGTTCGTCCCGGAGCTCGCGAGTGGTGCACCGGACGACGATGCGCGGGGGAGACGTGAGCGCGCGCTGCCTGGCCAGGTCGTCCTCCCAATGCTCCACGTCCATGTGGAAGCCGCCATCGACCTCGAGGACGAGCGTGCGCCCGTCGGGCAGACGCCACTCGCAGTCGGTGAATCGCAGACGCCCTTGGGAATCGCGGCGCCGCACTTGTCGATCCGGGGGTTTGATGCCGAACCGCTTGCACATGCGCTTCACGTCGAGCTCCCCCACGGAGTGGGCTCCTCCCGCAATCTCCGCGAGACACTGCCGGAAGCGAGCCGCGCCGCGAAGCGGCGTGAGCCGATCGATCCACTCGAGCAGCGCTGCAGGCGAGGTGAGCTGCTGCTGGACAGACGCGGCCAGGATGCCCTCGGCCGTTCGAGTGGATCGCTGGCGGGAGGCAAACAGGAGGACCGCGGGCTCGTAGCGGCACACAGGCAGTCCTCCCGCGGACCGGCGCAATTCCTCGAGGTTGCGACGGATCCAGCGGAATCGGATCCCGGTACAGCCGGCCCCGACGTCGGCACCGTGCGGCACCAGGATCGTGACCTCGTCGCGGTGCCAGTTCCGCAGCCCAGCGACCTCGGCGGCCGTCAGGTCTCCGACCAACGCAGTGTCGCCGCCGTGGAGCACGCCGAGCCACATCATCTGGTCGCGGGACAGCTGGCCGGTCGTCGTGCCGATGACCGTCGGGGTGAGCTCGATCCACCGCCCCGACGACACGCGGTGCCGGATCGCCCAGCGGTCGATGCCGAGCGCACCCAGTTGGCCGCGGGTGATGAGACCGCACTGAGCATCGGCCACGCGTCGCCAGTCCTCCCGAGACATGGAAGCAGGGTGCCCGAAACGGAGGAGTGGTGCTCCGGTCCTCCACAGGCCCGAGTCGGCCGGGTGAGAGTGACGTATAGGTCACTCTCACCCGGCCGACCCGCGGTCAGGCCAGGCCGCGGCGCTCCAGGAGCGGCTCGATCGGGGCGGGACGGCCACGCCACTCGCGGTAGGACTCGAGCGGGTCGCGGGTGCCGCCGATGCCGATCACGTAGCGTCGGTAGAGGTCGCCGTTCTCGCGGGTCAGGCCGCCGCTCTCCTTGAACCAGGCGACGGTGTCGGCGTCGAGCACCTCGCTCCAGATGTAGGAGTAGTACGCCGCCGCGTAGCCCGACGAGAACGAGTGCGCGAAGTACGGCGTCGAGTAGCGCGCGGGCACCGCCGGGTTGTCGAGCCCGACCGCGGCGAGCGCCTTCGCCTCGAAGTCCGCGACGGCGTCGACGTCGGTCGGCACCTCGTCCGCGGACAGCTCGTGCCAGGCGAGGTCGAGCAGCGCGGCCGCGAGGTACTCCGACGTACCGAACCCCTCGTTGAACACCGCCGAGGCCTCGAGCCGCTCGATCACCTCGGCCGGGATCGGCTCACCGGTCTCGTGGTGCACGGCGTAATTGGCCAGCACCTCGGGCCACAGCATCCACATCTCGTTGACCTGCGACGGGTACTCGACGAAGTCGCGGAAGACGTTGGTGCCCGAGAATTTCGGGTACGTCGCCCGCCCCAGCAGCCCGTGCAGCGCGTGCCCGAACTCGTGGAAGAACGTGGTGGTCTCGTCGAACGTCAGCAGCGTCGGCTCGCCCTCGGCCGGCTTGGGGACGTTGAGGTTGTTGACCACGATCGCGGTGTCGATGCCGAGCAGCTGCGACTGGTCGACGAAGCTGTTCATCCAGGCGCCCCCGCGCTTGGAGTCCCGCGTGTAGAGGTCGAGCAGGTAGAGCCCAACGGGCGTCCCGTCCTCCTCGTGCACCTCGAAGACCCGGACGTCGGGGTGGTAGCCCTCGAGGTCCTCGCGCTCGGTGAACGTGATGCCGTAGAGCCGGTTGGCCGCGAAGAAGATCCCGTCCTTCAGCACCCGGTCGGCCTCGAACCACGGCCGGAGCGCGCCCAGGTCGACGTCGTACTTCGCGGCCCGCACCTTGCCCGCGTAGAAGGCCCAGTCGTGCGCCTCGATCGGGAACCCGGCCTCCTCGGAGAGGGCCTCCTGCTCGGCGCGGGCGTTGGCCGCGGCGGGAGCGGCGAGCCGCTCGAGCATCGCGCGTACGGCGGCCGGGGTCCCGGCCGTGTTGTCCGCGGTGACCACCGCAGCGTGGTTGTCGAAGCCCAGCAGCCGGGCGCGCTCGGCGCGCAGGCGCAGGATGTCGAGCAGGATCGCCCGGGTGTCGTGATCGTTGCCGCGGCTCCCCCGCGCGCGCTGCGCGACGGCCAGGCGGCGCCGTACGTCGCGATCGGTCAGCGAGGCCAGGTGCGGGTGGCCGGTGGGCAGCACGAGGGTCAGCAGGTACTTGCCGTCGAGTCCGCGCGCCTCCGCCGCGGCGGCGGCAGCGGAGATCTCCCCCGGGGTCAGGCCGTCGAGCTCGGTTGCGTCGTCGATGACGACGGCCAGGTCGTTGCTGTCGGCCTGGAGCGCGATCTCGAACGCGGTCTCCTGCGAGGAGATGGCGGCGTTGAGCTCCTTCAGTCTGGCCTTGTCGTCGTCGCCGAGCGCGGCGCCGGCGAGGGTGAACTCGGTGACGTAGCGCTCGACGAGGTAGCGCGACTCGGGGTCGAGGGCCTCCCGGGCGTCGTGGACCGCCTGCAGGCGGGCGAACAGGGCCGAGTCCAGGAGGATCGCGTCGCCGTGAGCGGCGAGCTTGGGCGCGTACTCGGCGCGGATCGCGTCGATCTTGTCGTTGCTGTCGGCTCCGGCCTTGTTGCCGAGCACCCGGAGCACCCGCTGGAGGGCGGTGCCGCTCTCCTCGAGCGGCTTCAGCGTGTTGTCGAACGTCGGCTCGCCCGGGTTGCCGGTGATCGCCTGCACGGCGCCGAGCTGCGAGGCCATCGCCGCGTCCAGCGCGGGCCCGTAGTCGTCGTCGGTGATGTCCGCGAACCGCGGGAGCTGGTAGGGCAGGTCACTGGACTTCAGCAGCGCATCAAGGCTCACGCGGCCCACCCTAGAGAACGGTCAAGGGCGGTTGCGACCCAGATTGTCGTGCGCCTCGACCCACTCCTCCGCCACCACGGCCGAGCCCAGCGACAGCTCGCCCGCAAGGACCGTGGCGGCGATGATCTCGGCCAGCTTGCGTACCCCACCGGCGCCGTAGCAGCCGAGCAGCTCGAGGCACTCCCGTTGCGTCGCCAGCCCGGTGCCGCCGCCGTACGTCGCGATGATCAACGACGGGATCGTGATCGAGGTGTAGAGGTCGCCGTTCGGCAGCAGCTCGGAGAAGCCGTAGAGGGCCGAGCTCTCCGCGACGTTGGCGACGTCCTGGCCGGTGGCGATGAACATGGCCGTGATGCCGTTGGCGGAGTGGTTGCCGTTGTTGTTGGTCACCGACATGAACGCGCCGAGCTGGCCGCGGAGCCGGGCCGCCCACAGCTTGTCGGTCGTGACGTTCATGTGCTCCTCGACCAGCGCGGCCGGGAGCGTGATCTCGGCGACCACCCTCTTGCCGCGGGTGTGCAGCATGTTGACGACCGACGTCTTCTTGTCGGTCGCGAACTGGCCCTCGAGCAGGAAGTGCAGCTCGCCCGGGTAGTTCTGCTTGATCCACGCGCAGGCGGCGAACGTCGCCTTCCCGGTCATGTTCTGGCCGGCCGCGTCGCCGGTCGTGTAGTTGAACCGGGTGTAGAGGAGCTTGGACACCGAGAACTTCTGGATCTCGACCAGCCGGCCCGACCTCGTCGTGGTCTGCGCGGCCGCCGCGATCTCGTCGAAGTGCTCGTCGAGCCAGGCCGAGAACGCCTTGGCCTCGCGGGCGCTGTCGAAGCTGAAGACCGGGGCCCGCTGCATCTTGTCGTCGAGCACCGTGGTGGTGATGCCGCCCGCCTCGCGGGTCAGCTTCATGCCGCGGGAGTACGACGCGACGAGCGTGCCCTCCGTGGTGGCCAGCGGCACCAGGAACTCCCCCTGCGCGTGCTCGCCGTTGACGAGCAGCGGCCCGGCCAGCCCGATCGGCACCTGCGCGACGCCGATGAAGTTCTCGATGTTGCCCGGCAGCGTCCCGGAGTCGAGCGAGTACGACGCCACGTGCTCGAGGGTGCTGTCGGTGTGCTCGCGCACCAGCTCATGGCGTGCCTTGATGGCGGCTGCCGAGTAGTCGTCGTCGCGGTCGCGCGGGATCCTCAGGTCGGACATGCGGAGAAGTATTGCTGCCGCCGGTGGTCGAGGTGCGAGGCCGCCCGCGGCCGAGACGTCGCCGGTGGTTGAGGCGCGAGGCCGCCCGCGGCCGAGACGTCGCCGGTGGTTGAGGCGCGAGGCCGCCCGCGGCCGAGACGTCGCCGGTGGTTGAGGTGCGAGGCCGCCCGCGGCCGAGCCTCGAAACCTCCGGCGCTACGAGCCGAACGGGAGCGGGTCCGGTGCGAGTGACACAGCTCGCGCCCTCGCCGCCGTGAGCCCCCGCCGGTGGTGCTGCCGGCAGAGCACCTCGTAGGCCACCTCCGGCGGCGGCCCATCGGCGGTCTCGACGTCGCCGACGACGATGACCTCGCCCTCGGTGACCATCACGCCGTCCTCGGTGCGGGCGTTGTGGGTGGCGCGCTTGCCGCACCAGCACAGCGCCTCGACCTGGAGCACCTCGGTGCGGTCGGCGAGCTCGACCAGACGGGCGGACCCCGGGAACAGCCGGGTGCGGAAGTCGGTGAGGATCCCGAAGCAGAACACGTCGATCTGGAGCTCGTCGACGATCTTGGCGAGCTGGTCGATCTGCTCGGCGGTGTAGAACTGCGCCTCGTCGCACACGAAGTAGTCGATCCGCGCCCCCTGGGTGAGCGCCTCGACGGTGTAGCGCCAGAAGTCCAGCTCAGGCGTGACCTCCTCCGCGTTCTGGGTGAGGCCCAGCCGGGAGGACACCAGCGCGACGCCCGCGCGGTCGTGCGAGGTGAACAGGCGGCCGATCCGGCCGCGCGCGGCGTGGTTGTGGTTGGTCTGGAGGGCCAGCGTCGACTTGCCCGCGTCCATCGTGCCCGTCCAGAAGGTCAGCTCCGCCACGCGGTGAATCGTGCCAGACCTACTCGGGACGCTCCGTGCTGGTCGTCTCGGACGGTTCCACCTCCACCGCCTCCTCCTCGGCCACCTGCGCGTCTCCCGACGCGAACGCGGCCATCGTCATCAGCCCGCCCGTCGGCACCGACACCCAGCCGTCCTCGGGGTTGATCTCGGCCACCTCGGTGCAATCCCCCGAGGGAACCTGGCACTTCATCAGCCGGAGGAGCCCGCGGTCGTCAGCCTCGGCCACAACCATCAATGTCGCCTCGTCGAGCCAGTCGAAGCCCATCCCCTCGGGGGTGCCGCCGAGGTCGAGCATGACCTGCCGCCCGGTGCCCACCTCCCACACCGCAGGCAGCTCCATGCTGGACGCCCAGGTGGCATCGGGCGAGAGCACCGCGACCTCACCGACGTCGGCATGGCCGAGGAGCACGTCCCCGTCGGCGTCGACAACGTCCGTTCCGCGGTCGCCGCCGTCCTCGTCCTCGATCCAGTTCACGGCAAGGCCGTTCTCAGCCGCGACCACCAGGGTCAGGCCGTCCCCCTGGCTGATCGGGCGCGACTCCCCGCTGCCGAGGTCGGTGGCGACCATGGCCCCACCGTCCAGCCAGTACGCCGTGCTTCCGTCGAGCGCAAGGAACATCGACATCCCTTGCACGCCGGGGTGGTCGGGGTCGGCGTGCGCCTCGAACGTGTCCCGGTCACCGGTCGCCATGTCGAGGACGACGAACCGCTGGTCGCCCTTGTCACCCTCGACCCAGCCAACGAGCGTGCCGTCGCTGTCGGCGACCAACGCGCCGTACGGGCTCTGGGCCGCCTCGCCGACCTGCACGCTCGCGCGGCCGTCGAAGGTGTAGACGTCACCATCGCGATTGGCGTAGACCACGCCCTCCGTCGTCCGGCCGAGCGTCGTCACCTCGACGCCCAGGTCATAGGTCCGGTCCGGCGTGCGGAGCGTGCTGCCCTGGGCCCACATCGGCACGTCGGTGGCGAGCTCGCTGTCGGCGACCTCCGTCTCGTCGCCGCCCTGGGTCAGCACGACGGCGGTCGTCACGACCGCAGCGGCGGCCAGCCCGGCCGCGCCGACCACGAGCCGGCGGCGCCGTACGGCCTTGTCGCCGTCGCGGTAGATCGTGTCGAGGTCGGGGGTGGCGAAGTCCACCCCGGCTGCCTCAGCCGCATCGTCCATGAGGGTCTTCAGCTTCTCGGTCATGCCGCACCTCCAGTGGGCATCAGGTCGTCGAGGTCCACGGCGTCGCCCAGCAGGGCGCGCAGCTTCGTGAGCCCGGCCGAGACCTGGCTCTTCACCGTGCCGACCGCGCAGTCCATGGCCGCTGCGGTCTGGGCCTCGGTCATGTCGTCGTAGAATTGGAGCACGATCGCGGCGCGCTGTCGGGGCGGCAGCTGGGAGAGCGCGTCCATCAGGGCGGCGCGGTCGCTGACGTGATCCGCATGACCGGCGTGGGCCTGCTCCGGCAGGTGCTCGCTGACCCGCTCGGCGTTCCAGCCCTTGCGCCGGAACCACGTGATCGCGGTGTTGGTGATGACCTTGCGCGTGTAGGCCTCGGCGTTGGCGGAGTCGCGCAGGCGCGGCCAGGCGACGTAGGTCTTGGTGAGCGCCTCCTGCACGAGGTCCTGCGCCAGGCCGACGTCACCGACCATCAGGTACGCCGCACGGTGCAGCGCACCGGAGCGCGCGGCGACGAAGTCCGCGAACGCGGCTCTGTCCCGACCAGCCATCGTGCCTCCGATCATCCGAGGCCTGTCGCCCCGCTCACCCGCCCAGACGAGATGAGAACACGAAAGGTTCGGCGCCGCCGGTGGTTGAGGTGCGAGGCCGGCCACGGCCGAGCCTCGAAACCTCCGGCGTCTCAATCCAGCAGGACGGGGATGAGCATCTCGGCGGGGGTGAGCGAACCGTGCATGCCGACCAGCCGCTTCTCGTAGGGGAAGCCCTCGGTCGACATCACGGCGAAGTCGCCATGGCAGGCGACGACCACGTCGCCGATCCGCGGCAGCACGGTCGGGTCGACCCCGCCGAACCAGCCGCGGCCGATCGCCTCGGCGCGCGTGAGCACGTCGGCGCGCTCGCCCAGCACCTCGCGCCAGGTCGAGACGACGTCGTCGACGGAGCCGCTACGGCAGTAGAGATGGCGGAACCGCGCCTCGCCGCCGACCAGGGCGATGCCGCGGCACAGCTCCTCGTCGTCGGCCAGATCGATCCGGCCGTCGGCCGGCACGTCGACCATGCCGTGGTCGGCGATGACCAGCAGCCGCCGGTCGGGAGGCAGCGCCTCACGCAGCTGCTCGGCCTCGTGGTCGATCATCGCCAGCTGCTGGAGCCATTGGCTCGAGGCGACCCCCCAGCGGTGGCCGGTCCAGTCGAGGTCGCCGTCGTAGACGTAGGTGAGCGACGGGCGCGCGCTCGACGCCGCGACCACGGCGGCGATCCGCTCGCCGACCCGGTCGACACCGACGTAGTCGGCACCTCGGTGGGCCGCCACGGTCAGGCCGCTGCCGTCGAACTCGCGCTTGTTGACCACGCTCACCCGGGTGCCGGCCGCCTGCATCGCCGCGAACGCCGTCTGGTGGGGCTGCCACTGGAGCGGGTCGACGTCGGCGTCCCACACGAGCGCGTTGAGCAGGTCGCCGGTCGCCGGCACGCGCGTCGTGAACCCCACGAGCCCGTGCCCGCCGGGCACCAGGCCGGTGCCCAGCGAGGTCAGGCTGGTGGAGGTCGTCGACGGCACGCTCGCGGTCATCGGGGCGTGGCCGCCCGCCAGCAGCGAGGAGAGGTACGGCGCGGCGTGGCCGTAGCGGTCGAGCAGCTGCGCGCCGAGCCCGTCGATCAGGAACACGACGTACGACGCCGCGTCCGGCAGGGCGAGCCCGCTCGGCGTGGTGCCGACCGGCGTGCCGAGGGCCGCCGACACGGCCGGTACGACGTCACCGAGCGAGCGGTCGCCGTACCTCGGCTCGCAGAAGGGGTCGCTGGACTGCTCGGCCAACTCGTCAGCCCCGCGTCCGCGCGGACAGCGACGCGGCGAAGGAGAGGAGCCCCTCCACCGCGTGCGGTCCGTCGGCCGCGGCCGAGACCCGCAGCGAGAAGTCGTCGGAGGCCAGGACGCCCGTGTAGCCGTGGTCGGCCTCGCACTGGGGGTCGTTGCAGCCGGCCGGCTCGAGGTCGACCCGGTGGACGCCGCCCCAGCCGATCGTGAGCACGGCCTCCGCGGGCGGGCGCGGACCCTGCGACGGGCTGGTCGTCATCCGGGTGACCACGACCGACGTGACCGAGCCGAGGTTGACCGCCTCGGTGGAGGTCGACGTGTAGGGCTCGGGCAGCAGGTCGTCGCCGGTGTG
This sequence comes from Nocardioides thalensis, assembly GCF_013410655.1. Classification (NCBI taxonomy): domain Bacteria; kingdom Bacillati; phylum Actinomycetota; class Actinomycetes; order Propionibacteriales; family Nocardioidaceae; genus Nocardioides; species Nocardioides thalensis. The sequence goes on from NZ_JACCFP010000001.1 coordinate 2,615,603, forward strand.
CTCGTCGGTGTGGGCCAGGATCAACCGGGTCGGCGTCAGCACGATCACCGACTGGTGGCGGCGCACCTCGTCGCGCTCGAACGTCGGCTCGTGATGGACGTAGAACGACACCACGTCCTCGCCGCCGACGGCCTCGACGACCGCGTCGGCCACCACCTCGGGGTAGTAGCCGGTCCGGTCGATGGCCGCACGCAGCTCCCGGGAGCGATCACGGTCGTGGGCACGGACGTCGGGCATGACCCCGACCCTATCCCCGGCCCGTCGACGCCGGCCGCGCGCCCGTCAGTCCGGGAGGGTGGCTGTGACGTCGCTGAGCCGGCGCACGTACGAGTCGGGCCGGGGGTCGCGCACCGGGTGGATCCGCACGCTTGCCGTCAGCACGTTGACGCCGCTGGTGCCGGCGAGCACCAGCGACAGGTCGACCGAGCTGATCTGCGGCAGGTCGTTCTGCAGCTGGGCCACCTTAGTGACCAGGCGCTCGACGGACGCGACGTCGACCAGCTCGGTGCCGCGGTAGCCGAACAGCAGCGGTGAGCTCTTGACCTCGCGGACCATGGACGCGACGTCGTGCTCGCCCAGGGGCGGGATCCGGTAGGACCAGTCCCCCAGCAGCTCGATCACCGGCCCGGAGATCCCGAACGAGACCACGGGCCCGAACAGCGGGTCCTCCAGCGACCGCACCGCGATCGGCACGCCCGGCGGCGCGTTCTTCTGCACCACGAAGGCCGCGCGCTCGGGGTCGCTGATGATCCCGGTGAGCTGCGCCCACGCCTCCTTCATCTCCGACGGGCCGGAGATGTTGCGCCAGACGTGGGCCAGGTCGGGCCGCTCACGCACCGACGCCTCCGTCGACTTGAGCACCACGTCCCAGCCGAGCTCCTTGCCCGCGGCCTGGGCGTCCTTGAGCGTCGCGACGGGCGTGGCGGGCCACAGCTCGATGCCGTACGTCGCCAGCAGGTCGCGCGTCTGGTCCGGCCCGAGCTCGACCTCGCCCGGCGCGTCGTTGACCATCCCGAGCACCAGGTTGCGCGCGGCGTCGGGCCTGATGTCGCCGGGGTCGGCCATCGGTCCGTCGGGCGTGCGGACCCACACGGCGTACTCGACCACGCGCGCGAGAGCGCGGACCGCGGCCTCCACGGCAGGGTACGACGGCACCGACCCGCGCCCGGCGGTGGAGCCCGCGACGTCGGGCACCCGCAGCAGCTCGGGGATGCCCTCCGCGCCGAGGAAGGTCGAGACCAACGGCTTGTCGGACTGCTCCCCCACCGCGGCGAGCACGTTGGCGACGTCCTCGCCGGACACGTCGAGGGGCGGGATGTAGACGGCGACGACGGAGTCGACGTCGGGGTCGTCGATGGCCTGGTCGAGCGCGTCCTCGAAGTCCTCCGCGGTGGCGTCGGCGCCGAGCGCGACGCTCCGGTTGACGACCAACCCGACCGCCGACGCGGCGTCGGCGGCCAGCAGGCCGAGCGCGTCGGAGTTGCCGACGATCGCGACCCGGCGCCCGCGTGGCAGCGGCTGGTGGGCGAGCAGCTGCGCCACGTCGAACATCGCGTCGAGGTCGTCGACCTGGATGACGCCGGCCTGGCGGAACATCGCGTCGACCGCCGCCTGGGGGGCGCCGATGCGCCGTACGGCATGGCCCATGGGGACGCCCTGGGTCGTCCGGCCCGAGCGGACGGCGACGATCGGCTTGCGCTTGGAGACCCGGCGGGCGATGCGGGAGAACTTGCGCGGGTTACCGATCGACTCCAGGTACATCATGACGACCTCGGTGGAGTCGTCCTCCTCCCAGTACTGGAGGAGGTCGTTGCCGGAGACGTCGGCGCGGTTGCCCGCGCTGACGAACGTCGAGAGACCGAGGCCCCGGTTGCGGACCTTCTCCAGGATCGCGGAGCCGAGCGCGCCGGACTGGCAGAAGAAGCCGGCGCGGCCGCGGGTCGGCATGACCGACGACAGCGACGCGTTGACCTGGACGGTCGGGTCGGTGTTGATCACGCCGAGGCAGTTGGGGCCGATCAGGCGCAGCCCGTAGGAGCGGGACAGGCCGACCAGGTGCCGCTGCCTCCGGCGGCCCTCCTCACCGGTCTCGGCGAAGCCGGAGGAGATGACGATCAGGCCATGGACGCCCTTGGCGGCGCAGTCGAGCACCACGTCGGTCACCTTGTCGGCCGGCACGGCCACGATCGCGACGTCGACGTCGTCGGGGATCTCGTTGACGTTCTTGTACGCCGGCATGCCGCTCACCGCGGTGGCGCTCGGGTTGACGACGTAGACGCGGCCCGTGAAGTCGGCGGTCACCAGGTTGCGGACGAGGACCTGCCCGATCGTGTCCTGGCGGCGGCTGGCCCCGATGATCGCCACCGAGCGGGGGTGGAAGAAGCGGTGTATCGACGCCGCCTCCGCCACGTGCTCGCGGTTGTGCATCTTCCCGATCGCGGTGTCGGTCGGGTCGATCGGGAACTCGAGGGTGACGACGCCGTCGGCGTACCCGCTCGCCACGCGGTAGCCCGCGTCGCGGAACGTCTGGATCATCCGGTGGTTGTCGGGCAGCACCTCGGCGGTGAACCGCTCGACGCCGTTCTCCCGACCGGCCTGCGCGAGGTGCTCGAGCAGCAGCTGGGCGATGCCGCGGCCCTGGTGCTCGTCCTCGACGAGGAAAGCGACCTCGGCCTCCCGCGGCTCGACGACGTCGTAGCGCCCCACGGCGATCATCCGGCCCTGGAGGATCATCACCAGGGCCACCCGGTTGTGGTGGTCGACGTGGGTGAACCGACGGATGTCGCGCTCGGAGAGCTTCGGCATGGGCGAGAAGAAGCGGTAGTACTTCGACTCGTCCGACACCCGGTCGTAGAACGAGACCAGCAGGTCCTCGTCGTCGCCGCTCATGGGGCGGATGTGCGCCGTACGACCGTCGCGCAGGATGACGTCGGCCTCCCAGTGGGCGGGGGGCGCCTCGATCTCGTCGGTCGGAGTCGGATCGCCGGGGGTCACACGAGAAATCTAGTGGCTCCGCCGACGATCGGAGCTACCGCCGGACCCGGAAGGCCAGGTGGAGCACCCGGTCGCCCTGGACGACCACGTGCGGATCCTCGAGGAGGTGCTGCCCGTCGACCGACCCGAAGTACCGCTTGCCCTTGCCGAACACCACCGGCACCACGTCGATCGCGACCTCGTCGACCAGTCCGGCCGCCAGCGCCTGGCCGCCCATCTCGCCCGCGCAGATCGCCACCACGCGGTCTCCGGCGCGGCGCTTGGCCTCCTCCACGGCGGCCGTCACGTCATCGAAGAACGGCACGTCCGCCTCGGGGTGCCAGCCTTCCGGCTTCGGCCGGTGCGACACCACCAACAGGTGGTCACCGGCCGGCGGCCGCGCCTCCCAGCCGTTGGTCAGGTCGAACAGGTGCCGGCCCTGGATGATCGCCCCGATGCTGTCCCACATCGGCCGGGTGTAGCCGGCGGAGGCCTTCGACACCCGGAAGGCGCCGTCGTCCTGTCCGTGCTCCTCGGCGAGCTCCTCGTCCCCGGTCAGCGGCTGGTCGCCGTTGAAGTACCAGTCGAACAGGGGCCCGACCTCGTCGTTCTCGTCGGCGATGAACCCGTCGACCGACGCCACTGCGTGCATGATCACCTTGCTCATGACAGGACTGACCGGACCACCTCCCCGGAATCATCGGGGGCATTCGGAAGAATGACCGTCATGGCACGGCGTACGACGAAGCAAGACCTACCCGACGACTTCGAGGAGCACATCCTCGACACCGACATCCGCGACGAGATGCAGTCGTCGTTCCTGGAGTACGCCTACTCGGTCATCTACTCCCGGGCGCTGCCCGACGCGCGTGACGGCCTCAAGCCGGTGCAGCGCCGCATCCTCTACACGATGAACGACATGGGCCTGCGGCCCGACCGCGGCCACGTGAAGTCCGCCCGCGTCGTCGGTGAGGTCATGGGTCGGCTGCACCCGCACGGCGACGGCGCGATCTACGACGCGCTGGTCCGCATCGCCCAGGACTGGTCGGTGCGGCTGCCGATGGTCGACGGCCACGGCAACTTCGGCTCGCCCGACGACTCCCCCGCCGCGATGCGCTACACCGAGTGCCGGATGGCCTCGCCCGCGGTCGCGATGACCGAGTCGATCGACGAGGACACCGTCGACTTCAAGCCCAACTACGACAGCCGCGAGTACGAGCCGATCGTGCTCCCGGCCGCGATCCCCAACCTCGTCGTCAACGGCACCGCCGGCATCGCGGTCGGCATGGCCACCAACATGGCGCCCCACAACCTGGTCGAGGTCGTGCAGGCGCTGCGCCACCTGATCCAGCACCCGAAGACCGACGTCGACGGCCTGATGCGGTTCATCCCGGGCCCCGACCTGCCCACGGGCGGCAAGATCGTCGGCCTCGAGGGCATCCGCGAGGCCTACGAGACCGGCAGGGGCACGTTCCGCATGCGCGCGACCGCCCGGGTCGAGACGTTCGGCCGCCGCAAGGGCATCGTGATCACCGAGCTCCCCTACGGCGTGGGCACCGAGAAGGTGCAGGAGCGCATCAAGACGCTGGTCCAGGGCAAGAAGGTCCAGGGCATCGCGGACATGAAGGACCTCACCGACGCCGACCACGGCCTGCGGCTGGTGATCGAGGTCAAGAACGGGTTCGTCCCCGAGGCGCTCCTCGAGCAGCTCTACAAGCTGACCCCGCTCGAGGACACGTTCGGCATCAACAACGTGTGCCTGGTCGACGGCCAGCCGCGCACGCTCGGCCTGAAGGAGATGCTCGAGGTCTTCCTCCAGCACCGCTACGAGGTCGTCCGCCGCCGGTCGCAGTACCGCCGCAACAAGAAGGCCGAGCGCCTCCACCTGGTCGACGGCCTCCTGATCGCGCTGCTCGACATCGACGAGGTCATCCAGGTCATCCGCACCAGCGACGACTCCGGCGCCGCCAAGGAGCGCCTGATCTCGGTGTTCGACCTCTCGCAGGCGCAGGCCGAGTACATCCTCGAGATGCAGCTGCGCCGGCTCACCAAGTTCTCCCGCATCGAGCTCGAGAAGGAGCAGGAGACGCTCCGCGGGGAGATCGAGGAGCTCGACGCGATCCTCGCCGACGACGCTCTGCTGCGGAAGGTCGTCTCCGGAGAGCTCGCCGAGGTCGCCAAGACCTACGGCACCCCGCGCCGTACGGTGCTGCTCGAGTCGGCCGGCACCGCCGCCGTCGCGGCCGCCTCGACGCCCCTCGAGGTGCCCGACGACCCGTGCTTCGCGCTGCTCTCCTCCACCGGCCTGCTGGCGCGCACGGCGAGCGCCGACCCGGTCGGCGAGGGCGGCTCCCGCGCCAACCACGACGTGGTCGTCTCAGCCGTCCGTACGACGGCCCGCGGCGAGGTCGGCGTGCTGACCTCCGCCGGGCGCCTCCTGCGGCTCGGCGTGCTCGACCTGCCGGCGATCCCACCGTCGGCCAACGAGACCAACCTCCAGGGCGGTCTCCCGCTCGCGGAGATGCTCCCGCTGGCGGCCGGCGAGCGCGCCCTCGCGCTGTGCTCCCTGGCCACCGAGGGTCCCGGTCTCGCGCTCGGCACCCGGCAGGGCGTCGTCAAGCGGGTCAACCCCGAGGTCCTCGGCAAGGACGAGTGGGACGTCATCTCGCTCAAGGACGGCGACGAGGTGGTCGGCGCGGTCGAGCTGCGCACCGGCGACGAGGAGCTGTGCTTCGTGACCTCCGACGCCCAGCTGCTGCGGTTCGGTGCCGACGCGGTCCGGCCGCAGGGCCGATCGGGCGGCGGCATCGCCGGCATCCGGGTCGCCGACAAGCAGCGGGTCGTGTGGTTCGGCGCGCTCGCGGGCGGCGTGCCCGCCGTACTGGTGACCGCCTCGGGGTCGTCCACGGCGCTACCCGGCACCGAGCCGGGCGCGGTGAAGGTCACCGACTTCGCCGAGTACCCGCAGAAGGGCCGCGCCACCGGCGGGGTCCGCTGCCACCGCTTCCTCAAGGGCGAGGACACCCTCGTCTTCGCCTGGGCCGGGCCGGCGCCCGCCCGCGGTGCCGCGGCGAGCGGCGCCCCGGTCGACCTCCCGGAGGCCACCGGACGGCGCGACGGCTCGGGGGTGCCCGGCAGCCAGCCGCTGGCCGCCGCGGCCGGCCCGCTGTCCGCCGTACTGCCCTCGGAGCCGACCAGCGATGTGTCAGGGTGACGCCATGACGAACCGCCTCCCTCGCTCCGGGGCCGGGCAGCTCGCCGCCGGTGCGATGCTCGCGCTGCTCGCCGCGACGACGCTGACGGCCTGCACCGGCGAGCCCGAAGAGACGGCCGGCCAGAACGACGCCGCCGACGCCGACGAGGACGGGTCGGTCACGCCCGAGGAGGTCATGGCCTACGCCAAGAGCCTGCTCGACGAGACGTCCGGCGTCCGGATCAGCCTCAAGACCAACGACGAGCCGCCGGAGGGCGACTACCTGGCCGCCGCTGAAGGCACGATCACCACCCAGCCGGCCTTCGACGGCACCGTCAGCGGCCGGGTGATGGGCTTCGACGCCAGTGACATCGACGTGGTCTCCGTCGACGGCGAGCTCCAGGTCAACGTTCCCGTGACGGGGTGGACCACGTTCGACCCCTCCGAGTTCTGCGCGCCCGACCCCGCCCTGCTGCTCGACCCCGAGTCGGGCGTCTCCTCCGTCCTCACCGCGGCCGAGGGCCTCGAGGAGGGCGAGGCCGAGCGCGGCGGCGCCGACAACGAGGTGATCCTCACGCCGTTCGACGGCACCGTGCCCGGTGAGGCGATCCAGCAGATCCTGCCGTGCGCCGAGGGCGACGAGTTCGAGGCGACCTTCCGCGTCAACGGCGACGGCTACCTCGACTCGGCCGACATCACCGGCGAGTTCTTCCCGGGCGTCGAGGACATCACCTACACGATCCAGGTCCTCGAGTACGACGTGGAGCGCGAGATCACCGCCCCCTGATGGACACAGGGGTGACGGCGGGGCCCGACCGCCGCGCACGGCTGCTGCTCGGCTTCTGCGCGGTCGCCGTGGCGTTCGCCGCGGTCGACACGTACGTCGTGGTGCTCGCGCTGCCCGACATGATGGCGGCCACCGGGATCCCGGTCGACGAGCTCCAGCGCGCGGCGCCGATCGTCTCCGGGTTCCTGCTCGGCTACGTCGCGATGCTGCCCCTGATCGGCCGGATCGCCGACCTGCGCGGCCAGGTGCCGGTGCTCGCGATGTCCCTGGTCGTGTTCTCGATCGGGTCGCTGCTCACCGCGGTCTCCTACGACCTCGGCACCATGGTCGCCGGCCGCTTCCTCCAGGGCGTCGGCGGCGGCGGGCTGGTCCCCGCCACCATGGCCCTCGTCGCCGCCCTCTACCCCGTCGAGCGCCGCGGGATGCCGCTCGGCATCGTCTCCGCGGTCCAGGAGTTCGGCAGCGTCCTCGGCCCCCTCTTCGGAGCCCTCGTCCTCTCCTTCACCTCCTGGCGCGGCATCTTCGCGATCAACCTCGCCGTCGGCGTCGTCCTCGCCCTCGCCGTCCGCGCCCTGTCCCCGCCCAACCGGCACGGTTGGCGCGCCGAACCGGCAGGGTTGGCGGGTCGAACCGGCACGGTTGGCGCGTCGAACCGTCTTCGTTCGCTGGTTCCGCTGGTCCTCGGACTCGTTGCTGCGGTGGTCACGCTCGTGGCCGGGCTGATCACGTTCACCGAGCCTTCGGAGCTCCGGCGCGACCTGACCTGGGGCCAGCTGTTCATCCCGTACGTCGACGACGGCCCGCGTTGGCTCACCCCGATCGGCGTGATCACGATCGTCGCGCTCGTGGTGCTGGTCGGCTCGTGCCTGCTCCCCGGCCGCACGCTCGTGGACCTGCGCGGCTGGTTCCGGAGCATGGTCGAGGCCGACCTGCTCGGCGCGCTCCTGTTCGCGACGGCGCTGGCCGGGGTCGTGCTCGCGTTCGCCACCGCCGACCCCGAGGTGGCGGTCTTCAACCCGCAGGGACCGTGGTTCCTGCTCGGCTCCGCGGTCGCCACGGTCCTGCTGCTCCTCCACCTGCGCCGGGCCGACGCGCCGATCGTGCCGCGCGGGGCGCTGCGCGCCGTACCCGCCTGGGGGTCGCTGGTCGTCAGCTTCCTCGTCGGCTGGGCGCTGATCGCGGCGCTCGTCGACATCCCGCTGCTCGCGCGCACCACGACCGAGGACACCCAGCTCGGAGCCGCGCTCGTACTGCTCCGCTTCCTCGTCGCGCTGCCGGTCGGCGCGGTCGTCGGCGGCTGGCTCCTGCGCCGAGTGCCGGCGGGTGTCGTGACCGCGGCCGGGATGGTGTGCGCAGCGGTCGCGTTCCTCTGGATGGCGCAGTGGGGCGAGACCAGCCTCGACGCGTTCGTCTCGAACGTGCCGCTCGTCCTCGGCGGGCTCGGCTTCGGCCTGGCGCTCGCGCCGGTCAACGCGGCGATGCTGGCATCCACCTCCGACGACGCCCACGGCCTGGGGAGCGCCCTGGTGGTCGTGGCCCGGATGGTCGGCATGCTGGTCGGCATCTCCGCGCTCACGACGTGGGGCCTGCGGCGCCTGTACGCCGAGGCCGAGGCCAACCCCGACCTGGACACTCGTGAGCTCGCGATCGTCCAGGAGCAGGCCGTGTTCACCGGCGCCGCCGCGGTCGCGTTCCTCGCCGCCGTACTAGCACTCACGCTCTTCCGGCGGGCCCGCACCGGCGCGGTCGACGTCGCCGAGGTGCTCCGGGCCGCCGGCTGACGGACCTGGCCGCCAACCGTGCCGGTTCGTCACGCCAAACCCTGCCGGTTCGTCACACCAACCCTGCCCGTTCGGCACGCCAACCGTGCCCGTTCGGCACGCCAACCGTGCCGGTTCGGCGGGAGGGGGTGAGGGTGTGAGCGAACCGACACGCGTCGGCGTGAGATCGGCAACGGGGACGGGCGCCGGCCGGCGATAGTCTTCGAGCCATGGCGGACTTCGACGACCTGCTCGCGGCCAACCGGGACTTCGCGAGCGACTTCTCTCTCGGTGGTTTCGACGGTGTCGCCCACGCCGGCGTCGCGATCGTGACCTGCATGGACTCGCGGATCGACCCGCTCGGGATGCTCGGGCTCAAGCCGGGCGACGCGAAGATCTTCCGCAACCCCGGCGGCCGGGTCACCGAGGCGGCGCTGGAGGCGCTGGTGCTGGGCGTCCACCTGCTCCGGGTGGAGCGGGTCCTCGTGGTGCCCCACACCCGCTGCGCCGTCGCCTCGAACACCGAGGCCGAGCTGCGCGCACGGGTGTCGGAGTCGGCCGGCCAGGACGCGAGCTGGCAGCGGTTCCACGTGGTCGACGACCAGGCCCGGGCCCTCGCCGAGGACGTGCAGAAGGTGCGGTCCCACCCGCTCATCCCCGACACCGTGAAGGTGGGCGGGTTCCTCTACGACGTCGACAGCGGGCTGCTCGAGCAGAAGATCTGAGCGTCGGCTCAGAGCAGGTCGCGGAGCTTCTTGTCGACGAGGACTCCCGGCAGCTCCGGCAACCGTTCGCGCAGGGTCGTCAGGTCGCCGACGCTGCCGATCAGGTCGAGCAGGCGCTCGGTCGTGGTCACCTCGTCGCCGTCCAGCGGCACGTCCATCAGCAGCGGGCAGTCGACCGCGCCACCGTCGGGCTCCGGCGGGAGCTCCGGCGTCCAGCAGCCGATCTCCAGCCGCAACGGCGCCATTGGCCCGACTCCGTCGGCGAGGACGTCGACGTACCAGAACAGCTCGCCGACCTGGAGTCGCAGGTGACCGCGCCGCGCCTTCGCGCCGCGCGCCTTGAGCGTCTTGACGACCGCGGTCCGTGCCTGGCCCGTCATGGGGTCATCGTCACGCGTCGAGCGACTCCACGTCGACCTCGTAGGCCGACTGGACGATGAACTCCCTGCGCGGCGCGACCTCGCCGCCCATCAGCAGCTCGAACACGTCGGCGGCCTGGGTCGCGTCGTCGACCGTCAGCCGGCGGAGGGTACGGCGCCGCGGGTCCATGGTCGTCTCGCGCAGCTGCTCGGCGTCCATCTCACCGAGACCCTTGTAGCGCTGCACCGGGTCCTTCCAGCGGATGTTCTTCTTCTTCAGCTCCGCCAGCTTCCGCTGGAGCTCGTCGTCGGAGTAGGTGTAGACGTACTTGTCCTGGCCCTTGCGCGGGTTGGAGATCTCGATCCGGTGCAGCGGCGGGACGGCCGAGAAGACCCGGCCGGCGGTGACCAGGTCGGGCATGTACTTGAAGAACAGCGTCGCCAGCAGGGTGCGGATGTGGGCGCCGTCGGAGTCGGCGTCGGCCATGAAGATGATCCGGCCGTAGCGCGCGGCGTCGAGATCGAACGTGCGGCCGGAGCCGGCGCCGACGACCTGGATGATCGAGGCGCACTCGGCGTTCTTGAGCACGTCGCCGACCGAGGCCTTCTGGACGTTGAGGATCTTGCCGCGGATCGGGAGCAGCGCCTGGAACTCGGAATTGCGGGCGTACTTCGCGGTGCCGAGCGCCGAGTCGCCCTCGACGATGAACAGCTCGGTGCGGTCGGTGTCGTTGGACCGGCAGTCGTGGAGCTTCGCCGGCAGCGTCGAGGACTCCAGGGCGTTCTTGCGCCGCTGGGTCTCCTTGTGCTGGCGGGCGGCGATGCGCGTCTTGGACGCGCCCACGACCTTCTCCATCAGCAGCTTGGCCTGTGCCTTCTCGGCACGCTTGGTGGAGGTCAGGAAGTCCTTGAGCTGCGCGGCGACGACCTTGCGGACCGACGAGCGCACCTGCGGCGTACCGAGGATCTCCTTGGTCTGGCCCTCGAACTGCGGCTCGGCCAGGCGCACCGTCACGATCGCGGTGAGGCCCTCGAGGATGTCGTCCTTGATGACGTCGTCGTCGTTGACCTTCAGCGCCTTGGTGGCCCGCATGGCGTCGTTGAACGTCTTGGTCAGCGCCGCCTCGAAGCCGGCGACGTGGGTGCCGCCCTTCGGGGTCGCGATCACGTTGACGAACGACCGCAGCTCGGTGTCGTAGCCGGTGTCCCAGCGGGCCGCGATGTCGACGGTGAGCTCGCGCTCGACGTCCTGCGGGGTCATGTGGCCCTGCTCGTCGAGCATCGGCACGGTCTCGGTGAACGTGTCGGTGCCGGTGATGCGGAGCACCTCGGTCACCGGTTCGCCGTGCGAGAGCGCGTCGGCGAACTCGGAGATGCCGCCGTCGTGGCGGATCTTCTCCTCGAAGAGCTCCGGGCCGCGCAGGTCGCGGACGACCAGCTCGAGGCCGGGCACGATGTAGGCCGTCTGCCGCGCCCGCCCGAGGAGCCCCTCGATCTCGAAGCGGGCGTCCTTGGTGAAGATCTGCCGGTCGGGCCAGAACCGGATGCGGGTGCCGCTCCTGCCCTTCGCGACCCGCTTGCCCTTCCGGGTGAGCCCGGACCTCGCCTCGAAGGCCGCCTTCGGGCCGTCGCCGTCGAACACGCCCGGCACGCCGCGGCGGAACGACAGGCCCTGCTGGGCCGGCGAGCGGTCGACGTCGATGTCCATCCGCGAGGAGAGCGCGTTGACGACCGACAGGCCGACGCCGTGGAGACCGCCCGAGGCGTTGTAGGACCCGCCGCCGAACTTGCCGCCCGCGTGGAGCTTGGTCGCGACCACCTCGACGCCGGGGAGCCCGGTCTTGGGCTCCTTGTCGGTCGGGATGCCGCGGCCGTCGTCGTAGACCTCGACGGAGTCGTCGGGGTGGAGCGTCACCTCGACCGAGCGCGCGAAGCCGCCCAGGGCCTCGTCGACGCCGTTGTCGATGATCTCCCACAGGCAGTGCATGAGGCCCCGGGTGTCGGTGGACCCGATGTACATGCCCGGCCGCTTCCGGACCGCTTCCAGGCCCTCGAGGACCAGGAGGTGGGCGGCGTTGTAGGTGTTGTCGGCGATGATCGGGCTCCCTCTAGAACTGCTCAGGACCCCTCAAAGATACCGGCGACACGCCGATCGACAGTGCAGGCACACGGACATGTGGAGGATCACGATGTGGTTCTGTCACAAGGATGTTTCGGCCGGTGGAAAACAGCCGAAGATCCTCCTACCGCGTGGTTGGATTGACCACGTGGCTAGCACCACAGGTGACCGGGAATCTTGAACCCGGTCGCTACGTTGATCCCGGTACCGGACCCCGTTCCGGCACCGAACGACGAAAGAGATGAGGCCGAAGTGACTACTGCTGTAGCCCCCAGCGCACCGCTGACCGCTGAGGACCGCTGTGACCGCTGCGGTGCCCAGGCCTACCTCCGCGTCGAGCTCGCCACCGGCGGTGAGCTCCTCTTCTGCGCCCACCACGCTCGCGAGCACGGTGCCAAGCTGAAGGAGATCGCGGTGACGGTCCAGGACGAGACCCACAAGCTCGAGCGCACTCCGGCAGTGGCGCCGGACGACGAGCGCTGACCCGATCTGACGAACGACCCCGGGCCCGGCCCGGGGTCGTTCGCAATTCTCAGGTGCGTCGACAGCCCCGGGTTGCCTAGGCTCCCCCGCGATGGGCATCCTCCTCGCGCTCGGCGCCGCCGCGGCGTACGGCGTCTCCGACTTCGTCGGCGGCGTGGCCTCCCGGCGTACGTCGGCCTGGCCGGTCGCCTTCCTCGCCAGCATCGGCGGACTGCTCGGTTCGGCGGCGGTCGCCCTGGTCGTGACGGGCGACCCCACGACCGGTCACCTGCTGTGGGGCGCGCTCTCCGGCGTCGGCGCCGGGTTCGGGAGCGCGTTCCTCTACCGCGGCTTCGCCACCGGCCGGATGGGCGTCGTCGCCCCGGTCTCCGCGGTCGGCGCCGCGGTGCTGCCCGTGGTGGTCGGGTTCGCGCTCGGCGAGCGGCCGGCGGGCCTCGTCTGGGTCGGCCTGCTGCTCGCGCTGCCCGCGATCTGGCTGGTCGCCCAAGCGCCCTCGGACGGTACGGCGACCGCGGGCCTGGCCGAGGGACTCCTCGACGGCGTGCTGGCCGGCGCCGGCTTCGGCCTGCTGTTCGTCGCGATCGGCCAGGTGCCGGACGACGCCGGCTACTGGCCGTTGGCGGTCGCCCAGGGGACGGGCACGATCATGATCGTGGTGGTCGCCGTGGCGATGCGCGTGGCCTGGCGCCCGACCCAGGCCACCGAGGGCTGGGGCCTGGTCGCGGGCCTGCTCGCCTCCGCGGCGCAGCTGCTCTTCCTGCTCTCGACCCAGGCCGGCCTGCTCACCGTCGCCGCGGTCCTCACCTCGCTCTACCCCGCGTTCACCATCCTGCTCGCGGCGGTCGTGCTGAAGGAGGCGATCTTCCGCCACCAGGCGGTCGGCCTGGTGCTGGCGGGCGTCTCGGTGGCGCTGGTCGCGGCGGGGTGAACCGGATGTGTGACGCGGCCCCCTAGGGTAAAGCCGTGCGAGAGGGGCACCGGGGAGGCGTGGCCAAGCTCTTCGCCCTGCGCGTGGTGTCGGTGCTGACGCTGCTCGCCGGCACCACCTACGTCGTGTGGCGGTGGGGCTGGTCGGTCAACTGGGACAACTGGTGGATCGCCGTACCCCTGGTCGTCGCCGAGACCTACGCGCTGATCGACGGCTACCTGTTCGCGGCCACCGTCTGGCGCATGAAGCAGCGCGGCGACGCTCCCCCGCCCCCGCCCGGCGCAACGGTCGACGTGCTCATCACGACCTACAACGAGCCCGTCGAGATGGTCGCGGCGACGGCGCGCGCCGCGCTGGCCATCTCCTGGCCGCACCAGACCTACATCCTCGACGACGGCGCCCGTCCCGAGATGCGAGCGGCCGCCGAGGAGCTCGGCGTCGGCTACATCACCCGCACCGCCGACTGGGAGGGCCGCTCCCGGCACGCCAAGGCCGGCAACCTCAACAACGCCCTCTTCCACACCGCCGGCGAGTTCCTGCTCATCCTCGACGCCGACCAGATCCCGCTGCCGGAGATCCTCGACCGCACGCTCGGGTGGTTCGAGGACCCGGACATGGCCCTGGTGCAGACGCCCCAGTGGTTCAGCAACGTCACCGACGCCGACCCGCTCGGCAGCCAGGCCCCGCTGTTCTACGGCCCGATCCAGCAGGGCAAGGACGGCTGGAACGCGGCGTTCTTCTGCGGCTCCAACGCCGTGATCCGCCGCGAGGCGCTGATGCGTCTCGGCATCACCGAGTACGTCGCCGAGGTCGAGCGAGCCGTCCGGACCGCGCTGCGAGCGTCCCGCCGGATCCTGACCCGCACCGAGCGCCGCGTGCGGCGCGAGGCGCCCGCCGCGGCAGCGGCGATCGGCGAGGTCCGCGCCGCGGCCGGGACGGCTCTCGACCGGCTCGCGGCCGGCGACCCGGTGGCCGAGGTGACCTGGGCATTCCAGCAGACCGCGCGCGAGGCCAGCCGCTCCCTCGTCGCCAACGACCTCGCCGACATCCAGCGCGACCTGGCCGAGCTGCAGGTCCTCGACGGCGGCGTCGACCTCGGCATCGTCAGCGACCCCGCCTCGGGCCTGCCCTTGGTCGACGAGACCGCCCTCGACGCACTCGCCGGCCGCGACCACAGCCCGCTCGCCGCGCTCGAGGCGGTCGACCGATTGATGCGCGCCGTCGACGTCGACCGCGGCGACGAGGCGATGCCAGTGATGCCGATGGCCACCGTCTCGGTGACCGAGGACATGGCGACCTGCATGCGGCTCCACGCCGCAGGCTGGAAGTCGGCGTACCACCACGAGGTTCTCGCCCACGGGCTCGCGCCCGAGGACCTCGGCACCATGCTCAAGCAGCGGCTGCGGTGGGCACAGGGCACGCTCCAGGTCCTGCTCAAGGAGAACCCGCTCACCAAGAAGGGCCTCCAGGTCGGCCAGCGCCTCATGTACTTCGCGACGATGTGGAGCTATCTGTCCGGCTTCGCCGCGCTCGCGTTCCTGATCGCGCCGATCATCTATCTGACGACCGGCACGCTCCCGGTCCACGCCTACGGGCTGACGTTCCTGGCGTACTTCACGCCGTACTTCCTGCTCAACCAGCTGCTGTTCCTCATCGTCGGCTACGGCGTGAAGACGTGGCGCGGCCACCAGTACTCGCTCGCGCTGTTCCCTATCTGGATCAAGGCGTGCACGACGGCAGCAGCCAACGTCTGGTTCGGTCGCGAGCTCGGGTTCATGGTCACGCCGAAGGTCCGCGAGGGCGGCCGCCAGCGGTTCCCGGCGCGCCTGATCTGGCCCCAGCTCACGATCATGGCGCTGCTCGTCGTCGCGGTCGTCTGCGGCGTGCTGCAGCTGTGGCTCGGCGACGCGGTCACCGTCATCGGCGTCGGGGTCAACACCGTCTGGATCGCCTACGACCTCGTGGTCATGAGTGTCATCATCCAAGCGGCGCTGTTCCGGGCGCCCGAGCCCGAGGAGCTGGTGCCCTGATGCAGATCGAGAAGTCCGAGCGCGACGCCGTCACGGTGCTGTCGCCCAGCGGCCGGCTCAACATGGTCTCCGCGCAGCGGCTCAAGTCGGCGGTCGACGACAGCGTGGCCGCGGGACGGGCCAAGATCGTGGTCGAGCTCTCCGGCGTCGAGTTCATCGACTCCTCCGGCCTCGGCGCGCTGATCGGCGGCCTCAAGTCCGCCCGGCAGGCGTCCGGCGACCTGCGGATCGCCGGCGCCAGCGAACAGGTGGCGACCGTGCTGGGTCTCACCAACCTCGACCGGATCCTCCGTCCGCACGCCTCGCTCGAGGACGCCCTCGATGGCTGGTGAGCGCTATCGCCTGACCGGCTTCGCGATGCCCGAGGGGCTCGACGAGCTCCACGACCTCCTCGAGCGCGCGGCGGCCGAGGACGACACGGTCGACCCGACCGACCTGATGCTGTTCGAGACCGCCGTGATCGAGATCGCGAGCAACGTCGTCAAGCACGGCGAGCCCGCGGGCGGGGTGCGGTGGCGGTTCGACCTCGGCATCACCGACACCGACCTCGAGGCCACCCTCCACGACGACGGCCAGGAGTTCGAGGGCGAGGTCGACCGCGCGATGCCGGACCTCGACGCCGAGGGCGGCCGCGGGCTGGCGCTCGCGAGCTCGATGCTCGATGAGCTCGCCTACGCGCGCGAGGACGACGGCAACGTGTGGCGGATGGTGAAGCACCGGGCGGAGCGCCCGGAGGAGGGATAGCGCATGCCTCGCGACACGGACGCGGAGCGGATCACGGCGGTGGAGGAGCTCCAGCTGCTCGACGCGCCCCCGGAGGAGCGGTTCGACCGCATCGTCCGTCTGGCCAAGCACATCTTCGACGTGCCGATGGCGGGGCTCAACCTGGTGGGCGACGACCGGCAGTACACGCTCTCCGGCGACGGCCTGGAGCCGGGCGAGAGCAAGCCGCTCGAGCAGACGCTCTGTGCGATCACCGTCGCCGACGAACGGATCCTGGAGATCCCCGACCTCCACGCCGACGACGCGTGGCGCGACCACCACGTCCGCCGCGACGGCGAGGTGCGGTTCTACGCGGGCGCCCCGCTGCACGGGCCCGGCGGCCAGCGCGTCGGCGCGCTCTGCCTGGTCGACACCCAGCCCCGGCCACCGCTGACGCCCGCCCAGCGGACCGCCCTCAGCGACATGGCCGCCTGGCTCGACCGTGAGCTGGCCACGAGCGCCGACCTCGAGCAGGGCGCGGAGCTCCAGCGCCGGCTGTTGCCGAGCAGCATCCCCGACCTGCCCGGCTGGGACATCGCCGGCCGCTGCGTCCAGGCCGGCGCGGTCGGCGGCGACTTCTACGACTGGCAGGTGCTACGACGCATCGGCCAGGTCCAGGTGATGCTCGCCGACGTCATGGGCAAGGGACTCCAGGCGGCGCTGCTCGCGGCCGGCGTACGAGCGATCGCGCGAGGCGCGTCGCCGCACAACACTCTCAGCGCCACGCTCCGGCGCATCGCCGACGACACCGGCGACGACCTGAGCGAGATGACCAGCTTCGTCACGCTGTTCGCGGCACGCTTCGACCCGACCGACGGGGCGATGGAGTACGTCGACGCCGGCCACGGGCTCGCGTTCGTCGTGGGCCCCGACCGTGCCGTGCGACTCGCGACTGCGGGCATGCCGGTGGGCGCGCTGCCTGACGACAGCTGGGAGAGCCACCCCGGCCGGCTCTCGCCCGGCGAGGCGCTCGTTCTCGTCAGCGACGGGATGCTCGACGCGGCCGAAGACGCCGACGGCGTGCTGCGGCTCGCGGTCGAAGCCCTGGCCGCCACCGACTCGGCGGAGGCCATGGTCGGCCGACTGGTCGCCGACGCGACGGCGAGCACACGCACGACCGACGACGTGACGGTCGTCGTCGTCCGCCGCGACGGCTGAGCGCGGATCAGCCTGGTTCGTCGGAGGACGGCTCCCAGAGGAGCGACCGGTCGACCGGCATCTCATTGCTCACCGCGCGCAGGACGGCGCCGGCCCCGTGCCGGGTGCCGACCGTGGTCGACGCCAGCAACGACTCGGCACCTTGCTCCTCGCTGAAGTCGGCTGGGACCACCAGCAGGCACAGCACGACCCGGTTGCTGGTCGTCAGGTGGATGACGTGGGTGTCGTCTGCAGGAAAGCTGCCCACCTTGACCCGTCCGCGGCCGACCGGCACCCGCCGCGGATGGTCGTCCCAGTCAGGGCGGGAGTAGAGACCGCGGTAGATGCGGCCGTGCTCCGAAGGAAACTCGTCGACGAGCCTGGCGAACTCGGCGGCGAAGTCGCGGGTGTAGGGCCACCACCCGCCATCGAGGGTGTCCCCCTGACGTGGGTTGAGCCGGATACGAAGCGGTCGAGGTGCTGTGACGGCGACCATCACGGCCATCCCTTCGGCCGCAGATGAACCGCTACGCCTCGACGGCGACCGCTGGTGACGACCTCTTGGCAACGTAGCACGGAGGGCGTACACGACCTGCTTCGTCGGGCGCGGGCCGCCCGGATGTGGCCTCAGCTGAACATGTGGTTCGCGGAGCTGATCAGTTCGTCGGCGATGACCCGCAGCTTGAGGTTGCTGCTCGAGGAGGCGCGCACGAGGAAGTGGAAAGCACGGTCCTCGTCGATCTGGTAGCGCTGCATGATCAAGCCGATCGCCTGCCCGATGGCCTTGCGAGAGGCCAGGGCCTCGTTGAGCTGGTGCTCGTACCGGGTGCGGTTCAGGGCGATCGTGGCGTGGGCGGCGAACAGCTCGGCCATCTGCACCGTGTCGGACGAGACGGTCTCGGACTCGGTGGAATAGAGGTTCAGGCCGCCGATCGTGTCCTCGTCCGTGTAGAGGCGGAGCGCAAGCTGCGCCCGCAGCCCCGCCTCGACAGCGCGCGGCATGTAACGGGGCCAGCGCTGTTCCTGCCTGGCGTGTTCGACGACCACCACCGGGTCGTCCTTGACCGAGGACACACAGGGGCCTTCGTTGAGGTCGTACTGAACAGAGTCGAGATCCCAGACAAGTTGGTCCGTTCCGGCGAGGGTCTCGATCCGGCCGTCGCGGTGACTGATCGAGATGCCCGCGTGGTTCATGTCCGGAATGGCGTCCTGGGCGGCCCTCACAATGGCAGTCAGTGTCTCCTCGAGACTGCGAGGAGCGTGGATGGCCTTGGCCGCTGCGGTGAGTGCAGCGGCCACGTCGGTTGGAGAGTGGTTCACGTGAGTTCTCTCGTGCACTAGGGCAGACGAAGCGCTCACCGAGACACACCGACGACTGACGAAGCAGGACCGGCCACGTCTTGACCGGACAACGAAACGTACAGGACGCCTGCCGGACGCAAGGAGATCACGCCTGGAACCGCTGGATGGGGGCGGCCCACAACACCGCTCTGCTGGATGTCCCGGGCCTAGGCTCCCTGAACCCCCGGGGGACCAGTGAACCTCTTATGAGGGTCGCACACGTGCGGCGCGTTCGTCGCTTTCCCGCGAACATCCGCGCAGAGGGAGCGCCCTTCGCGGCCTGCGTGAAGCAGGTCCGGAGTCGCGATCTTCAGTCGAGGTAGTCGCGCAGGACCTGAGAGCGCGACGGGTGCCGCAGCTTCGACATCGTCTTCGACTCGATCTGCCGGATCCGCTCGCGCGTGACGCCGTAGACCTTGCCGATCTCGTCGAGCGTCTTCGGCTGGCCGTCGGTGAGGCCGAACCGCATCGAGACCACGCCGGCCTCCCGTTCGGAGAGCGTGTCGAGCACCGCGTGCAGCTGCTCCTGGAGCAGCGTGAACGACACGGCGTCGGCCGGGACGATGGCCTCGGAGTCCTCGATCAGGTCACCGAACTCGGAGTCGCCGTCCTCGCCCAGCGGCGTGTGCAGCGAGATCGGCTCGCGGCCGTACTTCTGGACCTCGACGACCTTCTCCGGGGTCATGTCGAGCTCCTTGGCGAGCTCCTCCGGAGTGGGCTCGCGCCCGAGGTCCTGCAGCATCTGCCGCTGGACGCGCGCGAGCTTGTTGATGACCTCGACCATGTGGACCGGGATGCGGATGGTGCGGGCCTGGTCGGCCATCGCGCGGGTGATCGCCTGCCGGATCCACCAGGTCGCGTAGGTCGAGAACTTATAGCCCTTGGTGTAGTCGAACTTCTCGACCGCGCGGATCAGACCGAGGTTGCCTTCCTGGATGAGGTCCAGGAAGAGCATGCCGCGGCCGGTGTAGCGCTTGGCGAGGGAGACGACGAGGCGCAGGTTGGCCTCGAGCAGGTGGTTCTTCGCCCGGCGGCCGTCCTCGGCGATCCACTCCAGCTCCTCCTGGAGCTTCGGGGAGACCTTGCCGCCGCGGGCGAGCTTCTCCTCGGCGAAGAGGCCGGCCTCGATGCGCTTCGCGAGCGAGACCTCCATCTCCGCGTTGAGGAGCGGGACCTTGCCGATCTGCTTGAGGTAGTCCTTGACCGGGTCGGCGGTCGCACCCGCGACCATGACCTGCTGGGCGGGCTCGTCGGTCTCGTCGGCGGTCGAGACGACGAACGAGGACGTGGCCGAGGCCTCCTCCTCGTCCTCCTTGATCGTCGGGTCGGCGGCGACGTCCTTCTCGAACTGCTCGTCGGAGATGTCGGGGAGGATCTTCTTGCCGTCGGGGCCCACCGCGGGCGCGGCGTCCCCGGTCTCGGCGGCGGCCTTCGCTGCCGCGGTCTTGGCAGTGGACTTCTTGACGGCAGCCTTCTTGACGGCAGCCTTCTTGGCGGGCGCCTTCTTGGCGGGCGCCTCGGCCTCGTCCTTCGACGCGTCCTTCTTCGCCGGGGCCGCCTTCTTCGCGGGCGCGGCCTTCTTGGCCGCCGCCTTCTTGGTGGCGGAGGTGGCGGTCGAGCGCGAGGCGGCAGCGGCCGCGACGCGCGTGTCGGCCGGAAGGACGACGGAGATCCCCTCGGCCGAGAGGTAGGCCATCAGCGGCTTGAGGTGGGACGGCGCGACGTCAGCCTCTGCGAATGCCTGCCGGACGTCCTCGGGCGTCACGCTCCCGGTGGGGCGGGCCCGCTCGACGAGGGCGACGATGGACGGGTGTGCGAGCACCGCGGGCGGGACCTTGCGTGCGTTCGAGGACACGAACACCTCTCGATACTGGCGAACTGACGGGCTTTACGAGCAGTTGGGCGCGGCACAGCCCGGAGGCGTCAAGACCGCTGCCGCCATTCTGCCACGCAGGTGGAAGCACGCCGTACCCAGGCCGTCCGGTGGGCAGTCCCTTGCCCTCAGCTCGTGAACCTCACGATCCACGATCCCTGTACCCCGAGCGCCACGCGCCACTCGTCGGCAGTCTTCGTACGGCGCACCGCGGTCCCCGTCGGGGAGACCGCCTTGAGTGTCTTCACCTGGCCGCTGGAGTAGCGCGCGACGACGATGATCCTCGCGACCTTCTTCATGCCGAAAAGTCGTTGCGCCTTGGCCTGGGTCAGGCGGTCGGTCCAGCTGACGTGCTTGCTGTCGGGCTCGCCCTTGAACGACCAGGGGTCCGTGACGTGGCGCAGGTGGTCCTGCTGGGTGCTCCCCCAAACGTCGCGGTTGTTCGCCGTACCGCGGGCGGTCGCGGAGACCCGGCCGGATCGGGCGAAGAAGGGAGTTTCGGCGATCGCATCTTCGGCGTCGCGGACGACCCACACCTCGCCTGCCCCGTCCTGGCGGGTCGCGTCGACCGCATCGATCCAGACCGACCCGGCCTCGCCGCTCTCCTTGGGCCAGCCCACGAAGTGCTGGCTGCGGGTGTCGTCGTAGAGGTGGCAGTCACAGGCCGCCAGGCCGTCGGGGTTCCTCGTCTTGGCGAGGATCGCGTAGTTGCGGGCCACGATCGCCTGCGCCTGGAGGGCGGTGGCGCCACCTGCCACGTCGGAGCCCCACAGCGAGGGCATCTCGTCGATGCCGTAGAGGTACTCGTCGTTGATCCGGACGTTGTTGACGACGTTGACCCGGCCGCCAACCGCGGTGACGGTCAGCGTCCCGTGACGGTAGCGACCCTGGGCGCCGGCGACGGAGACGACGCCCGCGGTGCCCGCCCACGCCCGGGTGCCGGTCCACTGCAGGACCAGCGTCGGCTTGGTGACGGTCTTGACGACCTCGCTGCCGTCCTTGACCCGGGCGCGGACCCGACCGTCGACGACGTCGAGGGCCACCTTGCGGGAGGGAGTGCCCTCCGCGAGGTCGGTCGTGCTCCCGCTGGCCCGGAGCCGCCACTCCCCCTTGCTCAGCGACACGGTCGTGGTGCGGGCGTCGCCGGCGGAGCCGAACACCTGCACGTCGATGTCCGTCCACGGGTTCGGCGCCGTACCGAGCGATGCGCCCGGGTAGTAGTACTCAAGGATCTGCTCGGCGCTCCGGCCCGCCACCGCCATCGCGAAGGCGCCGTACTGCGACATCCCGACCCCGTGGCCGAAGCCGGAGCCGGTGATCCGGAAGGAGCTGGGTACGGCGGCGCGGCCGGCGGACCTCTCCTCGGCGTGGACGGGCGGGGCCACCAGCACGAGGGCGGGCAGCAGCAGCGCGAGCAGGTACAGGAGGGGGCGGGTGCGAGTCATCCGCAGATCCTCACAGGCGCGAGCAAGGCCGCGCGTGAGTATCCGGACTCAATCGCCTAGCCGTTGCACACCACGTTGCCGCCGACGCGGCGAGCGAGCCACTGCATCCGGTAGTAGCCCGGCTCGGGCGACACGATCGCGGTCTTGCCCTTGCGGACCACCCCGGCGCTGTACCACCGGCAGATGACCTGCGCTCCCCGCTTCGCCTTCGCTCGCGTGTGGTAGCCCGTCACGCCGTAGCGCCTCTCGTCGCGACGGGCGATGCAGTAGACACCTGCGTTGCTCGGACCCGCATAGATCACCGTTCCTGGCCTGGGGTTGCCGAAGGTCCGGCAGATCTTGCGCTCACCCTTGAGATTGCCGTGGTCGGCCACAGCCCCCGGCGCGGTGAGCGTCATCGCGGCCACGATCGCGATGCTCAGGAAGACAATTCGCATGCTCCGCAACCTAGGTCGCACCATCGGGCACCTCAACCGTCGGAGCATCAACCCGCAGCCTTCGCCGCCGCCTTCTTCTCCTTCTTGTAGTCGCGCACCTTCTGGAGCGAGACCGGGTCGACCACGTCGGCCACCGACCGGAAGCCGTCGAGGGCGTAGTCGCCCGACACCTTCTCCCAGCCGGCCGGGGCGACGCCGACCTGCTTGGCGAGCAGCGCGACGAAGATCTTCACCTTCTGGGCGCCGAAGCCGGGCAGCGCCTGCAGTCGCTTCGAGAGGTCCTTAGCGTCGGCGGCCTCGGTCCAGATCCGCTCGGCGTGACCGTCGTAGTCGTCGACGACGATCCGGGCGAGCTCCTGGAGCCGGGCAGCCATCGAACCCGGGAACCGGTGGATCGCCGGCGTCTGCGAGCAGAGCGCGGCGAACTCCTCGGGGTCGGCGGCGGCGATCACGGCGGGGTCGAAGCTGCCGAACCGCGAGACGACCTTCTGCGGGCCCAGGAACGCGTGCTCCATCGGGTACTGCTGGTCGAGCATCATCCCGACCAGGAGGGCGAACGGGTTCGTGGTCAGCAGCTCGTCAGCGGCCGCGTCATCGGTGATGTGGATCGCCATGCCCACATCATCGCCTACGGCGCCGACGCCGGTGCCAGCAGAACGGGCATCAGGCCGTGAACCTGGGCGGTCAGGTCGTCGAGGACGCCCTCCTTGCCGCAGAGATATCCGAGGAGCGCCTGCTGGAAGAGTCCGTCGAGCAGCCCGTAGGCGACATGAGACGTCATCGCGGGTGCCGCGCCCGAGAGCTCGGCGTAGCGGGCGACGACCCGCCAGACCATGTCTTCGAGGGTCTGATCGATGTAGAGCACGGCCTCGCGGAGGCTCTCCTCGAACATGCTCTGCGATCGCAGGTCGTACCAGAGGCGGTGCATCGGCGCCTCCTCCACGATGGTCTCGACCAGCTTGGCCGCGAAGCCGCGGACGAGCTCGTCGGCCGTCGTCGCTTCGGCCACCACGCCGTCGTAGCGGTGCACGCAGGACGCCTTGTACTGCTTGACGCAGTAGACGATCAGGTCGTGCTTGTCGCGGAAGTAGTAGTGGACGACACCGTGGGAGAACTCGGAGTTGTTGGCGATCTCGCGCAGGCTCGAGCGCGCGTAGCCGAGCTCCCCGAGGGTCCGAAGTGCGGAGTCGGCGAGCGCCCGGCGACGCTCGTCGTGCTTGTCCGCAGGCGTACGACGGGCGGCGGCTGTCGTCACGCGTTCGACCCTACCTGCGGCGGCCCCAGCAGATGCGGCCTCCGACGGAGATTGTCCGGTCAAATGTCCAGCAAAAACTTGACAGCCGTCAAGGCGCCGGGGTTTCGTTGCCACATCCGGTAAGCCCGAGCAGGCGCCCTGAGTCAGCGCCGCGCCTGCCCCACCAGGCGGCGGGCTTGCCTCGACCTGGGAGAGCCCGATTCATCGGTCCGGGTCGGCCGACTTCCCCGGTGCTGGAGGGACCGGGGAGGTCGGCCAATGTCTTCCGCTCACGCGCTCCACCCCAGGAACGCGGCTCCCCCGACGAGCGCGAGGAACCACAGCACGATCGACGCCGCGCCGACCACAGGCAGCCACGTCGGCCGCCGCTCGAACCAGCTCAGGCACAGCACGAGCTGCGCCGCCCAGGCGACCATGAGCACCACGACCGCCCACCATGGAGCGACGAGCACGCTGGCGCCGTACAGGAAGAAGGACGCGGCCATCAGGATCAGGCCGACGAACGCCGCGGCGGAGACGGGCTTCCCTGTGGCCGGGTCGATCACCGGCGCCTTGATCCGCCGGCGACGACGGAACACCTACTGCTCGTCCTCGACGTCGTCGTTCCAGACCGGGTCCTCGTCCCACTTCTCCGTGCGTTCGGCGGCGAGCTCGAGCGCCCGCGCCGCCTCGGTTTCCGAGGCGTAGGGACCCAGCCGGTCCTTGTTGGGGCAGCCCTCCTCCGGCTCGACCTGGTGGTGCTTGAGGCAGAACCAGTACTCCATGGCGACGAACCTACCGCGATCGGGCCTCAGAGCCCCTCGACGACCCGCTCCACCCTCAGTACGTCGACCTCGTGCTCGACGTCGCCGCTCATCGCCGCCGCCAACCGCAGGTGCGGGAGCGCTTCCCGGTGCCGCGACTGCCGCTCCAGCGCCCGCCCCAGGGTGTGCCGCGCCCACGTGTCCGACGGGTCCTCGTCGACGAGCTCGGTGAGCTCGTCGACCGCCTTCCCGAGCTGCGCGCGCATGTAGTAGGCCCAGGCCCGCATCACCCGCAGGCTCCGGTTGCCCGGCTCGGCCTCGAGCGCCGGCTCGATGACCTCGAGCGCCTCCTTGGGAGCCCGCCGCGACAGCAGGTCGTGAGCGGTCCGGAACGCCGACTCGAGCCGCTCCTCCCCTCGCGGGAAGACGATCGCCGGCGCTTTCAGCTGCTCCTCCTCCATTCCGGCTACGCTACCCCCGGACGGGTCGGCTGGGCGATCGCGTGGCAGCGGGCAACCGCTGCTCCGAGGAAAGTCCGGGCTCCACAGAGCGGGGTGGTGGGTAACGCCCACCCGAGGCAACTCGCGGGAAAGTGCCACAGAAAGCAGACCGCCTCACTCTCCGCGAGGAGGGAGAGGTAAGGGTGAAACGGTGGGGTAAGAGCCCACCAGCGCCCCGGGTGACCGGAGCGGCTCGGCAAACCCCACCCGGAGCAAGACCAGACAGTGCACGCCCGAGGGCTGCTCGCCCGAGTGCACGGGTAGGTCGCTGGAGACGGCCGGCAACGGTCGCCGTAGATGGATGGTCGCCCTCGACAGAACCCGGCTTACAGGCCGGCCCGTCCCTTCTGTCGCCGGTTCAGCCGTAGCGGCTGCCGAGGCTCGGCGACGCCGGCACCGGCCGGAGGTTCTGCGGCCTGAACCACTCGATCACCACCCTCGACGGTGTCTGCTCGATCACCGCGACCAGAGCGATCCAGCCTTGTTCGTCGCGCCGCCACTCCAGGATCAGCCCCGGGAGCGGCACCGGCATCCAGTCCCGCCTGACCCAGCAGAACGGCGTGCGCGACATGGGACGAGACTAGAACATTTGTTCGATCACTCTCACCGCCGGATCCACGTATCCAGGGCCGGAACCCGATCAGGGCACGGTCACGGCTCGCCTCGACCGGTGCCGGCGGACGGCGGCGCGGTTGGCGCAGCGGACCGAGCAGTAGCGCTGCCGTCCGTTGCGGGTGACGTCCACGACCACGGCCACGCAGGAGTCACCGTCCATCTGCCCCGCAGCGCACCGGCTCAGCCGATGGATGCCCCGGGTGGTCAGGTGCAGCGCCGTACCGACGCTGATCACCGCTCGCAGCACGTCGGGCAGCGAGTCGTTGGCGTCGTCGCGGTAGTGCAGGTGCCATCCCTCGCCCCCGTGGTCGGTGAGCCGCGGGTACGCCGTCGCTCGCGCCATCAGGTCGTTGAGCAGCCGGGCCCGCTCCCCCGGCTCCAGCGCGTCGACGACGCGCAGCCACTCGTCGACGACGCGGCGCGTGCGCTCGTGGTCGTCGGACGCCTCGGCGAACTCCATCGTCATGCCGAACGCCCTGGTCCGGGCCTCGATGCCCGCGCGGTCCTCGGGCCAGTCGTCGGCGAGCGACGCCGCCATCAGCACGGCGTACTCGCCGTAAGGGTTGAGATGCATAAGGCCATTACAGCAGAGTCGTGACCATGACCGACGTCGCAGCAGAGCAGTCCGCGCCAGCGGACGCGCTCCACGAGCACGGCTGGCTCACCGAGTCCGGCCATCAGACCTCCGAGGGCCGGCTCAGCTACGTGCGGTGCGTCGACTGCGGTATTCGACGCGTGGACCTCCAGCCTCATCCGCTCCTTCCACCGCAGTCGCTGACGCGCACCGTGGGCGACCGGGGAACCGTGCGCTAGTCCGGAGCGTGCTCCCGGAGCCACGCCTCACCCCGGCGGGCCGACGCGCGAGAGAGCCACGCCTCCTGCACCACCTCGGCGAGCTCGTCGTAGCTGATCTCCGCCAGCCGGCTCGCCCGGATCAACACCGACAGGTGGCCGTCGAAGTGCGGAGTGGTGAAGAACGGGGAGGACTCGTCCTGCACCAGGGCCAGCTTGTCGCCCTCCGTGGGCACCCAGAAGACGATCACGTCGTCGTAGCGCTCGCCGGTGTCGGGATCGACGGCGTCCGGGCGCGGGTTCCTGAAGAACACGAACGACTTCCCGCCGACCTGGTAGACGGGCCTGTCCTGGGTGCCGGCCTCGACGCGGACGTGGGGCATGCCGAGGGCGAGCTCGTGCACGTCCTCGACCCGCGCCGGCCGGCCACCCGTCCTCGCCATGGAGCCAGACTAGGACGCACACGTCTCCGAGTGGGCGACCTATGTTGGGTCCGTGAAGGTAGTGATCGCAGGCGGCTCCGGCGCGCTCGGGCGCCGGTTGTGCGAGCACCTCGAGGTCGGTGGCCACGAGGTCGTCGTCCTGACCCGGCGCCCGCGACCGGGTCGGTTCCGGCAGGTCGAGTGGGACGGCAGCTCCGTGGGTGCGTGGTCCGCCGAGCTCGAGGGCAGTGCCCTCGTCAACCTCGCGGGCGAGCTCGTCGACCGGCGACCCACCGCGGCGAACGTCGAGCTGCTGACGACGTCACGGGTCGAGCCGACGCGGGCACTGGTCACGGCCAGCGCGACCCTGGCTGAGCCGGTGCCGGTGTGGCTGCAGGCCAGCACCCTCGCGATCTACGGCGACGCGGGCGACGAGGTCCTGGACGAGACGGCACCCCCGGCCGACGGCCCACCGCAGATGGCGGGCGTGGCGAAGGCGTGGGAGAAGTCCGTCGAGGGCGCCAACACCCGACGGCTGGTCACCCTCCGCACGGGCATCGTGCTGGACAACGGCACGCCCGCGCTCGACCGCCTCCTGTCGCTGGCGAAGTGGGGACTCGGGGGTCGCGTGGGCCCGGGCACGCAGTGGATCAGCTGGATCCACATCGACGACTGGCTGGCGATCGTCAGCTTTCTGCTCGATCCCGGCACTGCGATGGCCGGGACGGTGCACGCCACCGGGCCGCGGCCGGTCAGGAACGCCGAGCTGATGGCAGCTCTCCGGAGGAACGTCGGCCGGCCCGCCGCGCCCCCGACGCCGGCCGCGATGGTCCGGCTGGGCGCGGTGGCGCTGCGCACGGACCCGGCTCTGGCGCTCACCGGCCGTCGTGCCGTGCCGGCTCGACTTCTCGACGCCGGGTTCGAGTTCGACCATCCGGACATCGACGAGGCCCTCGCCGACCTGACGTCCCGCGAGCGGGCTGACTGAGACCGCAGTCCGAGGTGCCGCGTCACAGGAACTGAGCCGGGTCGAACTCGTCGATCGGGATGATCCGGACCCGCGGCAGCGGGGCGTTGAACGCCGCGACGTCGTACTCGAGATCGTAGGCCTCGAGCCCGCGGTCGATGAGCTCGGCGAACGCGCTGTTCCGGAACTCACCGAACCCGACGACCGCCACCCGGCGACCGTCGAGGAGAGCGGAGGCCTGGTCGACGAAGTCGCCGTCGTTGCTGACGAGGAAGACGTCGGCCTCACGCCGCTGCAGCTCGACCAGGGTCCGCTGGATGGCGATGTCGACGACCTTCTCGCCCGGCCCGCCGGAGAGCGGGATCGGGCGATAGCCGATGGCCAGGAGCGCCTGGACGAACGGCATGGGCAGCTCGTTGCCGGCGGCGAGGAAGAAGAGGCCGACCGACGGCTGGCTCCACTGGTCGCTGGCGAACTGGAGGAGCCGCTCCCACCGCGGGCGCTCCTCGGGGCGCGGGCGCCGGCCGAGGATCGAGGCGCCGAGGGTCGCGTCGATGTTCTCCCCGTCGACGAGCACGTAGGTGGTGCGCTGTCCGTCCGCCATGGGATGACCTTACGGCGCGGAACGTAGGCTCAGGGCGACCCGCTGTCGACGGCAGGCCCAGGAGGCGTCTTGTCCCGCATCTCTCACTTCCGGACGATCCTGCCCACCTCCAGCCGCGCCGCGGTCGGCGCGACCGTGGCCGGCGGCATGCTGACCGGCCTCGCGACGGCGCCGGAGCGGGTGCAGCGGCTGTTCCGGAGGCGGTTCCCGACGGTCGCGGTCACCGGGATGACCGGGGTCGGCAAGACCGAGCTGGCCAACCGGCTCTCCAAGCGGACGTCGCCCGAGGGCGCCGAGGTCGGCTCGGCAGTGATGGAGCGACGCACCCGGCGCGGGCGACGGCTCCGCGGCTTCCGCTTCCTCGTGGTGCCGGGCGACAACGCGGCGACACGGCTCAGCGCGCTCGACGAGGTCTTCCACGACGAGCCGGTCGACGGCGTGATCCACGTGGTCGCCAACGGCTACGCCACGGCTCGCCGTACGGCGGGCACGACCGGCTCGGCCGACGCCACCCGCGAGGAGCAGCTCGCCGCCGAGCTCGAGGACTGGACGATCACCGCCCACCGGATCGCGTCGATGGCGGTCCGTCGCGACAAGCCGGTCTGGCTCGTCATCGCGGTCACCAAGGCCGATCTGTATGCCGGAGAGGTGGACGACGTCGTCCGCTACTACTCCCCCGGCAGCGGCTCGCCGTTCGGCGACAAGGTTGACGACCTGCGCGCCCTCGCCGGCGGCGCGAAGCTCTCGATCGACGTGCTGCCCGTGTCGAGCCAGGGCGGCGACAAGACCTCCGCGATGCCGGCCAAGCAGGCCAACGCGATGGTCGACGCGCTGGCGCGGCGCCTGGCCCAACTGAGCGGACACGTCTGACCGACACCCGCGGGGCCGACGACCGGCTCAGCGGTCCTCGACGGCGACCACCAGGTCGGGCCGCGCCGCGAGGATCAGTCCGAGCGCGCCGTAGCCGAGGACCAGGTGGGCGACGCCGACGACGGTGCCGCCCGACTCGCCGAGGATGCCCAGCGCGGGCATCGTGACGATCACCCAGGTCTCTGCGACGAGCGACCAGGCGCGGGCCATGCCCCGCCACCGGCCCTTGATCGCGATGCTGACGCCGATCAGCAGCATGCCGAGCATGGACAGCGGCCACGAGAAGTCGAGGACGGCGAGCCAGGTCGCGTCACGCTGGCTCGGGAGCGCGGTGTGGCACAGCGTCCACACGATGGCGAGCACCAACAGGAGCCGTTCGACGTTGAGCAGCCAGCCGTTGACCTTCTTGGTCCCCGTCGCGCGGGTCGCCATGTGGACGTGCACGAGAGCCAGCAGACCGCACTGGAACAGCAAGCCGGCCACACCGGTCACCCGGGTACCGGTCTCGGTCTCCGGGTTGAAGCCGTGGAAGGCGACCGACGTCGCCCAGGCGGCAGCGCCGAGGGCCAGGCCGACGCCGACCTGGCGGATCGTGGTGCGCGACATCGTCCTCGGCCGGCGCAGCGGCGCCTCCTGGACGTCGGTGCGCGCGGCGGGCGGAGTGGTGGAGAAGCTCATGGGCGTGCCTTTCGGACGGACAGCGGTCGTTGACGAGCACCCTTCGGCGACCACGTCCCAGTCCGGCAGGGCGACGTGTCCTGTTCCCCGTCACCCTTCCTGTCCCGGTGCGGTCGTGATCCCGGTCCCGGGGACAACGGGACGCCCCCTCGGGCACCCTTGGGTCGTGCCCACGACCGACCCCGCGCCCGCGCAGGTGCAGAGCGTGCCCGCGCGCATCGCCTGCGTCGTGGGGCCCGCGATCACCGCCGCCGCAGGGGTGTTCGCGGTGCTCGTCACCGACCGGGCGCCGGCGGACCACGTCGCCGCGCTGGAGCTGCCGGGCCCGTGGACCGACAGCCTGGCCGGGCTGGCGCTCGCGGCTGCGGGCACCGTCGTGCTCCGGAACCGCAGGCACGTCCTCGGCTGGCTGCTCCTCGCCTTCGGCATGTGGTCGGCACTCAACGCCGCGAGCGGTGCCTGGCTCGCGCTGGCCACCGCGCACGACCCAGCGCTGCCGGGCGCGGAGCTCGCCTTCTGGTTCTTCATGCGGCTCGGCGCCGGCCTGCTGCTGATCCTGCCGCTGATCCTCCTGCTCTACCCGACCGGCCGGCTGCCGACCGGGCGCTGGCGATGGCCGGCCCTGGTGTCGCTCGCCGGCACCGCAGCGCTCCCGCTCCTCCTGCTCGTGATCCCCGCCGAGGTCGCCGAGATGGAGTCGCCCGACTCGCCCTTGCCACCGTCGGTGCTGGCTCTCGACCTCGATCCGGTCACGATCCCGCTCCCCGACCAGGTGTGGCAGGCGGCACTCCAGGCGTCGTACCTCGTGGTGCCGGTCAGCCTGGTCCTGCCGTTCCTGATCGTGACGGCCGGCTACCGCCGCGCGAGCGGCGCCGACCGGGTCCGCATGCGCTGGTTGCTGTGGGCCGGCATCGTCGACGTCCTCGTGATGCTGGCGTTCGCGGTGCTTCCCGACGCGGTCGGGTCCTACGGCCTCTCCGTCGCGCTCGCCGTCACAGGCGCGGCGGTGGCGGTCGGCCTCGTCCGTCCGGACGTCATCGACGTCGACCGACTCCTCGACAGCACCATCGTGTACGGCGCTCTCGTCGTCTTGTCGTACCTCCTCGACCTCGCGCTGCTCGCGCTCGCGAGCAACCTCCTCGGCGCACACCTGTCGGGCGCCGAGTCGCTCGTGCTCGCGGTCTTCGTGGTCTCCCTGGTCTACGCGCCGCTGCGGCACCGGCTGTGGCGCTGGGTACGGCGCAGCGCCCGAGGTGAGCGCGACGACCCCTACGGCGTCATGTCGCGCCTGGCCGCTCGTCTCGAGACCTCGGACACGCCGTCGTCGCAGCTCCTCGAGATCGCCCGAGCTGTCAGCCGTGCGTTCCGCACCACCTACGCCGGGGTCGAGCTGCTCCAGGACGACGGCAGCCACGTGACCGTCGAGCACGGGACACCGCCCGCCGAGACCGACGCGATGCCCATCGCCTACCGAGGCGAGGCCATCGGCTGGCTCCACCTCCCACGCGGACCGCGGCAGCGACTGCGCCGTGCGGACGAGGCACTCCTGGCCGACATGGTCCGTCAGGCTGCCGCGGCGGCGCGCGCGGCCCAGCTCTCCGACCAGCTGCAGGCGAGCCGGGAGCGGATCGTCACCGCTGTCGAGGACGAGCGCCGTCGCCTGCGCAACGAGCTCCACGACGGGCTCGGCCCGACGCTCGCCGCGATCGCATCCCGCATCGACACCGCCCGGATCACCGCGCAGCGGGCGCCCACGGAGGCCGACCACGCGCTGGCGGCCGCGCGGGGCGACATCTCCGGCCTGCTCGCCGAAGTACGCCGCCTGGTGCACGGTCTGCGACCGCCTGCGCTCGACGACGTCGGCCTGGCGGGGGCACTGCGCCAGCAGGCCGACCGGATCCGCACGCCCGCGCTGTCGGTCACCGTCGACGTCGCCGCCGACCTCGGTCCGCTGCCTGCCGCGGCTGAGGTGGCGGCCTTCCGGATCGCGTCCGAGGCGCTCACCAACGCCGTACGCCACTCCGGCGCCGGGCACGCTCACGTGCGGATCGACGTACGAGACCAGGAGCTGGTCGTCGAGGTGGCGGACGACGGTGTCGGCATCGGCCCGGACTCGCTCGCGGGCGTCGGGCTGTCGTCGATGCGGGAGCGAGCTCGCGAGCTGGGCGGTCGCTGCACCGTGGAGTCGTCGGCTGCTGGCGGCACCCGCGTGACCGCGCACCTACCGATCCGTGAGGTCGCCGGTGGGAGGGTCACGGCCCCCGCGCCGCGCAGCGAGCCCGCGGTGACACCGCAGGCGTCGATGGAGGTGACGCTGTGAACGAGGCGGCGGTGCGGGTGCTGGTCGTCGATGATCACCCGGTGTTCCGCGAGGGGTTCGCGGCGCTCCTCGGCAGCATGGACGGCATCAGCGTCGTCGACACCGCCGGCGACGGCCAGCAGGCGCTCGACGCGGTCGACCGCCATGGCGAGGACGGTGTGGACGTGGTGGTCATGGACGTCCAGATGCCGGTCCTCGACGGGGTCGAGGCGACCCGGCGGCTGCTCGCGCGACACCCGGGCGTGCGCGTGCTCGTGCTGACCATGTCGGAGGAGGACTCGACCGTGCTGGACGCGGTGCAGGCCGGCGCGCGGGGCTATCTGCTCAAGGGCGCCGAGCCCGCCGAAATCCTGCGCGCCGTCTTCACCGCCGCCGAGGGCGGCATCGTGTTCGGGGCCGGGCTGGCGGCCCAGGTCGTCGACTTCTTCGCCGCCGTCTCTGCGACGGACCGATCGCCGTTCCCCGAGCTCTCCGCGCGCGAGCACGAGGTGCTCGACCTCGTCGCCGCCGGACTCTCCAACCCGCAGATCGCCCAGCGGCTCTTCCTCTCCCCGAAGACGGTCCGCAACCACGTGAGCGCCGTGCTCACCAAGCTGGCCGCGGTCGACCGCGCCGAGGCGATCGTTCGGGCCCGCGACGCAGGGCTGGGACGCCAGGCGCGACGCTGACAGGTCAGGGCGCCAGGCACTCCTTGCCGGCGCACGTCTCCAGCCGGTCGAGCTCGGCGAGCAGCTCCTCGCGCCACGGCCTCTCCGCCTCGGACGTGGTCCCGTCGAGCTGGAACGGGTCGTCGGCCAGGTCGTAGGTCTCGACCCAGCCGTCGAAGTAGCGCAGCAGCACCCGGCCGTCGGAGGTGCGGATGCCGGTGTAGAGCCGCTGCTGGTCCTCGTTGGGCCAGCCGCCGGCCTCGAGCAGCAGGTGGCGGTCGGCCAGGTGATCGTGGTCGTTGGTGGCGTCCACCAAGGAGACCCCGTCCTGCGGCAGGCCGGGCTTCGCCCGCGCGAGGTCGAGGATGGTGGCGGGCAGGTCGGTGAGCGACACGAGCTGGTCCCGTACGGCGCCGCGGGCGATGCCGGGGCCGGCCATCAGCAGCGGGACGCGGATCGATTCCTCGTAGCCGTAGATCTTCTGGTTGAAGCCGTGCTCGCCCAGCATGGTGCCGTTGTCGGAGGTGAACACGAGCACGGTGTCGTCGAGCTCGCCGACCGCGGCGAGGGTGTCGACCACGCGGGCGATCGCGTCGTCGACCGACCTCAGCGACTCGCGGCGCTGACGGAAGAGCTCGTTCATCGCCGCGGGGTCGAGCGCGCTGCGCTCCTCGAGCCAGCTCGGCTTGTCACTGAGGTCCGCTTCGTGGCGACTCGGCTTCGGCGGCAGCCCGCCGGCCACCGTGTCGCGATAGCGGTCCTCGACCGCAGGCGTGCCGACGCGGCCCTCCCCCGTCGGGTCGTCCGCCTCCACCGGGCCGCCCACGTGCGGCGCGAGGAACCCCGACCAGACGAAGAACGGCGCCTCGCCCTCGGCGTACTCCCGCACGAGCGAGGAGACGGTCTCAGCTGTCCAGGTCGACTGGTACTGCCTGCGCGGCACCAGAGTGCCGTTCTCGTTCACGGTGAACGACCGGTACTGGTAGGGCCCGACGACCGGGACGTACCAGTCGGTCCAGCCGTCCGGCACGTGCGTCGCGCCGTCCTGGTCAGCGGGGTCGGGATAGCCGTTGAGGTACTTGCCGACCATCGCCGTGCGGTAGCCCGCGTCCTGGAGCCAGAGCGGCAGCGTCTCGGTCTCGTCGAAGTGGCCGTAGCCGCCCCACGGCTCCTCGTTGCCCAGCACCCCGTGGTTGTGGGCGACCTGGCCGGTGAGGAGGGTCGCCCGCGACGGGCAGCACAGCGGGTACTGCGCGATCGCCTGCCTGAACGTCGTGCCGGCGTCGCCGATCAGCCGCCGGGTCCGGGGCATGACCGCGAGCTCGTCGAGCGTCTGGTCGTCGGTCACGAAGAGCACCACGTTGGGCTGCTCCCGCGGCGTCCCCCCGGGCCGTCCGCCTGTCGCGGACTCCGAGGAGTCGGGCGTCAGCGCGGGCGCCTCGCCGTCGGTGCACGCCGCAAGGCCGAGCACGACCAACGAGATGGCGACAGCGAGGAGGGCCCGGACCCGTTCGATGCCGGGCACCTCCATGACCTACCCCCTGACGCTGCTCACCCGGTCGGGCTCAAGGGTAGGCACGCCGAGCGCCCACGTGGCGCGAACGTGGCAGTTGCCTGTCTCGTACCAGTGCAGCTCGACCCGGTCGGCCACGCAGCGCGCGGGCAGCAGGTCACCCATCATCGCGCGGGTGCTCGCGACGTCGACCGTCGGGGAGACCCGGTCCAGCGTCACGTGCGGCACGAGGTCGCGGTACCGGCCGGCGTACGGCGGACACTGCGGGAACGCCTCGCACAGTCGCTCCGTCAGCAGGCTGAACGGCGCGGACGGCTCGGGTCTGGCGTGGACGACGCCGTCGGGGAACGCGTCGACGTCGTCGAGGCGGAAGTCGAACGCCGGCGTCGACGCAGCGATCTCGCCCACGACGGCGAGGTCGTCGGCGCTCGGTTCCTCGAGATACGGCGCGAGCACCGTCACGTGGGCGTGGGTGAACGCGGGGTCGCGGGACACGAGCTCCGGCGCGTAGTGCTCCCAACGCGACCGTATGAAGGCCTCGAGCGCGGGCACTGGAACAAGCAGAACGCTGTGGCCGCGTTGCCGGGTCATGGGGATGACCATCGCACAGGTGCGAGGTGCGTCACTCAGCAGGTGAATTCCTGGTGTCCGACGTCGCCCCCGCACCTCTGCCTCGTTGTGCCCTGTGGACCGGCGCGCTGACCTCGGCTCAGCCAGATCGATCCACTACTCGGGGATTACTGGGGGGTAATCGATGACAACGAACATTCCTGAAGTCGACAACACCGAAGTGCCGGAGATGTCCGGGGTGCTGATGCTCCTGGCGATCCTGCTCCTGCTGGGCGTGCTGGTGACCGTGGCCACCTGACACCAGGTCCTCAGGAGATCGCGCCGGGCCACTCCATCCGGAGGTCCAGGGCACGCTCCTCGTTGCCGGAGCCGTCGGTGTGCTCGCGCTCGACCAGCCCGCGCGCGGCGTAGAACGCCCGCGTCGGATGGTTGACCTCGAACACCCACAGCGAGAACCCGTCGGGACGCAGCGCCTTGACCACGTCGAGGAGCGCGGACCCGACGCCGCAACCCTGCGCCCCGGGATCGACGTACAGATCGTCGAGCCAGGTCGGTGTGAACCGCGCGTAGCCGACCACGACGTCGTCGACCTCGGCCACCCAGACCTCGTCCTCGGCCAGCCGTCCGGCGAGCCAGGCCCGCACCTCGGCCTCGCTGTGGATCCCTGGCGGCATCGACGCCGCCGCCCGTGCCCTGAGGTGTACGTCGGCGACGGCGCTCGCGTCGTCAGGAGTCGCCGGCCGCAGCGCGACCGCTGCGTCAGTGGATCTCACGGACGACGTCGAGCGCGCGGGCCAGGTCGTCGGGGTACGTCGACTCGTACTCGACGTAGTCGCCCGTCTCCGGGTGCTCGAAGCCGAGCCGCACGGCGTGCAGCCACTGGCGCGTCAGGCCCAGTCGCTTCGCCAGCGTCGGGTCGGCGCCGTACGTGAGGTCGCCGCAGCACGGGTGTCGGAGCGCCGACATGTGCACCCGGATCTGGTGGGTGCGGCCCGTCTCGAGGTGCACCTCGAGCAGGCTGGCGAAGCGGTGTGCCTCGAGCGTCTCGTAGTGGGTGACGCTCGCACGGCCACCCTCCATCACCGCGAACTTGTAGTCGGCGCCCGGGTGCCGGCCGATCGGCGCGTCGATCGTGCCGCTGAGCGGGTCGGGGTGCCCCTGGACGAGCGCGTGGTAGGTCTTGTCGACCGTGCGCTGGCGGAACGCGTTCTTGAGCACCGAGTAGGCGTGCTCGGACTTGCAGATCACCATCACGCCCGAGGTGCCGACGTCGAGGCGCTGGACGATGCCCTCGCGCTCCTTGGCGCCGGAGGTGGAGATCCGGAAGCCGGCGCCGGCGAGGTGCCCGACCACGGTCGGACCGCGCCAGCCGGGCGACGGGTGGACCGCGACGCCGACCGGCTTGTCGATCACCACGATCGCGTCGTCGTCGTGGATGATCTTGATGCCTTCCACGATCTCGGGCACGACCTCCAGCGGATCAGCCTCCTGCGGGATCTCGACGTCCAGCACGGCGCCGGGCATCAGCCGCTCGCTCTTGGTCGCGATGGTGGCGCCGTCGATCTGGACCCGGCCGTCGGCGATCAGCTCGGCCGCGCGGGTGCGGGAGACGCCGAACAGCTGCGCCATGGCGACATCGACGCGCTCGCCCTCGAGGCTGTCGGGCACGGGGAGGCTGCGGTGGTCGACGCTGGTCACGCGTCCTCCTCGTCGGTCACCCCGTCGGCCTTCTCGTCGGTCTCCTTGGCCGCGCGGCTGCCGTCGAGCTGGACGCCGCGGAAGGCCTGGAGGATCACCAGTCCGGCACCGACGTTGATGCAGATGTCGGCGACGTTGAAGACCGGCCAGTTCGGGAGCATCAGGAAGTCGATGACGTGCCCGCGGAACGGTGACGGATCGCGCACCAGCCGGTCGGTCAGGTTGCCGTCGATGCCGGCGAGGATCAGGCCGAGGCCGATCGCCCAGATCGCCGACCCGAGGCGCCGGCTGAACCAGAGCACGACGAACGTCGCGACGATCGCGAGGCAGGTGAGCGCAACCGTGAAGTCGGTGCCGAGGCTGAACGCCGCACCGGGGTTGTAGGTCAGGTGGAGCTGGAGGAGCTCTCCGACGACCTGGACGTCGGGCTCGCCCGCAAGCTCCGAGACCGCCCAGTGCTTCGTGAGCTGGTCGACGGCGTACGCGACGAGCGCCACGCCGGCGAAGAGAAGCCAGCTGCGCGACCGGGCGGGGGCCTCGTGCCCGTCGGCGCCGCCCTCGGGCGTGCCTACCGACGTTCCTCTCGCTGCTTGCATGTCATGCAAAGTGT
The DNA here is from genome assembly GCF_013410655.1 of Nocardioides thalensis. Classification (NCBI taxonomy): domain Bacteria; kingdom Bacillati; phylum Actinomycetota; class Actinomycetes; order Propionibacteriales; family Nocardioidaceae; genus Nocardioides; species Nocardioides thalensis. Next base: position 2,652,759 of record NZ_JACCFP010000001.1, read on the forward strand.
TGCACGGGGGAATGCCATCAGCCGCATCTTCCCGATGGGGTTGCCGCACGACTCGCACACGCCGTAGGTGCCGTCGTCGATGCGCGCCAGGGCCCGCTCGATCTGGGCCAGCTTCTCGCGCTCGTGGTTGAGCACCGTGAGCTCGTGGTCGCGCTCGAACGAGGTCGCGCCCACGTCGGCCTGGTCCTGCCCGGCGCCGTCACCGGCGTCCCGCAGCAGGCCCGACAGGTCGGCCTCCTGCTCGGCGACGATCTCGGCGCTGTGGGTTTGCTGCTCGTGCAGCTCCGCGACCACCTCGGCGAGCTCCGCCTTCGACCAGGCCTCCTCGCCCTCGAGGACGACCAGGGTGGACGCCTTCTTGGTGGGCGTGGCCTTCTTGGCCGGTGCCTTCTTGGCGGGAGCCGCCTTGGTCGTGGCCGGAGCCTTCTTCACGGGGGCCGCCTTCTTCGCCGGAGCGGTCTTCTTCGCAGGGGTGGACTTCTTCACGGGTGCGGCGGCCTTCGTGGCCGGCGCGGTCTTCTTTGCGGGCGTCTTCTTCGCCGGCGTGGCCTTCTTGGCGGGCGCCTTCTTCGCCGGCGCGGCCTTCTTGGCGGGCGCCTTCTTCGCCGGCGCGGCCTTCTTGGCGGGCGCCTTCTTCGCCGGCGCGGCCTTCTTGGCCGGAGCCTTCTTCGCCGGCGCCGCCTTCTTGGCCGGAGCCTTCTTCGCCGGCGCCGCCTTCTTGGCCGGAGCCTTCTTCGCCGGCGCCGCCTTCTTGGCCGGAGCCTTCTTCGCCGGCGCCGCCTTCTTCGCCAGAGCCTTCTTCGCCGGCGCCGCCTTCTTCGCCGGAGCCTTCTTCGCCGGTGCCGACTTCTTGGCGGGCGCCTTCTTGGCCGGCGCGGCCTTCTTCGCCGGTGCGGCGGCCTTCTTCTTGGTCGCTCCGTTGCTCGCAGCGCTGGACTGCGCCTTCGGTCGACGGATGATCCGCTTCGCTGCGGACGCTGCCGAGCCCGCCAGCGTCTTCTTCGAGGTGCGCGCCACGAGGGCCTCCTGTTCGGAGCGACGCTCCGCCACGGCTTGCGGCGGAGGCTGCAGGGACCTTAGCCCCTGGTCGCGACCACTCCAAGCAGGCTCACCGGCTGGACCACGAGCCGAGAACACGCCGAACGGCCGCCCACCGAGGTGAGCGGCCGTTCGAGAGAACGTCGGGTCGACGGACTAGCGCTCTTCCTCGCCCAGGATCGAGCGCAGGCGCTTGGGCGCCGGCGACTCCTCGACGGGAGCGACGGTGTCGCCCGGCGTCTGGAGCGCCTCGAGCTGCTGGGTGAAGTAGCTCTTGAGGCGCGAGCGGTACTCACGCTCGAACGAGCGCAGGTTCTCGACCTCGATGTTGAGCTTGTCGCGCTCCTTCTCCAGGTCGCCGAACAGCTGCGTGCGGCGCTCGGCCGTCTCGCTGTCGAGCATCTCGGCGCGGGCGCGCGCGTCGGACTCGAGGCGGTCGGCCTTGCCCTTGGCCTCGTTCTCGAGGCGCTCGGCCTTGGTGCGGGCCTCGCCGACGATCTTGTCGGCCTCGTTCTTCGCGTCCTCGACCAGCTCGTCGGCGTTGCGCGTGGCGATCTCGAGGAGACGGGCCGCGGCGTTGGACGCCTCGGGCACGGTCTCGACCCGGATCGTCTCGACGCCACCGGAGATCTCGCCGGTGACCGGAGCGGCGGCCGGCACGGGGGCCGGGGTCGGCTCGGGGGTCGGCACGGGCGCAGCGATCGGCTCCGGGACCGGCTTGATGGCGGTCGCGGTGTCGTAGGAGTCGTACGACGCGGGGCCGCCCGACTGTGCCGCCGACAGCTTGGCGCGGAGTTCGTCGTTCTCCTGGGTCAGCCGGGCGAGCTCGGCCTCGACCTCGTCCAGGAACTGGTCGACCTCACCCATGTCGTAGCCCTCGCGCAACCGGACGGGGGTAAAGCGCTTGTTGCTCACGTCCTCGGGCGTCAGCGGCATGACCTCACCTATCTTCGATCAAGGAGACACTCTGTCTCAGCGAACTCTAGCGCCTGGTCCTTCCCCAACGAGATTCACCAGTCACTTCCGACACCACAACTACCCTGCAATCCCGAGGCTACGCGACCCGTCAGAGCAGGAAATTCCGGTTCAGTGCGAGCAGGACGTAGGCCAGGATCATGACGAGAAGGAAGCTCAGGTCGA